>JAHJGQ010000054.1 GCA_018824365.1 Nanobdellota archaeon | reverse complement strand
GTGCTCTTGCTACTGCAGAAAAAGAGATAACTCGTCAGGCAAAGGAAGCTTTAGCATTCTCTAGAAAATTAGATGAAGCACAGCAAGCTAAGAAACTAGCTGAAGCAACCATGATTGCTGATAAAAGCGCAGTAGCAGTAGCAACAACTGAAAAAGCAAAAGAAGTATACAATAATGCAAAAGCAGCATTTGATGCAGCAACAGAAAGTCTAAATGAAGCAAATGAGTTTAAAGCCGCAATAGAAATTGGCGAAACTGCTGTTAGAACAATATTAAAAAACAAACAAGGAATTGTTGGAGAATTATTTAGGCCGCGAACATTTGATAAAGCACAAACTTTGGATGCCCTGACAGAAGCACAAAAAGTTTGGAATACTGGAGCAAGAACTTTAGAAGACGCAGAAAGACTTGTCAATGCAAAGAAAGCTTGGGATACAGTTCAAACAGCCAACAGAGCCATACATGTTATAGACTCAATAGCTGACGTTAGTAATCCAGAAGGACAAGCACTCAAGAAACAATTAGACAACGTAGTAGCTAAAGGGGGAGAATTTTATGTAGAAGGAGGTAGAGTCAAAGTTAAGCTGCCTGACGGAACAATAAACAAAGTAAAACAAGAAGAAATAATAAATAATTTATTGGGAAAAGTAGATCCAAAATATTTTTTAGAAGGCCAATTAGACAATGCTGTAAGGGATGCCATTCCTGAAAGCAGTTACGTGACAGCATATGAAGCAAAAGATAATGCAGCAACTGGTAGTGCAGGACTTAAAGTTAGTGATGATGCAACCACATTACCTCCTCCAAACAGAAATCCCAGTTTACAGATGGAAGGAGAACTTCCTGGATCTAGTCCAAAAACTGTTAATGAAGGGATGGAAAATACTGTTTTAGGAACAAGTTCTGAAGTTCATTCAGCAAGAGCAGCACCTGAAGAAGTAACCAGACCAATAGCTACGAAACCAGTTGAGACAGACATACCCTCTAGAGGAAATTTTTTAGAAGCCGATAACCCAGAATATATCGACATATATCATCAAGCTGTAGCTTTTGCAGGAGGAGTAAATGCTGATCCAATTGAGATACAACAAATTTTTAACATAATTTCACAACAAAGAGGATATATTGGTATTAGTGGAGTTAAATTTAAACCTTTAAAAGGAAAAATTCCAAGTATACCATCAAATGAAAATTGGAACAATATCGTTCTTGGATATGAACGTAGAACTGGTCCGCGTTTATCTGAAGAAGCTGAAGAAGCTTTGATTGATAATCCTTATTTCATTGGTAAAGGAAATGAATATATTGTCATAGGAGTAGCTGATGAAGCAATTCCAGAGATTGCTAAAATAGTTAAAACAGATATTCCAATAAATGAAAAACTGGTTATGAAAATTAGCCAACCCGCAGAATTCCCTCTTGAAGGAGGTGTTACAGCATATATCTCAGATTTTGCCAATACTCCACAAGAACAAGCAGAGATTTTAAACAAATTAGCAAAATCAGGACACGCACCACATACATATATTCCTGATACCACTCTTGATGTGCCAGTAGGAGTATTTTATCAAGAACGTATAGAAGGAGAAAATCTCAACAGGCTTATGAATCAAAAATTAACAGCAGAACAAAGACGTAGAATAACATTTGCCGCAGATGGACTTACTAATCCTTCACCAGAACAAGTAAAAAAAGTAACTAAAATAGCTAAAGAGCAAGTGTATGCAGAAGCTTTCACAAATGGTCAATTTAATGAATTTCTCCCGGCTATGAATGAACTTGCTAAGGCACAGACCTCTGTTGGTATAATTATTAAAGATCAACACTTTAGCAATATTATCCTGGTAGAAACAGGAGATGGGTACAAAGCAATGATAGCTGATGCAGGATTTGCCCAACCAGTAGACATAAGTACACCTGAAAATCTAAGAGCTCTTAGAATAGAAAACGGAATAAACGCAGCGAACACATTGTTAGGAAAAAATCCCACTGTTGATATTAATGGGTTCCATTGGATAAGAAAAAACCAACGAAATGCAGCAGCATTATCTGGTAGAGCTATCGGTATCATACCAGGCCTAATTAATGAAGAATTATTTCCCATAGTTATAACGTAGGAACAAAGCTGGCATATTTTACACCATTATTTTTCAAAAGTCGTTCAAGTGTGAACGAAGTAACATTATCAAGTTCTAATAAATATATCACAGAAGCATCTCCTTTTGCATGATTTAATATATGTGGTAAAAAATAACCTTTGTCTCTTGCAATCAAACTTCCCATCGCTTTAGATATTTTCTTCTGAACTTCTGAATTATAAGCAGAATCATATTTTAATAATCTTTTAACATCGTTTAAAGCGTCATGCTGTTGTTCACGCAATTCAGCATTATCATTCCCTTCAGGATGAATATTATATTTTCTAAAAATGTCATCTAAAGAACCCCTCATTAATCCTTTTTGCAAAGAATTATTTCCTTGATATCCCTCACTTAATAAGACACATCCTTGCAGAATTCCTTGCTCACCAAGATCATCTAAGAAACAAGCAAGATCATCAATTGCTTGAGAATCATATCCTATCAGAAAAACAGTAGGATTATCAGAATTTCGTGTATACGATCGAAAATTATGCTTCATTGAAGTATCATCAATTGCTTTAGCTTTAGAAGATAACCAACGATAATCATTTACTTCAGAAGAGCTACGAATAGCTTTTTGAGCTTGTACCATATGATTATAAACCATATTAAAAAATTGATCAACATTAAAACTCATCTTAAACTAAACAAAATAAAGAACCGTTTATAAACCTTTCCAAGTTAATCACTGATTAGTAACTAACAAAAAGATAATTTATTATATCTCCAAACTAACACATTTCTTTATCCCATCCTGTGCCCTCTACAAAATCACATTTTATAAATATTGTAGCACCTACAGATATATTTGTAACTGTCACATAATTACAGTTCAGAACACCCACTGATATTTTAGAT
>JAHJGQ010000053.1 GCA_018824365.1 Nanobdellota archaeon | reverse complement strand
TATTAATATTTATTTAATATTATTCAATCATAAAAATTCGGTAAAAATTTAGTTACTTTTTCAGATCATAAAAAATTGTTTGACGATTTTTTTAAATCAGCTTAGGAAAAGAAGCGTGTTTGGAAGCTTTTCTAAACTCTGAATTTAAAGATTGAAGCGTTTAGGGTAAAAAAAATCATTAGAATTTAAGGAGAAATTTTTAAGAATGGCAAATATATTAAAAGAAATTATAAAAATCTTACCAGAAGACAAAATATCCGATGCGGCGTTTGAAGGCGCAAACATAGTACTTTATACTAAAGATAAGAAATTTTTCTTGGATAATAAAGGCAGTATCAAGGATGCTGTAAAAGAGTTCAGGAAAAGAATAGAACTTCGTCCAGATCCTTCATTGTGTATGGATTTAGAGAAAGCAAAGAAAGAAATTCAAAAACTTATCCCTGAAGAAGCCGGTGCGCAGGAATTTATTTTCGATCCACCAAGATCGCAAGTGATTATCCATGCAGACAAACCGGGTTTAGTGATAGGAAAACAAGGAGAAATCCTCAAAGATATACGTGAGAAAACTTTATGGGTTCCACTGATAAAACGTTTACCACCTATTAGATCTAAGTTAATTGAAAGTATCCGTTCAGTCCTTTATGAAAATGCAGATGAAAGGAAAAAATTTTTGGATAAGACAGGACATAGGATTTATGACGGCTGGATTAGAGAGAAAAAGCATGAATGGGTTAGGCTTTCTTGTTTAGGTGCTTCAAGACAAGTAGGAAGAACTTGTTTTCTTTTACAAACTCCAGAATCAAGAGTTCTTATTGATTGTGGTATCGATCCAAGCCAGGATGAAGGTCCAGAAGCATACCCATTTCTTGATGCTCCAGAATTTAATATCAGCGAGATTGATGCAATTATAGTTACTCATTCACACTTAGATCATTCCGGCCTTTTACCTTACTTGTTCAAGTTTGGTTATCGTGGACCGGTCTATTGTACTTTACCAACAAGAGATGTAATGTCTTTACTACAATTAGACATGATTAAAATACAACGTTCAGAGGGTAAAGAACCAATCTATAGTAGTGAAGAAGTTAGGCAGATGGTTCTTCATACAATCTGCCCAGATTATGAAGAAGTTACAGATATAACCCCGGATGTTAGATTAACGTTTTATAATGCAGGACATATCTTAGGAAGTTCCATAGTTCATCTAAACATAGGTAATGGATTGCATAATTTTGCTTATACTGGTGATTTGAAGTATGCACGCACTAATGTTTTAGAACCAGCCAATACACAATTTCCTCGTCTTGAAACTTTGATGATGGAAGCAACATATGGTGGAAAAACTAATGTTATGGCAGAGCAGGAAGCAGATGAATATATGATTAAGACAATAAAAGAAACATTTGAACGTGGTGGTAAAGTATTGATGCCTGTTCTTGGTTCAGGAAGGGCTCAAGAAGTTATGATTATTGTTGAAAGGCTGATGCGGGAGAAGAAAATTCCAGATGCACCAGTATATATTGATGGAATGCTTTGGGATATCACTGCAATCCATACAGCCTATCCGGAATATCTTAATAGAAACATCAGAGAACAGATTTTTCATAAAGAAAATAATCCTTTTCTTTCTGAGATATTTAAAAAAGTAGGATCGAGCAAAGAAAGAAAACAGATTATGCTTGAAGAGGGACCTTGTCTTATATTAGCGACTTCCGGTATGCTTACAGGAGGACCTTCTGTGGAGTATCTTAAAGGTCTGGCAGAAGGAGATAAGCATTCTTTAATTTTCAGCTGTTATCAGCCGCCAGGAAGTTTAGGTCATCGTATTAGGGAAGGAGAGAAAGAATTAATGCTCAGGGAAAATGGAAAAACCCACATCTTTAAAATCAATTTGGAAGTTCATAAGGTTGAGATTACAAACCATTCCGACAGAAGGCAGTTGATGAATTATGTGAAAAGATGTAATCCACAAGCAAGGAAAGTCATAGTTGTGCATGGTGAATCTTCAAGATGTCTTGACTTAGCATCCTCGATACATAAGCAATTTAGGATAGAAACGATTGCTCCTAAGAATCTAGAAGTGATTAGGTTGAAGTAGATTTGTTTTTATAACCTAAAATTTTATAAAACAATAAGAGAATTCTCCATTTGTGCCAGTGTCGCATAATCTGGTATTGCGCTGGTCTTGAACAGATTTTAAGAAAATCTGGTAAAAACTTGTGACATAAGCTTCGCTTAGTTACCGGCTACGCCAATTGATTTCTTATTATCCAACGAGAACCAGTCCCTTTGGGATTGCCGGTTCAAATCCGGCCGCTGGCGCTTT
>JAHJGQ010000012.1 GCA_018824365.1 Nanobdellota archaeon | reverse complement strand
TAAATAAAAAGATATGATTTAAATATATTAAGAAGATATAATTGATTATTATCTAAAAAGGAGGTTAATAAGATGGTCGGAGTTGGATTTTCAACTTTAGTACAGTATTTTCAATCATATGGAGTAGTAGATTTTTTACTTCCATTTATATTGGTGTTTACTTTAATTTATGCAGTAACAGCAAATATGCCTTTATTTAAAGATCACAAAAATTTTCGAGTTATAATAGCTTTGGTATTGGGTCTGCTCTTTGTCATACCGCATATGATTGGAACTTATCCTTTGGGTTACGATCCTGTTCAGGTTATGAATGATTCGTTACCAAGCATTTCACTTGTTGCCGTGGCAGCGATGATGTTGTTGCTGTTGTTAGGAATTTTTGGAAAAGGGTTTTCACAAAGTGCATCACCACTAATCGCTTTGACTGCTGTAGGTTTTGTAATTTATATTTTTGGTTCTTCACTTAATCTCTGGGCGGCTCCTTATGATGTTTTCTATTGGTGGACTTCAGATGTTACAGAACTTATGTTGATAATTCTTGTCTTTGGCTTGATAGTTTGGTTCATCACTAAAGAACCTGGAAAAGGATCTATGGGTAATACTATCAAAGATGTTTGGAAAGGTGTAGGGGGATTCCTTGAAGATATCGGGAAAAAATAGATAAAAATGGCTACAATATTAGACATAGGGTTGATTCAGTCCTTTGATTTTATTTTTCCGGTTGTCTTAGTCTGGGCCTTTATGTTTGCTATATTACAAAAGACCAAAGTAATTGGTGATTCTTTAGGTATAAATGCTTTGATTGCCAGTATGGCAGCTTTTATGGTTTTATTATCAAGGACAGTTATTGACTTAATAAATTTCATGATTCCTTGGTTCACTATTGCCATAATTTTTTTCCTGCTGATGCTTCTCTTGTTTATGGTGTTCGGAGCTAAAGGAACAGAAGCTTACCAGGATAAAACTATACAATGGATCTTAGTTGGAGTGGGCATTCTTATTGTGGTTGCAGCTGCAGGAAAAGTCATGGGCCAGTCATTGTTAGAGCAGTCAGCACAGGCAGGCGAAGTACCGGCAGGAGATGGAGAAGTATCATCGCAAAATTTTGAGCAGAATATCTTTGCTACTTTATTTAACCCTAAAGTTTTAGGTTTAATTGTAATGTTTGGGATTGTTATCTTTACAGTAGCTTTATTAAGCGGTTAACTGGAAAACATAAAAAATTAAACATTAATTAAGAGATTAAATTATCAAAAAGTTAAGGATAAAAGAAATAATAATTTTATGATAATACTTTTATTCTTTTTTCTCTTTTAATCCTTTTGTCACAGAAGACAACTCTTTAACATTATCTACAAATTCAGGAATCACATCTTTAAAAACTTTCCCAACAGCTTTTAGTTCTGTTCCGACATCCTGCATCCTTGCATCATAATCTTCCAATTTACCTAAAACTCCTTTATGCAGAATCATAAAATCTTCTTTTAGTTTTTCAACGTCATTTGTTATCTTAACCTGTTTCTCTTCAAATTTATCTTTCCATTCTACTATCTTTTTTACTTCTGCAATAAGTTCGTCCCACTTATCGTCAATCATACTTTCTGTTATCTCTTCTATTCTTTCATAGATATTTCCCATTTCACCAGATTGGGCCGGCATTTCTGATGTTGTTCCTGCTGCACCAGGCATCGGAAAATCCGTAGAACCATAAGACATCTGCGGCTGACTTGAAGAATCTGCAGAAAAATCAGCTTGTGAGATTGATTGGCCTACTTGTTGTTGAGAGTAACCTTTTCTAGAAAGTTCGTCTGCAATAATGTCGTCAGTTAAACCTTGTTTTCTTAGTTCTATCACTTCAGATACAGGTAAAGCTTTGTTTTGATCAAATAATGCCATTTTCATATCACCACTTTTGAAATAATTTTTTGAACATTTGTTTGCCTCTGGTCTTGAACAAGATCAAATAGGCAGGATATGCTTTGTTGTATGAGCTTATTTTTGAGTT
>JAHJGQ010000011.1 GCA_018824365.1 Nanobdellota archaeon | reverse complement strand
CTTTTTATTTATTTTTAATTATTATGCTTATGTTTAGTTATTATTTAATTATTGTTATTTTGTTTAATTTTATTTGTCCACTATTCACTCTTCTTAGTTTCTTTTGCTCTTGGTTCATTAGTGATGAAAGCGATGAAACCAAGAATAATTATCATAAAAATTATTGAAGCTGCCCATTCTGTATCCCAATTTTCAAACAAGGCAAAAACAAACTTCAACCAGTCAAGCGCATTAAGGAATATAACCACAACGCCTATAAACATTAACACCATAAATATTTTTGTCCAAGTAGGAAACTTTTCTAATGTAAATTCTTTATCTCCAAAAAATGTTCCCACCAACATTAAAAAACATACCGCTAAAATTAATAATAACACTACATTTGCCATCACTTCATTAATAACGGATACAAGTTTAGTTGAAGCAATAACCAAAAAAGCAACTACAAAAGCTACGATGGAATTGATATTTTTTTTAGTTAATTCCCTTCCATCAATCTTTTCAGCACCAAAAATCTTAGTTTTTTCAAGTATTGCAAAGACTATGGTAAAAACCAGAAGAAAAGGAAGGATAACATCATAAATACCAATCTTCCCCATAAATCCAACTATTCCACGAAAAGCGCTTTCCTCTACCATTCTCTTTTTTTTACTTTTTTCTGAGCTTAATTAAAAGATTATACTATATAAATGTTTCTAAATCTTGGCTTTGGCAAATTTACTTTGTTGAATGAAGAGCTCACGTCAATATTTTTTAAATAAATTTTAGTAAAAGAGCTTAGTAAAAGAGCATAATTAGTTCAGGTGAATTTAGCAAGTGATTTAGTTTACCATTAAATTATGGTTAAAATTATATGCAATTAAAATTGTAATTAAAACCATAGTTAAAAATTAAATAATAAATTAAAATAATAGATTAAAAAGCGAAGGCTTTAAATAGTAGTTTAATTTTATTTTTTACTAAATTAAGAGGTGGGTACTAAAAGTGCGGTGGAAAGAATTTTTGTTGATAGGTGTACTATTAATGTTTTTCTCTTCAATATTAGTTATTGCAGAATCAGAAGTTGTAGTTACACCCATTAAAAATGAGATAACCACCAAAGAACAAGCTTCTTTTAGTCTTAAGATAACCAACAAGGAAGATGAAACACAGAGGTATAGTCTGTACTCTCTTCAGTCTGGACAAGGATGGAATGTTGATCCATCACCATTAAAAGATAAAATCATTGAGCTAAAACCGGGCCAGTCTTATACTACCAAAATAATCGCTGCACCATTGGAAGATTTTGCTGCAGGGATATATAATATTTATGTCACTATCCAAAGTGATCTTGGTGAAACATATTCTAAATCGCTTAAAATTTATTTGAGCCCAGAAGGACCGGTGAACTATCTTCCAACAATAAAAGTAACAGTAGATATGGACGAAAAGATTGATCCAAGAGATCCAATATCTATAAAACTTTTTTTAGAGAATAAAAATCCTTTAAATCTAACTGGGATGAAAATCAAGATACAAAGTGATATGCCTGAGTTTGTTAAAGAAGTGGATGTTGATATTCCACCATTAGAAAAGAAGACTGTTGAATTTACCGTAATACCTAACGAAATACAACAGCCAAAAGAGTACACTTTATTTTTTGTATTTGAACGTGCTGGTGAGATAGTAAAAGTTATTGAAAAAAACATTGAAATAATTTCACTTTTACCCGAATTCAAAGTAAAAGTTTCTCAAGAGAGATCTTTTCTAAAGAAATTCAAGACTCTCGTTGTATCAAATGAAGGAAATGTCCGCAACACACAATTTGTAAAATTACCAATCTCATTTTGGGAATCATTGTTTACAACAAGCAGTGCAAATATTAAATCTGAAGAGACTGGCAGATACCTTTCCTGGGAAGTGTCTCTTGGACCTAATGAATCAACCAACCTTAATACAACAACAAATTATAGAATCTTATTGTATCTCCTTATTGCCGCATTATTTATTATAGGATTCTATCTATATGTCCAGTCTCCAATCAGCATAAACAAGACAGCAGTAACTACTAAGAGTGCAGAAAGTGGAGCATTATCAGAGATCAAGATAACATTAGAATTAAAGAACCGTTCTAAAAAACCAATTAAAGATGTCATGATTACGGATTTAGTTCCGGGCATAGCAGATGTGGAAAAAAGTTTAGAATTAGGAACTCTTAAACCAAAAGAAATAAAACATGCAAATACAGGAACAAAAGTTATCTGGTCATTAGCTGAACTAGACGTGGGTGAACACCGCCTGATTACATATAAAGTTAAAGCTAAACTTAACATTCTTGGCACTTTCAGTCTACCACGTGCTATTGTCGAATTCAAGAAGAAAGGCAAAACAAATAAATCTTACTCAAATACATTCCAAATTAGCAGCTGAATAACATGAATGTAAATATCGCAAGATAAAAACATTTATATATTAGGCTGTTTCTATTATAAGGTAGAGTATATCGCAAGATAAAATAATTCATTATTAAAATGAGAGGGTGCAAAAATGAAGGACTTTTTTTTACAATTAAAGGAAAAGTTTACAAGACCAACAGAGGAAGAGGAAGATTTCGATAGGACAGACAATTATGTTGAATTAGGTGCTAATGCTTCAACAACAAAAGAAGAGAAAACAAAAGTGATTGTTCGTCCTTTCGTCATGGAAGAGTTTGAAGATATCAAAGACGTTCTTGACGTTTTACGTGGTGGTTCCACCATCGCTTTGATAAACATAAAACCATTAAAAGAGAAAGATCTTGTTGAACTGAAAAGAGCAATCTCAAAATTAAGGAAGACCTGTGAAGCAATTGATGGAGACATTGCAGGATTTGGTGAAGATTACGTAGTTGCTGTACCTTATTTTGCACGCATACATCGTAATTCTGTCGTAAACGATGAATAAATTTTTATTGTTTTGATTGTATTTTTATTTGATTATTTTTTTCTCTTTCTTTAAAGGCAAAATTTAAAAAGAAACCATAATATTTGTTCTTTGAAGCCGAGGTCGCATAACCTGGTACTAGTTTAGTCTCTGTTGAGACTTGCTTGCAGGACATTGCGCTGGACTGCTATCATTTATAGCGAAGAAATCCAGTTTCCTTCGGGATATGTGGGTTCAAACTTAGCATACAAAAAACATGGAAACGTATGCTGATGAATTTCCCACCCTCGGCGTTTTCAATTTTATATTTTTCTTAACTAACTGCATTTTAGGATATTTTAATTTTTTTTATTTTTCAATTATTTTTTATGTTTTTATTTCTAATTTTTATGTGAAAAACAAATCGAAGAAAACCATAATTGGTAAAGAAAACAATTGAAATGTTAATTGTAAAACGTTAAATGATATCTCAAAATTTCTTAAAACCCAACAGTATCGTCTAAATAACAGGTTAAAAATAGAAAAGTATATAAAGGATAATTTTATACTTTAGTTCTAGAACAGGGTTCACTTACCCAATGATAGTTACCTGTTAAATAATTAAAAGGAGGTAGAAGATGGTGAAAAGTAAGAAAGTTCTGGAAAAGGATATTTCTAATAAGGTTGTAGTAGTGATGTTATTAGTAGTTATTCTAGTTAGTGCAGTAAGTCTGGCAATTTACATGAATGCCCTTACTAAGGCTGAGCCACAAGTAAATTCAGCAGCACAAGGAAAGATTTCTCTAACCATAGTTGAGCCGCCAGCAGAACCTGCGGAACCGGTAGAGGAAAGTGGAAAATTATCTTTAAAGGTAGTTGAACCACAGAAATAATTTTAAAAGGAGGTAAATTAAAAAAATGGGAGAAGTTTCAAATAAAACGATTGTAGCCTTATTAACAGTTGCATTAGTTATCACTGTTGTAGGGACTGTAGTAAGTGTAAGTAAGTTAAGTGGTCTTGGAGGAAGATATACCACTTTAACAGGTTTAGCAACAGATACTGGTACAACGTCAATTACAGTTGCAGGTACAGCTGCTATACAAGTAACAGATGCATCCATAGATTTCGGATCAGGTTA
Source organism: Nanobdellota archaeon (assembly GCA_018824365.1). Classification (GTDB taxonomy): domain Archaea; phylum Nanobdellota; class Nanobdellia; order Woesearchaeales; family GW2011-AR9; genus JAHJGQ01. Next base: position 6,506 of record JAHJGQ010000011.1, on the reverse strand, counting down.
TTACAATGTTTCATGTACAACTGGTTATGCTTGGTTAGCTAGTAATGCTGAAGGAACAAATTGTTGGTTAAATACTTCAGGTCAAGTACCAGAACCTATCGATGATCCACACGAATTAGAAAACAATGGAACAACTAGTATTTCAATAACTGCAGACATTAGCAATTTTAACGCTTCTGATTTCATCTGTGGTGGTAATGGTTGTCCAGGTACAAGTACATCAAATGTTGCTATTAGGATGATTGATACTAGTGCTGGTTGTACAGTGACTGAACAGACTACTTACACCACTTTGGCCGATGATAATAGTGTTACACAAGTAACATTATGTGGCAGCCTAAGCCCACAGGATAACCAAGACGATATTGAAGTTAATTTTAATCTGACAGTTCCTCAAGACGTCGACCAAGGTGCTAAAACAGCAACGATAACTTATACTGGAACAGGAATTTAAATAAGAAGTAATATTATTTTTTTTTATTTTTTCTGATAAATATGAAAAAAAAACATAGAATAAAAATTATTTACTTTTTTGTATTCTTATTAATAATTAGTAGTATAACGGCTATTGGTATCGCTCCAGCCGTAATCAAAGTTGATTATAGTCCCGGAATAACAAATACTTTTACATTTTTTATTGTTCAAATAAATGGTAATGTTAAATTAGAGGCTTATGGTGATCTTGCAAGTGAAATCACTTTATCTAAAGATATATTAATTACTGAAGGTTCAACTAATGAAGTTGAAATAACTTATACAATAGGAAATCTTACTCCTGGTAAACATTCTTTATACTTAAAAGCCACAGAGATTCCAAAAGAAGAGTATGGAAAAAAATCAACAATTTCAGCTTTGGGAGCAATCGTTGGCAGGATTGAAACTTATGTTCCTTATCCTGATAAATATGCAGCAATAAGCTTAGAATATGAACCAAAAGTGAAGTTGGGAGATAAAGCTTATTTTACAGTCACATTAGAGAATCAAGGCAGTATAACTATAGATAAAGCAAGTGGACAAGTCAAGATAATGGATTTGAAAGAAAATGAATTGGTTAGTGTGCCTTTAACTGAAGTTTTTGGAATATCTAAACAAAATAAAAACAAGCTATATGCAGAATGGAACACAGAGGGAACAACGCCTGGTAAATATAAAATAAAAGCAATTGTTGATTATGATGGAAATATAACTGGGATAAGCGGTTTTAATATTTGGATTGGAGATATTAATTTAGAAGTTCTAAATATGACCCCCATTGAATTTCCTAAAAATCAGATCTCAAGTGTTAATTTACTTGTGAAAAATGTTTGGAATGAAGGAATACTTTTTTATGCAGATTTATTAATTAAAGATGTTGATGGAAAAATACTTAAAAAAACAACTTCACAAACGCTTTCAATATCTCAATGGAGAACAGAAAATGTAAATATCTTTGTAGATACAAATGGATTAGAGTTAGGAGATTATGATGCAGAAGTTATATTACATTATTCAGAAAAAGAAGCTAGAAAAAGTTTTAAAATCAAGATTATTGAACCACCCAAAGAAACCAAAAAAGATGAAGTGGTCCAAGAACCAAAATCTTCAATATCTTCAACAACTTTGATTTATACAACAATTATCTTAGTTGCTTTAGTAGTGATAATTTATTTATATTATAAAAGAAAAGGTGATGATGATGAAGAATTCTAAAATAATTATGGGAGTTATTATTCTTTTGATTTTCATGGTAAGTGCATTTATTTTTCAATCATTCTATGTAATAAAAGAAACTCGTCTTATGCCTGCAGATGTTCATATTTCAGAAAAAAAAATTGGATTTAACCTAGATAAAGATGCTTTACATTTTGGCATTGTTCCGATTGGGGCAGTTTCATCAAAAAGGTTTGTTACAATAACAAACAAATGGAATTATGGGGTTGATGTCTTATTAAGTGGTAAAGGAGATATTAAAGACTGGGTTAACTTTGAAACTAAAATGGACAATGGAACTTATAACATAAATGGTTTCTATTTAGAACCTAAAGAAGAAAGGAACATAAGTGTTTATTTAATTCCAAGTAATGATGCAAAAGTAGGGGAGCATTATGAAGGGTATGTAAGATTTACATTAAAAAGAAATAAACTATTTGGTTAGATTATAATTCCAAGTTAATACATTTCAATCTCTTATTTTATCTTATTCATCAATTAAGATTTTTTATTCAATTTTTCTCTTATTAAATTTAACAATGTTCTTAAATCTTTATCATCAGGATTTAATTGATATGCATTTTTAATATAAATTATTGATTGAGAATAATTCCCTTTATAATAATGGGCAGCAGCTAAGTTATAATGAGCTTCGAAAAAATAATTATCAATTTGGATTGCTTTATTAAAATAATCAATCGCTTCATCATAATTTTTAGTCTTTATTGCTTTAATACCTTTACGTTGAAAAATTTCTGCATATTTTCTTAAAATTGATTGGGATAAAGGATCATCATTCTTTTCTCCAATAATTAAGTTAAAAGATTGATTATAATCAAACTGAGTTTTATTATTTTTCTCAATTACTCTGTAAACTAGACCTTGATCAAAGAAGGAATAATTTTCTGTTTTAATGGGATTATTAGAGAAAAAATAAATTGGTTTCAGACCAATATTCTTGGTAATTATCTCATCTTTAAAATTTTGAAGTTTCTGATCAATCTCTTTTCTTTCCAATTCTGGAAGGCGCGGATTATTTATTTTAGAATTCCAAGATATTTTTTTAAGATTAAACTCACTTCCTATCTTTTCCTGATACCAATCAGCTCCCAGAAGATTAATTATAATTACATCTACTTTCTTAGCTTTTTCTACTTCAATAGTGTAAATTATTGGAAATGAATTGCCTTCATGTAGATCGAAAACAAGAATGGAATTATTTTCCATAGAATTAAGGACGTTATATGAAAAATCTGAAGCCATATAATAACTACTTTTATCATTATCATGATAGTTATCAATAGCATAAATTATAGGTAGAGTTAAAAAAATTGGGATAAGTACAAATGTAATTAAAATCTTTAGTTTGCATTGCGATATTCTTTCCGTGGTTTTCTTGATAAAAAAAATCACTCCAAAAGAAAAAAATATAGAGATGATTAGTATATTCGGAATATAATAAACTCCTATATCAGGGATTATATAAATTAATGAATGTAAAAAATATAAAGTGAAAATAGCTATTAATGTTAAGAAGAAAATTTTATTCTTTCTAAACAGATATATTCCTCCTAATAGGCTAAAGAATAAAAATACGAAGGTCTTAGTTTTATAATTTTCAGTTAAAATCTTAAAAGAAGAGGCCAGTTTATTGTAGATTAATTCTCTTTCAGTAAATGGGATAACTAGCCCATTATATTGTTTTCCGGATAAATGTTCAATAAAATTTTGAGCAGTCTGAGGGTTACCCCAATCCCATACAGGATTCATAGCACTTCTAATCGGTAAATAAGCATAAGGCAATAATCCAACAAAGAACAATAATAAACAAATTCCAATTATCTTAAACTTCAATACGTCTTTATTCCATTTAATCTTAAATAAACCTCGATGTTCTTTAACAAGTATAAAATAAGCAAATCCTGGAAACAAAAATATTGATGTGATATGATTAGTTAAACTCAAACCGTATGCAAAGCTAAATAAGTAAAGCCACTTCTTACTACTGGTATTTATGTTATTTTTAATATTGTTTTGTTTTTCTTTCCAATGTAACAATATTAAAATGTTTAAAGTAATAAAAAAAGCATTTAAAGTATAAACTTCTGCAATAACTGCCTGACTCCAAAAAATGCGTGTGAAAGCAAATATTAAAGAAGCTGTAAAACTAGCTAATTTTGATTTTGTTAGTTTATAACAAATAAAATAAAGAAGCATAACTGCAAGAGAAGCAAATACCGCTGACATTAGGTTAACTCGCCAAGCAATATTACCAAATGGAATAAATGTAAACAATTTTCCAAGCAAAATGTATGTAGGATAACCGCTTGGATGAGGTATTCCAAGAGTATAAGCTGCAGTGATTAATTCTCCTGAATCACCCCAATATATGGTGGGAGCTAAAGTTTTTAGATAAACAAAAAAACTGATTAAGAAAGTTAAAAAACCAATGAAATAATTGTTTTTTGATAATGGTAGATTATTTTTATCAATCATTTTATCAATCATTTTATTCTTTGTTTTAAAGCAAGAATATTTTTTCTAATCTGTTTATCTTCTTTAATTTCTAAAGCATTTTCCCAAGCATGAATAGCCTCTTTTGTTTGTTTGTTTTGATAATGAGCAATTGCTAAATCATTCCATGCATCAAATGAAGTTGGCTTAATGTTAATAGCTTTATTAAGGTGACTTATCGCTTGACCATATTCTTTTTCTTCTATAAAAAAAACACCATAATATATTAGAACATTAGAAATATAATCTATTCCGTCTGAATCATGAACTTCATCATAAGGATATTTTATTTTAGGATATTTTAGTTTGATTAATTGATTGATTGAGGGATTATTTATTTTGTTTGTTTCGTTTGTTTCGTTTGTTTCGTTTGTTTCGTTTTTTTTACTAACTTTAAATAAATGCCCATAAGGAATTAAATTATAATCAGTTGTTAGATGTTTGAATGTAGTGTATGTATCTTTTTCGTTTGAATAAGTATCAAATATCATTTTGATATTTTTCTCTGCAACAATCTCTGCTTCTTTTGATGTCTTATATGTGAAAAGAACTTTTTCCGTTGTATTAAATGGCAATATTTTTTGTATCTCTTTGAAACGCCAAGGTTTAGTCAGTTCATAAATATTAATTATTGTCCTGTTTTCATAATTTTTCTCAACATTTTGAATATATAATGGAATGAATAAATCGTGAGTCCCTTTTCCAATAATAATATCGCCGGATTTAGTGCTTTCAAAAATATTCAACCAATAGTAATATGCGGAAAAATCGTTACTTAGATTGTTTTTTTGAAAATTAGTAGTCAATAATATTAAGGGAATTGACAATATTATAACGAAAAAAATGGATGAAATTATTTGTTTGTTAATTTTCTTGAACAGGCAACTAATTGTTTTCAAGAAAAAACCAAAATATAAAGTTAATACTAAATATGTTGGTATGAAATAATTGCCGATATCACCAATTTTATAGTTTAATGAATAGATTAAACTACATAATGAGATTAAAACAATTAAATAAAATAATGTGAAGTCTTTCTTTTTGTTTGATTTATGATAAAACAAAATAAGACCAAGAACAACCATTGAAATTAATAAAAAATTAAATTCTTGAGAAATAGTGTGTATAAATTCATATGAATTATCTTTAAAAACATCCGTAGTCATAAATTGTTGATAATCTCCTCCGCTCAAGTGCCATGTTAATTTGTCAAAACTGAAATTAATGTCCCCCCAATCCCAAACTGGATTCATGCTTGATCTAATTGGAATATAAGCATAAGGTAGCAATCCAAAAATAAACAATAACAAACAAATAACAATTATCTTAAATTTTAAGACATCTTTATTCAATTTAATCTTAAATAAACTTCGATGTTCTTTAACAAGTACAAAGTATGCAAAAGCAGGAAAGAATAAGATTGAGGTCATGTGGTTGGTTAAACTCAGTCCGTAAGTAAAACAGAACAGATACAACCACCGGTTATAATTATATTTTTGATTATACTGATGATATAAAAGTTCTTGATGTTCTTCTTGATGTATATGATTTTGCTGTTGTTGTTGTTTCTGTTTTTCTTTCCAATGTAATAAAATAAATAAGTTTAAAGTTAAAAAGAATATGTGGAAAGTATAAACTTCTGCAATAACTGCTTGGCTCCAAAACGTATAAGAGAAAGCAAATATCAAAGAAGTAGCAAAACTGACTAATTTTGATTTAGTTAATTTATAACAAATAAAATAAAGCAACATTACACTTAAAGAAGCAAATACCGCTGACATTAGGTTAATTCGCCAAGCAATATTACCAAAATGGATAAAAGTAAACAATTTTCCAAATAAAATATATGTAGGATAACCAGTTGGATGAGGTATTCCAAGAGTATAAGCTACTGTAATGAATTCTCCCGAATCGCCCCAGTAAACTGTTGGAGCTAATGTTTTTAGATAAACTAGAAAACTAATTAGGAAAGTTAAAAAACCAATTAAATAATTGTTATGGAGAATCTGTTTGATTTGATCATTTATTTTATTTACCATTTGAATTAATACCAAACTAATTATTTAACTGTAATTATTCCGGAGAAACATTTTATTTAAATAAGTTATTGTAATAGAAAATGTGATATATAAAACCACATAGATATTATTCAAACTTTCATACTGTGTTATCCCGAAAGTTTTTCCCTACGATAAAAATAATGAGGTTATGAAACTAACCAGAACTAAAGTTCTGGAGATAATTCGTAGGAAAAATGAGGGAATGACAACGTATCAAGCTAGAAAAATAGGGAATATTTCTAT
>JAHJGQ010000052.1 GCA_018824365.1 Nanobdellota archaeon | reverse complement strand
ATCAATTGTTCCTCCTACACCGGAACCAAAAGAACGATCTTTAAAATCTTTAAACTTTTCACCAAGAAGTCCTTTGCTAACAATACTTTGATCTAGTTTTCCTTTATCAAGATCATTGAAATATTCCTGTGGTGTTTTTCCTGCATTAATATATCTCTCTAATCCTATGGCTTTCAATGCTAAACGATCTGCTTCAGCTTGAAATTGATTGATAGCATCTATTTCCTGGTCAGTTTTCTTATCACCATAGGTGTCCATTCCAACACCAAAAATTTGACCCCAATTAGCTGGATTTAGATTACTTTCATAAGTTATCCAATCAAAACCAGCTACTACATTACCCCAGGCACTTTTATCCCATTCAAATCCAGAAGTTCTATCAACCATTGCTGCAAATTTGTTACTTCTGAACTCATTGATTGTCTGCAATTGTGCTTTCAATTTATTGATAAACAATGTACCAACGGCTTGGTTTGCGCGATCAAATTCTCCTTCTGGAATTTTGACTCCTGCACTCTTAAGTTCATGTACTTTATTTAATAACGCTGATGCTCCTGCTGCATCATCAATATCAGATAAATACACTGCCTGATCTGCTAATCGTGCTACTCCCACTTCTTGCACAAGTGCTTCAAAATCAGTTTTACCTTTGTTTTGTTGTACTTTTGATTTTTGTTCATATTCTTTAAGTAATTCTCCACGTAATTCAGGTGGGATGAAAGCACTTCCTTCTATGACTGATTTTGCACAGGCTGCACATCCGCCGGCATCTTCCATTTTTGCTATAAGATCAGGGCGGTCTACATTGTTAGTTGCAAATCTCACTCTTTGTCTTTGTGCATCCTTTCGTTGTTGTTGCGCATCTTTAATATTTTTATCTAATTCTGTTTCTCGTTCTGAAAGAGCTGCTAATCTTTGTCTGATGATTTCTTTTATCTGCTCGTCAGCAATAGAGTATTCTTTCTTTTCTTCTAGTTGGTCCAATGCTTTCCTGTTCGTCTCAATTTCTTTACCAATATCATTTTTTTCTAAGTTAGCTTTGTTTTCTTTATCATCGGCTTTCTTAACTTGTTCTCCAATTGCTTTTCCTTCTGTAATTGCTTCTCCAGTATTATCTTCATGCTTTATCTTCCAGCGTAATTCTCTTGCTCTTTCTTCATTCCAAGCAAGTGTCCGCTGATTGACAACACTAACAACTTCATTCTTAGCTTTCTCAACATCTTCTTTTTTAACATCACAAATGGGTTTTCCTGCACAAGCTAGATACATTGAAAGCACTGTGTCTAGTTTAGCCCGAGCAAAGTTTTCTTCAATCTTAGTAAGAATGTCAAAGTCTATACCACGTCTACTTTGTTTAATCGTGTTTAGACGCTCGCTAATCTTTTCACATTCTTCTTTACTGCTACAGATTGCTTGTCCTGTCTCATCAAGTTGTAAACCTGCATTTTTATTACGTTCATTAAATGATTTAATGCCTTCTTGTGCGTCATCAAATCTCTTAGCAATATTACCCATTGATTTCACATAGTTTGGATCTACTACTTGCTCTATGTCTAATCCTGTTTCGCTGAACACAAAATATTGTAGCGCAGGATCTTTATCAAATGAAAGTTTTAATTGTGATAATTGACTGAATTGTCTGTTTTCAATAAGTGTAAGCATTTTTCTTAAATTATCGATGTTCTTATCAGTTGTTAGAATATTATGTGATCCTACTACTGTCCCAATAGTCATATCAATAGGAACTCGTTTTCCGATGACTTCATCTTTCTGAGAATCAAATTCTTCATACCATGCTTTTACAAGACCATTAGGAACAATAAGACCTTGCGCATTTGTTTCTTTATCTTCGCCAAATTGCAATCCACATGTTTTTTTTTCCCCACAAGGAATACTCATCATAATATCTCTTCCTAATATCACCTTTTTTCCTTCTGTATGTTCTCTTCCTAATACCCCTAAATTTTCAAATGCATATCTTTTTTCGCCTTTCTCATTAACATCAAGTGCGATAGTTACACTGATAAGTCCATCCTCACTTAGAACTTCTCTTCCCTTTTGCTCTTTCCATAATGTAATTCCTGTTGGTCTACCAATGGCAATAGTTTTCTTAATCTCAACGGCTCTTTCTCCTGGATTACAAGTTACTTTTCCTCCTGTAAGACAATCAGCAAAAAGAGCATCTGCACCATTAATACCTCTACGGACAATTCTTACTGCCGCAGCATTTTGTAAAGTATAAATTCCATCTTTAATCTCAGCATCTTCATCAATGACATATTGTTCATCACTATAAGTGGATTTTCCTTGAATATCTGCTATGACTTGTTGAGGGTGAATCTGTGCATCAAATTGTGCCAAACCATCATGTCCTTTAAACTTGGGTGTACGGGGAATTAATCTTGCTCCTTGCTGTGCAGATACATCATAAAAACCAACCTCTGCCGGTCCTTTTACAGAAACCGTATTAACTCCGTTTTCATCCGTATGAAACCAAACTTCTGAATCTTTACATGCACTTCCTGCAGAGGGCTTGCATACATCATCACGAGGTGGGTCAAAAAACTTTACCTGATTTATTATTTCTTCTTTCGTCTTTTGGGTAGGTTTTTCTTCTTTTGGAGCAAATCTTGATTTTGGATTTATGGCATTCAGATGAAGTGTTTGGGTTCCGTCACTATTTAATGTTCTGGAGCCCATTCCAGAAGGAAGAGAAATAATCCATGTCCTTCCCTCTTTATCAAGATTGCCAACATCCCTATATCCATGATCTCGTGCAGTAATGATGTTTCCTTTTTTCTCATAACTTCCATCAGCTAAAAAGTCGCGGCCTCTAACTTCTGCATTATGGGCTTGTACATTCCCATTATTTTCAAGAACAAGTACACCAACGTGATTTCTAAACTCTCGAAAACCTTCTTTAGTGTTAATTATCCCCTTTGCAGGACCATCAATAATTGTCTTATCCGATTCTATGGTGAATGAAGTTGGTTTATCTGTAACTTCTCTTGATGGCAGTACATCAAAGTCTTGTGTCTGTCCATCTGCATCAATAAAAGAAATAATTTCTCTGCCATCAATTTCAAATAGGTTGATAGTATTTTTAACATTTCCAAATACTTGTACGCCTTGTTCTGAACCAATCCGTTTGATTTCTAATCCATACTCTTTTGTTTCCCCTTCTTTTTTTGCTTTGAGAATGCTCGTTACTTTTTCAATAGATGGATCATTAACCGGTATACCTGGGCCTCCATTGCTTAATATTTTTGTAATGGGATCATATTCAAATTTATTTCCTACTTCTTTAATTTCAAATGTTGCAGGAAAATTCTTAGAGAGGATAAGTGCAAATATTTCTCTAGCGTTATTTTGTTCAATTAAACTGCCTGAAGTCATAAATTCACGCGCTTTTGTCTTCCCATAATCATCAAGAAATTTTTTATCGGCCTCAGGATTATTTCCAATATTTTTTGGATTTAAAAAATATTGTTTATCCACATTCTCATTCTTTCCGACATTATCTTTGTTGGAATAAAATTTTTGAGCAAAATCATCCCTATAATTTAAATTTAAATACTTTATTTGATCTTCTGGATTTAATCTTGAAAAATCTTTTATAGTGGGATTTTCTAAATTGTTGAAGTTTTCAAGAGTTGGGTTTGCAGCAAAATCATTTTCGTCCTGCCCAAAAGATATGGGGCTGATAATTAATAGATAAATAATAAAAAGTCCTAATATTCTATCAATTTTTCTCTTCATTCTTCAATATCTAATACAATTATGTCAACTTTTTGACTGTCTTCTCCACCTTTTCCATCTTGGACAGTAAAAGTAACAGTGAATTTACCCTTTGTATTCATTGCAACACTGATTTTTCCATCTTCTTCAATTGGGAAAAGATTAGAATCAGATGAAAAAATAAGTATATCGTTGTTTGGATCATCAGCAAACAAAACAGTCTCCCATTTATATCCTACACGAAAAGTTTGATCAGGAATATGTTGTAATTTAGGGGCTTCATTCTTAGGAAAATCATTACGTACTGCAAACATTAAGGATATAGGGATTTCTTTGTTTCCTTCTGTCAATGAATAAATTGTTGTTGATTCATCATAGGGAAATATTACCGGTTGGAAGGAAAGATTTACTAAATCTGATGGTTCTATATCAGGCGCGTTTAATGCTTCAACAGCACTAATCATCCCTCCTAGATTACTGTTTAATTTTGCAGAAAAAGATTCTATACTGAGTATATCTTCATCAGGTAATCTGACTAGCATCGGAAAATTAAGCATAATATTAATAGAATTTTCTCCTATCTTAAACTCAGCTTTAATCTTCTCATAATCAGGCTTAACTTCAATCCCCTGTTTTGTGAATGTTTCAAAATCACCTAAACAAAAATCGATATAAGTTTCAAGATATTCAGCTAAATCTTTTTCCATCTTCTCTCTAGACAAACCATTCAAGCCATTCATCCAGGCATAATTTATCATCCCATAATCCGTTAATAAGATTTTGCTGTCTTCATCAGGATAAATCACTCCTCCCTGAGCAGCCAACAAATAAACAGAAGGATTAGCAGTCTCTTCCATGCAGCTTTCCACAAATGATTGCAGTGCCGGCTTGACCCATAGGAAAGTTGTTACCTCTTTTTGCTCTGCTATCAACTCTTTTTTCTCTAATTTTGCAAAGATGAAGAAGAAACCTGCAGTAAGGAGCAGTATTACTATACCCATAACTAAAAAGATTGTTATCTGTCCTCTTTTTTGCATTGTCTTTAAGAGTATTCTAAGAGTATTTAAAAGTTGCTTTATAGTGTAAAAAGGTTAAGTTTAACAAAAAGTTTATAAATAAAATGATTACTTGAGAGTTGTGACAAATATCAATAAGATTTTACTAGGTACTTTGATGGCTGCTTCTTTATCGTCTTGTGATAATCATCTCTCTATTGAAAATGAAATAAAAACAGATTCTACAATTAATTCATCCAATAAACCTAAAATAGAAGTTCAGATTGGAGAACCACAGGTAACAATTTCTTATCATAATAATGGGATTCCATTACAAAATATTCTTAATAAACACACTAAAGGACAACGAAAAATAATTATAGATAAATCTGGGAGATTATTACAACTTTACGTTGATAAAGATTTACTTAAAGAGTATCGTGTAGGTCTAGGATTGCAACCAAAAGGAGATAAAGAAAGAGAAGGGGATGGTAAAACTCCAGAGGGAAAATTCTATGTTACTTTAAAATTTCCTAAAAGTAAATATTACAAAGGAATTCAAATAAGTTATCCTAACAAAGAAGATGCAGAAAGAGGACTTGAAAATAATTTAATTAATAAAACAGAATATTTTTCTATTAATTCTGCAATAGATAATCATTTTGGCCCGCCGCAAAGAACTAAATTAGGTGGCTTTATCCAAATTCATGGCAATGGAAGTTCTGGTGACTGGACTTTAGGATGTATTGCTTTAGACAATAAAGATATAGATGAAGTTTATGAATTTGCTCAGCCCGGATGGGAAAGTAATAATTATAAAACAGAGATTGTTATTAGGCCTTAGGAAATTCCAGCCCCCGTTACGACTTTTGTAACTTTTGTACAATCAATATAACGTTGATTTTCGCCAAAGCATCTCTCTCCATTATTTGTCCAATATCTTTTGTTGTCATTACCAACAAAGGATATTGCCCAACTACCTATTTTTGAATTTGGTGTTCTGTATGCATCTGCAATTTCCCTTCCTCTATCAAATTCAGGTAATGTAGTTGGTATGCCATTCTTGTAAGAAACATCATTAACGGGTGCTTTATTATAATATCCAATAAGCGAAACAAGGGGTCCATATTTTTTTTCAATTGCATTTATGAGGGGGTTAGGATATGTGATGAGATAACCTTTATCAGGTGAAAAGGTAGTTTTTTCTCTATTGTTGGTGTTACAAGCGCTGAAGGCAACTACTTCTATTTGTCCTTCTGGCGCTTTAGGAATGGACATTGCAGGCGATGCATCTTCAGGACTAGATATATATAATTCATCTTGGGGATTTTTCTGGTCGTCTGTGTTATATACGAATTCTGACTCCTCATATTCTTGCTGAACATGATGACCACCAATCCCAATGTATTTAATGCTACTTCCTTCATCTATTTCAAAAAAACTGCCCCTCCCATCTACTATCCAGCATCCACTTTTAGACCTACAGTTTTGTTCCATGCTCCTAGCCATTTCAGCATCATTACCAGCAACAAATAAGATAGTATCTGGTTTTGTACTAGTAGGTGGAACTTTTTTTCCAAAAGTACCGACAATATTTTTCATGCAATCAACTCCTATTTTGCATTCCACTAAACTGTTGGCTTTAGGATTAGCTCTAGCATCGGCAAAATAATTTTTCACAGAATCTGGCAGGTTTTCATTTGAATGCCAATGTTTAACATATTTGACATTTGGCTCAGCATCAGTTTCATAAATAACATCAAGCCTGCCAATATTCATATTATTCAAATCTCCCTGTACATCAGTCTTACTATTAGGGCCAACTTTCACTAAAGTTTGTTTTCCACCATTTTGTGAAGTAAAAGTAACTTCTCCATCTAAGACATTATTAAATTCAACAGAACTTATGTATTGGGGCGTTTTAAATGAGATTTTATCTCCACCTTGAATATTCAAGAAGCGTACTGAACTTATACTATTTTTTAGATTATTGTATGCGTTTGGGTTTACAATACAGCTACTCCCCACATAATTATTACAAATACTAGCTGTTCTACGGCCAATTTCTTCAGTATATAAAACATTTCCCTTTACTTCAATAACTCCATTCTTACCTTCATTATACTTTAGCGTTACATGACCAACAAGAAAATATTCCCCTGGTTTTGTATTTTTAGGATCAGAAATTTTCCCATCAATTTGAACTTTATATTCTCTATATTTTCCAAAGAATCGAAAGAACTTTCCATTTACTATATTCTCTTCATCAGTCTTCTTGAATGTGAATGTACCTGAATATGTTATTTCCTTATTTTCTTTTGTAACTGTGAAATCCAGAACATCTTCCGCTTCGATAGTAATTTTGTTATCAGTTCTAAGTGTTACAAATCCTTTACTAACTTTGATTGTCTCTCCTTCTCTTGATAATGTAGTTCCGGAAAAACTATTTTTTTCAAATTCAATTGAACCCTCTTTCTGAATAACGGCTTTTGAAAATTCATCAGGGGGAGCAAGTGAAGAACTTCCTGTACCACCTGTTGTTAGAATCCTGCCGTCAAATTTTAAAATTTCCAATTTTTCATCAACCATTCCAATATCATATTCCTTCTTGAAAAACTCTTTTTTAGCAGCTGGATTATCATTAAGTATTGTTGGTTTGCCGTCCTGGCCTTGATTATTGATTATCGCTTCTTTAAATTTTGTACGGAAGTTTCCACTACTCAAAAGATCAATATTTTTATTGACTATTTTTGCGGCTTCTGTAGCGCTATGTTGAAAAGCTGCATCAGCAACATTAGATTCTTTCATTAAGCTGGGATTCTCTTGAAGAGTTTTCCATCCGGTTTGGGTAAGTAGAGCTTCTGAGGGATTATTTTGAAGATTTATGGGATCTTCCCACTGCTTTTCATCTTCTTGAGCAATAATACTACAATTAACAAAAATAATAAGTACAAGTATTACACTTATTTTACTTCCAATTCCCATCTTTGCCATGTTCTTCCATATTCATTCTCTACATCTACTCTAACGGAATGCAAACCTAAATCTTCTTTAGTTGGTGTAAAATTGATTTCTCCTGTCTTCTTGTCAATATCAAAAAGATATGATTTAGATGTAAATAAATAGATCTCCTCCTTCTTATTTGAAATGTCGACTTTATAATGGAATTCTTCTCCAACTTTAGCAGTTAATTTTCCAATAGGTTTGATTATTGGATAATTTCCTGGATTGATGTTAATATTAATATACACATGAGATTCAATTATAATGCCTTCTTCGTTAAAAGCGATAACATAAAAAAGATATTCATCATTACCAAATTCATTTGTGTCCAGTGTTATTAATCCACTTTTCGAGTCAATCGGTAGAATATCAGGTTCAGTATAGAAAGTAAGATTCTCTCCGGTTGTTTCTACTTGTAATGTATGTATGCCTGGTTCAGTAATATTCCATGTTTCCATTTTCATGATTGCCGGGATTAAAGGAACAGGAATTATTTCCGGCTCTTCAACTTTTATCCAATCATAAATCAGTCCAAAACTATATACTAAAGGGTCACTTTTTAATTTTTCGTTGTATACAAACTCAATTAATATATTTTCACCATTAAATCCTTTTTGAGTAAACCAGAATTGATGATTATTTTCATAAGCGATATCAGAAAACTCTCCTGCTAAAAATGAATCCGGTTCTTTTTTTTGTTCTATAAAGTAATTAGTTATTGCTGTATATTTATTTTTGAAGTTGAAAAGAATCGTTACATCAAACTTGTCCAATCTTCCTTCCTGGTTGCCTTTTTTAATCGTGAGCGGATATTCAAGTACAACTAAAGTCTTTTCTGCAAAGTCAACTTTTACTTTTGCTTCCCCGGTATTTATAGCAAACCCTTCTTTTTCAAAGCTTTCAAAATTACTGACACAGTTAACTAATTCTTTCTCGGCAGCTTTAGCTACTTCATTTTCAATATAATCTAATGATGGAACCGATACTTCTTCATTTTTAAAATATATCGGAACCTGTAATGTTTTTTCCTCATCAGAAAAATTAAATACTTCTAAATCAGCAGGAAATTCATAATAACCCCCTTGAGAAAATACCATTCTCATCCCTTCAATAGCACTTCTTTCTAAACAATTGTCTACGAAAGTCGTAATAAAATTAGTACCTAAAACTTCTTTATTTTTTATCTCATCGGTAGCTTTAAGATTATTAAAATAAATGATTATTGAAATTGCTGTAATCATTACAATCCCAACTATAATAAAAACAGTAATTTGTCCTCTTCTGTCACTTGATAATTTAATCTGTCCTCTTTTTTGCATTGTCTTTAAGAGTATTCTAAGAGTATTTAAAGATTACTTTTTATCGTGGGAAAAAACATGTAGAAATGTTTATATATCATTCTTTTTATCTTAGATTAACATGGATAAGTATATTCAAGAACTTAAAAGAAATAAGAATGTTGTTGCAGCTTACTTATTCGGTTCTCATGGAACTCACAAGCAAACACCACTTTCTGATGTAGATGTTTGTGTTTTCACGAAAGATATTAATAAAGATATAATTCTAGAATTATCTTCTTTTGGTTCAGAAAAAATAGATTTAAGCATCTTTGATGAATTGCCAACATATATTAAACCGGAAGTGTTCAAAGGAAAACCTTTTTTCATCAAGGATAAAATGTTTATTGCTAAAAAATTTGCTGTATCTTTTAGACAGTATCAAGATTTTAAGAAATATCAACAATCTTACTGGAAAGCACTAAAAAGAAAGATTAAAAATGAAAAAAATTAAACTATTTGATGATATTCATCATTATCTATCTGACATAGAAGAAATTCTACCTGAAGAAGAAGAGTTTCTTAAAAATAAGGTTCACCAATATGGTGTTTCTATGTTAATGATTAACATTATTAATTCTTGCATTGATATTGGTTCTGAATTAATAAGCATTAAACAATTAGGTTATCCTGAAACGTATCGTGATGTTTTTATAATTTTGGGGAAAGCAAAGATAATTCCTTTTAGTTTAGTAAAAAAAATGCAGGATTTAGTAGGCTTAAGAAATCTCTTAGCTCATGAATATGGGCGAATAAATATGGAGCTGCTTTATGAACGGGCGAAAGAAATAAGTTTTATTGAGAGTTTTCTAAAAAAAATGGTTGATTATTTCTAAAGATACTGCTCACCCACCTAACTTAATACCCGCTTTCATCCATTAAATATATAACTTCTATAATTATTCTAACTAAGAATGTATCAAAAAAAGGGGCAGATTACAGTATTTATAATTCTAGGATTGATAATGCTGTTAAGTTTAGTATTGATACTCTTTATCCGTTCTGAAACGATAAAGATTAGAGGAGAAGTTCCTGAATCCGTCATCACTCATGAAATTGCTACTGATCCAATCAAATCATATCTTGAAAATTGTGTAGAGGATATTTCAAAAGAAGCAATTTATCAGGCTTCTTTTTATGGAGGATATCTTTATCCCAGTGGCAGTGAAGAATATAATGAACCTGGCAGCGGGGATGAATGGTATGATTATTATTTTTATGATGATTTAAAAATTCCTTTTTTATTAAACGAAAAAACAATCCATCTGCGTCCAAAAAAAAAAAATGCAGAAGTTATTTCTAATTTTGTTTTAGAAAAAGCACAAAGTTGTTTTGAAAATTTAACAGTATTTGAAGAACAAGGTTTTATTTTCACTTTTCCTCAACTGAAGAAAAGTGCTTTTACAATTATTAAAGATGATGAAGTGTTGGTTAATTTACATTATCCTCTTAGGATCACACGTGATGATAAAATGACTTTGTTTGAAGATTATAATGTGGTTTTAAATTTAAGGTTGGGGCTTCTCTACAATATTGCTGAAAAAATTTTAAATGATATTAAAGAAAATCAGCCAATTGATATTTCAAAAAGATGTAATTTCTATAAGCCAGACAACCAAATCAATATTTATCTAGAACTAAATCTCTACACATATGAATACGTTCTTAGGGTTGTTGATAGTTTTCCATTAGCTAAAGATGATCAGCCGCAAATATTCCAGTTTGCTTTGAAAAATGTTGATGTGAAAGGTGAGTGCATTGAATAAGATGTTGATTAGGGGAATTGTATTGTTGTTTGTGTTTTCTCTTACTGTTAATGCTTTTCCCGACGATGACCGTGATGGTATTCCTAATAGTTATGATAAATGTCCAAACACAAACTCAAAAATGGTTGATAAAAATGGATGTGATTGTTCACAAAAGATCTGTACTGAGGGAAAATGTATTGTTGAAGGCTTACAGTTAAAATGTGTACAAACATGTGATGATGGAATTCTAAATCAAGATGAAAAAGGAATAGATTGTGGCGGTAAATGCCAGTTTTGTGAATCAAAAAATCAGGTGCGTAATGATAATTCTTCAATAGAATGTACTGATTGTAATAAATGTGGATGTCAAGATAACTTTCTCTGCCAAGGCGATGGTTCATGTAAAATGAAAGTTAATCTTAATGGTAAGCGCTGTAAGACTAAAGATTTTTTTTATCGGATGAGTAAGTTTGACTGTAAGGAAAAAGGTCCAGATTGGGTAGAAGAAAATATTGGAGATTTTATCAAATATCAAGTAGGGGGGGTTGCTTCAGGTATTCCAATTGTTAACGATTTTGTACAGAAAAAAGCTAAAGAACAATTTGAAGCGATTACTGTATGTATAAAAACAGAAGATTTGGGCTGTGCTGTTTCCAATGTAAAATGTTTTGGTGAAAATCAAGTTACGGATGAAAACAAGAAAAAAGCAGAAAAGATATTACAAGAAGAAATTTCTAAGCAAGTAGATAATTCTATTCCTTGGTATGCAGATATTGTAATTGATGTTGAGATCAATGTTGATCTTACTAATTATCATTTAGATATTCCTTACGATTGCGGGCCAAAAATGGCAGATTCGCGTGATTCCTGTCAGGCTTTGATTAAAAATGGCGATTCAAAAAATAAAGCTGATATCCTTTTCATAGCTGATGGTTATGATACGGAAGAAGAGTTAAGATCAGCTGTCATTAACATTATTGATTATGATGGAAATAACTTTAACACTAAAAATCAAGGCTTATTTACTGAAAAAATATTTCAAGAAAATAAGAAAAAGTTTAATGTGTGGTACATGGGGACGGCTGGAAAACTTAATTATGCTATTGATAAATATCTACCTTCTTCAGGGAAGATGCCGGTGTTCAAAGATATTGTTACGCTTTCAAACAAATGTTCTTGGTATGACCTTGTTGTAGTCATTTCAAAAAATAAAGAATTTAGATCCAATTGCATGTTGGGAATTCCTGGTCCTTGTCGGATCTCTTTAGCGGGAGAAAAATATCCGGGAAGGTTAGTTGCTCATGAATTGGGACATGGTTTTGCATCTTTGGCTGATGAATATTATAATTATGTACGCAGAAGAGAAACTGGTTTTGAAACGTTCTTTGCTGAATTTCAAACCGGTCCGAATTGTGTTAAAAATAAAATATCTGCACAATCTGTTTGGAGCGGATTATCAAAAGAGGGTCTGGGTTTTTTCAATGGTTGTGGAGGAGATTGTGGAAAAGAATGTGCTAGTTTTGTCAGGCCTTCTTTGAACAGTATTATGCGTAACCAGGACAGAAAATGTACTGCGGACACTTGCATTAGAGGACCGCCTTTTGATGAGTATTATTCAGTCAATGAAAGAGAGATAATGAAAGTATTGAAAAAATATTCTTGATGATTATATTTACAAAAATCATATGATAAATATCCTATGAAAAAATAT
>JAHJGQ010000051.1 GCA_018824365.1 Nanobdellota archaeon | reverse complement strand
TATTATAATTTATTTTATTTCATTCAGTATTTTTAATTCTTTTAATATTTCTTTAGGCAAATCTAAATCACCATAATCATGAATGTCTACCTATAAGTATTCCGACAATTCATCATTTAAGAGAATATTTTTCGTTAACGGTTTACAAAGATAATTTATCCCGATGATCTGAAGATCTTCTTCTTTAATTATTGAAGTCCAAACAGAAGTGACTTTAGTGATTTCAACATCCAAATTTATTTCTTCTTTTACTTCCCTCTTAACTGCATCTTTGGGTTTCTCACCAAAATTGATGAATCCACCCGGCACAGTAATTCTTTCAGGATTAATCTTATCGTTTTCTGAACGTTTTACAATTAGCAGATTATCTTTTTCATCTATAATTATTGCTTTGACGACAACTTGAAAATTCATTTTTTAAAATTCACCAGATTGTTTCAACACAATTAGAATCTTGGATAATCGTGTCTTTAGTAATTAATTTAGCTTTTTCTCCTAATTTTTCATCATTTATTAGCCTGCCGATTAAGAAACACTGTCCTTTTTTATTTAGTATATTCTTTTTATTTTATTGTTTATGTTATTTTTAACTATTTATTTGTTTATTTTCTCAATAACATAAAATATCTCATTCTCAAAAACTAAAGTGCGATAATGATAACTTAACCTTCTGCACATAAGCTCAATCCATTTCCTTCTTGGAAAGTTCATTTTCTTTCCGCTCATTGTCTTTGTAGGGAAACTGACAACGACAAACTTTGCAGGAATATTTTGGATTACGTTCTCTGTAACTTTATGCCCTTTGTTTCTATCAAGAACATCAGTCATCTTAAAAAGAAAACAGACCTCTGCTTTCTTCAGTTTCTTTTTCAATTCCAGCCAATGAAGGATGTCAAGGACTTCTGCTTCACCAAAAAAATAATGGTTGTCATTATGAAGAAGCTGAAAGTATTGGTTAAGATTATTGATCTCTTCTTCACTGATATCATATACGTAATAAGAAACTTTTCTTAATTTCATGTAATGTAAAGAAAAAGGGTTTATACCGCAGCCGAGATCAAGTATCGTTTTAGGCTTGCCAGTCATGGTAAATATTTTTTTATAAAGTTCATCATAAATTGATAATCTTTCCCTAGTTGAAGCATGTGTAGCCAATATTTTTTCAATAATCTTCTTCCTTTTTATGCTTCCTTTAGAAGTTTCCAGAAGTTTTTCGATAAGCTCTGACTTTTTTTTAATCTCTTCATCTGCCCTAAAGAGACCATAAACCTTACGCAGCTGTGCTCTTACATCTTTCACAATCTGCTTATAAGAAGAAGATTTTTGATTGAAAGATTTTATTAAAAACTGGGCAGATTTATGTTCTTTCTGTAAATACTTAAAGAGTTTATCCTTAACAAAGTCGTTGCTTAATTCTTTAAGCTCTTTTTTTTTCTTAATATCATAAATAAGAAGAGAAACTTTATCTTCATCAAGAACTTCTTTTCCAAGCAACATACCGAAAGAAGGTCTTAAGACTATAAAAAACTTTTTAAATGCTGCTGAAATGAGAATAATTATAATGAAACTTAAGAGATTCAAAGATCATAGTAAAAAAATATGGCATTTTTTCTGGGAAGATGATTCTTTATGGAGCTGGCTGGCAAACATAGTTGTAGCTTTCTTGTTAATCCGTTTCATCGTTTATCCTCTTTTGGGATTAATATTAGGTACAAGCTTTCCTATCGTTGCTGTAGTAAGTGAGAGCATGGAACATGGATTGCATGATGATGTACTTTGCGGAAGACAGTTTAACGAGTTCAGAGAATCTTTTGATAATTATTGGAGTGTATGCGGCGGTTGGTATGAGGAGAAGGGTATTACTAAAGAGCAGTTTAAAAAATTCTCTTTCAAGAATGGTTTCAATAAGGGAGATGTAATAATTCTTTGGCGGGCAAATAAAAATAATCTTGAAGTAGGCAATATACTTGTTTTTCAGGGAAATAAACCGCAACCGATCATCCATAGGATTGTAGACAAGCAGGAAGAAGAGGGCAAAATTTATTATCAGACAAAAGGAGACCATAACAGCGATAGTATCTCAGGAACGTATGGAGAGATAAAGATAGATGAAGAACGTCTTTTGGGAAAAGGAGTTATCAGGATACCTTACCTAGGCTGGTTAAAAATACTTTTTGTTGATGCTGTAAAACCATTAGGGATAAATATCCAGCGTTAGAAAGACGTAAAAAAAAGATTAAAAAGAATGTTAAAAAGGGAGAACATCATTTTCATCTAATCTTCCACCTGGAAAATGCCAAGAACGACCATAATAATCTCCCCATTGAACTAGAAGAAACTGTTTTTTATCTTCATCAACAATAATACCATATTCAGCTACTTTAGTTACTAGATGAACCATGCTTAATGAAAATAAAGCCGCAGATTAAATAATTTTCTACAAAAATGAGAAATAAAGAGATAAATTATTTAAATAGGCGCTTAGTTAACTAATAAAACTTTTGATAAAGGTGATTAACAATGTTTTGTCCAAAGTGTGGTTCCATATTAAGGCCTAAAGAAAAAGGCGGTAAAAAAATGCTTTATTGTAGTTGCGGATTTACCAAAGTACCAGAAGCTGAATCGATAGAGATCAAAGAAAAAGTGCAGGAAGGAAAAAAGATTGAAGTTATTGAAAATTTTGAAACAGATCCAAAGATAAAGATTACTTGCTCTAAATGCAATAATAAGGTTGCTTATTATTGGACACAGCAGACAAGAGGTGCTGACGAGCCAGAAACAAGGTTCTTTAAATGCACCAAATGTAATTATACTTGGAGAGAATACTCTTGATGGAACTAGCCATAACAAATGAACTCATAAAAGAGATCTCTAAGAGTGATTCTTTTAAGAAATGGAAAGTAAAACATCCAGGTTCTTTTCCATCCCATTTATTTTGTTCTTTAGATTCCGATTATAATATTAAAGATTCTTTAGAAGTAGGATTTTTTGATTCAAATACTAAAAAGATAACTGTTTTTGTGATGAAAGATGGTAATGTTTCTGCAAAAGATGAAGATGACGTTTTTAAGAAAGAAAACGAAAAAGTTGAAATGTTGAAGCAAAACGATGTGAAGATTAATTTTGAAAAAGCAAAAAATATTTTAGAAGAAA
This sequence comes from Nanobdellota archaeon, assembly GCA_018824365.1. Classification (GTDB taxonomy): domain Archaea; phylum Nanobdellota; class Nanobdellia; order Woesearchaeales; family GW2011-AR9; genus JAHJGQ01. Next base: position 22,362 of record JAHJGQ010000051.1, on the reverse strand, counting down.
ATCTTAAGAAATTTTTTCCAAAAAAAGATATTGGTGATGGTTTTATTGTTCTTCAAACGATAAAAGGAAAAACTTTATGGAACTTTACTTTTATCACCAAAACATTAGAGTTTGTAAACTTAAAGATAAACGCTTCTTCTGGAGAAATTGATTCTCATCAAGTTGTCGAGTTGATCGATAAAGGAATTACTAAATAGTTAATGAATAGTTCATGTTATCTTTAAAAAAAATCATGAATTATGACGTCATAAAAATGCGCATTTTTAGGACACAAAAAGTGCTGAAAGAGCATTCGTACAAAAAAGAAACTACTTTTTTGGCATCCCAGAAAAATCGTTGTTTTTCTGTGGATATAACACAAACTAAAGTCCGGCTCTTTCTGCTCTTTTTCGTGTGAATATTGCATCATCAATTTTGATAAGAGAGTCATATTAAAGATAGTTATATTAAAACTTTTTAGCATTGAAAATCATTTATTAATAAAAACACATACTCTTTTAAAAGTAGTACTGTGACAGTATTTCATTACAAAATAAAAATCATTTTCGTTTCATTAGTGGTATCGGCTTAGAGAATATATTTTAGACGTTAATAGTATTTATATATCATCCTCAGTTTTCAAGTTATACTGGTAGGTGTTTAGGAAAAAGAGGTGATAGGTTTTCCATGAATAAGATATCATATAAAGCTCAGATTGGCTGTACAAAATTAAATTCTTTCTTTAAAAAAGAAGAGCAAGAAGAGGAAGAGGAATAATTTTTTTAATTTTAAATGATTTAATTTTAATCAACCATATTTATTTAAATATATAAATGTTTAACTTCTTTTTGTATAAGTTTTTCTATATTTTTAATTGGTAAAGTACCATCAATAACAATTATATTCTGTACATCACCAACTAAGTCTATCGCTTTATTATAATTCCTAAAAGTTCTTTCCATAAAATTTCTTTTCTTTTCAAAATATTCAGGCGGGCTTTTCCGATCATGTTTTATTCTTTCTAAAGCAACATCAACAGGCACACTCAAAAATAAAGTTAAATCGGGAGTTATAAATCTTTGATGCATCTCAATCAGTTTTTCCATCTCTCCTCCTTGGGCTGACTGATAAGCTAAAGTAGAAAGCATATGACGATCAGAGATTACTGGCAGCCCAATATTACAGTTAGGGATAACCACATTATCTAGATGCCACTTGCGATCATTGACAAAAAGGTCTGCCCAATACTGAAAACTATCAATTTGTTTTTCATAAGACAGCAAACGGTTTTCTAATCTTCTTCTGATCTCCTGCCCATAAGGGTTTAAGGAAGTAGGTTCCCTGGTAAGAACTGGCGCATTAGCTTTATTACTATTAAACAAATAAGAAGCTAAGTTAATCGCTTGTGTTGTTGAACCAGAACCATCCAAACCTTCCACAACAATAAATTTTCCTCGGCTCATTTTCAGACTCATTTTTGATAGGCTCCTTCTTTTACTTGATCAAACTTATCCTTTCCTCCCAAGAACATTGTCGTTATTGGAAAAGTTTCTCTAGCCTGCCTGCACATCTGGTGAGCTATGTTCCTTATGTCCCATTGAGCGTGTCCGTCTTCCCTCATCCTTGAGAAATGATATAGCTCTCTAAGATTCATTTTCATCTCTACTGACCTTCTATGTGCATTAGTCAAACAATAATCAGCAATATTTTGATTACCAAAACTATCAGGATGATTTCTTTTAATCATTTCATAAAGCTCAGCAGAAGCATCAGTAACTCCTTTTAAAGCTTCCTCCATCCCTATTTCCTTAATTGACGGAGGAACGGTAATCCCTAAATCAGGATCATAACTGTTTTCAAGAAGTGTTGCCATCCGATGTCTTTTCAATTGTGCAAAACAGCTTGAAGAGATTATTAAATGATAAGATAATTCTCCTTTCTCAAATTCTCTTGGAAGAGAATCAAACTTACCTAAATTCTTTAAACAATCTTTGATATAGGCTGTTCTTTCATTTTCACTTAAGATATCATAAATTCTTTCCGCCATAAAATAATCTAGCTTTGAATTCCTGGCAATCAATGAAGAGATAATTTTTTTGTCTAGATCATTTGCATCCGTAAAGATAACTTCTTCCCTGGCAGGAATTTTTGAAGCATGACTTTTAAGTAACTTTTCTGTGGCATCTTTTATGTCTTTCCCACCTTCCCTAAAAAAAACATCGTCTAACGTAGTTTTCTGTGTTTTGGCAAACTCTTCCGCATCAGCCATGATTATCAAAGAAGGAATTATTGTCTTTGCTTGCTGATAAAGTTTTTCACCTAATTCCCTTACCTCAGCTAATTGATGGTATTTAAATCTCCTTAATATCAGTTCAAGATTTCTGGCATTGGGACTAAAAGCCAATTGTGCCTGGGTTGCCAAGCTTAAAGCATATCTTGCATCTTCCTTAGCCCAGCCCTCCAAAGTATTTTTTTCCTTATTATTTTTGTCTGATAATCTCCTATTTGTTTTCTCCCGGGCTATTTTCGCTAAGAGGGGATTAGTTTCCATCTGAAATTTAACAAGTTTTGGTAAGATTTCAAAGTAAAATCTATTCTGTGTTTCAACAAGTTTATTGAAATCTCCTTTTTCTTTATCAGAATATTCTTCTGGAACGATAAAATCGCCATCTAAAGTAATATAACGCTGAGATTTTTCGGTATAAGCACATAAACGGTGATGTTCTAAAGTTTCTACAGCTAATCTGGAAAGGCCAAGTATATCAAAATTCAGCTTGACATGTTCAGCTACGGAATGATGGCCCATACCAAAGACTATATTTTGGTTTGATCTTCTGGCTTCATCAACCTCTTTCCTTGCTGCTGCCCTTAATTCATTGACCGGACGAGGATCACGGCTGATCCTGGCGTAAGCTGCTGAGATTGTTTCCGGAGTGAAATCTATGTCCAATAATCTATCAACTAAATCATTAATCATCTTTTTACTGACCAAATCATTTATTCCCAATTCTTTTTTTACCAATGATAAATCTTTTTTGATCATATCAAGAACATCCTTTTCAACACTATATCCAGCAAGAATAACTTCCATCTTTAAACACCCCGTAAATGTTATTAAACATCTATTTTTATAATGGAAAATCTAAACCCATTTTAAAGATTTATAACCTGCTAAATAGAATATTTATTCTCTCTTTTACAATATAGCAATCATTTTAAAGTGTCCTTCTTCAGAGTAGTGTATGATCATCGGTGTTACTGGAAAATATGCTGCTGGAAAAGATCTTGCTGCTGAAATCTTAGAGAAGATGAATTTTTTTCATGTTTCTTTTTCTGATCTTATCAGGGAAGAGTTAAAGAACAATAAAAAAAAGATCACCAGAGATAATCTTATCGCTAAAGGTAATGAATTGAGGGAAAAAGGGGGAGCTGATGTCCTTGCCAGGATAGCTTTAAGCAAAGTAAAGGATGGAGAAAACCACATCTTCACATCTATCAGAAATCCTTCCGAAGTTGAACTATTACAAGAACGAAGTGATTTTCTATTGATTAATATCTCTTCACCTGAAAATGTAAGATTAAGTAGGATCCTGCAGAGGAATAGGGAGAAAGATCCTAAAACATTAAAAGAACTTAGAGATAAAGAATCTCTGGAAAATAGTAATGATCCTAATGCACAGCAATTAGAAAAAGTCATCCAGATGGCTCGAGTAAATGTAGTCAATGATTCTACTAGAGAAAAGCTAGAGAATAAAATGCAGAAGCTGGTCTTTGACTGGATATTTAAATTACAGGATAAAAGACCTAACTGGGATAATTATTTCATGAATATTGCTGAAGCGGTAAAGATGCGCTGCAGCTGCATGTCTTCTAAGAAAGGAGCGATAATCGTTAAGAATAAACAGATAATTTCTACCGGTTATAATGGCAGTCCAAAAAGGATAAAGCATTGTACTGAAGGAGGATGCCAAAGATGTACTTCCAGACATTTAGGAAGGATCAAGTCCGGCGTATATTCTGAACCTTGTATTTGCAGCCATGCAGAAGAAAATTCTATTGTTCAAGCTGCACATAATGGAATCTCTACTAAAGATAGTGTATTATATACCACTTTCACTCCTTGTACAACTTGCTCTAAAATGATTATCAATGCCGGGATCAGAGAAGTTGTTGCTAAGGTTGCTTATCCAGATGACATCGGCACTGCCTTGCTTAAAGAAGCCGGTGTTAGGTTAAGGATTTTGAAGTGAGTTGTTGATAATACCAACAAAAAAGAAATTTTTCTGTATTAAAGTTGGTGATACCAACAGAGACATCTTCGGTTAGTATTACCAACCAAAAGATTCAAATATAGGTTTTACGATTATAATACAAACATAGAAGAAGAATTATTAGAAAGATATTTTAGTGTTTATCGCAGCACATATTCTACAACAACCGATATGGAAACTTGCGAGGAAGTTAAAGAAAATGTTAAAAAAATACTTAAAGAAAACTTTGGAATCTGAAAGTAAGAAATTTTATCTAAAAAATAAAGATGAAGTCTTAGATATCATAGTTTTTGGTTCATTTGTTAAAGGAAAGGAAAAGCCCAATGATATTGATATCTTATTAATCTTTAAGGACAAGATTGATTTAAACTTAAGCCATGAACTGAAAAAATCATTAGAGCAAAAAATAGAGATGAAAATAGAAATCACCTCTAAAACTTATTTCAAATTATTTGATACTGCTTTAAAAATAAAGGAATCATTCTTAGTAGAAGGATATAGTTTAGTCAATAATAAAAGAATTGCAGAGGGATTAGGATTTACTAACAAAATACTCTTCCATTATAGTTTGAAGAGCAAAAATAAATCCGAAAGAATGCAATTTTACTACGGTCTACATGGAAGAAATACTGAGGGAATTATTAATAAATTAAATGCAGTGAAATATACTGATACAATAATTTTATGCCCGGTTGAAAATCAAGAAGAGATGGAAGAATTTTTTAAGAACTGGAAGATTGAATTTAAAGAAACACCCTTATTAATCCCCAGCAGACTTCTTTAGTTTAAGATATTCTTCTTTTGACCACTGCTTTGCTGACTTTAAAACTGAATTTATAAGAACATTTTGTTGCCTGCTCCAATCTTTATCAGAATGAGTCTTAACATAATTTGCCCAATAAATAACAAACTCTTCGCGTTGTCTTTTATTCCTTTCTACAGAAGATAGTCCAGAGTACAAATTAACTTTCTTAGATTCGCCCATATTGTTTTAATAACACTTTATATTTATTAATTTTTTCTTCCGAGATATTAAAAACGTTCTGTAAATGTAAAGCATCTTCTTTATCTTTATCACTAGCTAAAACATATTTCTTATAAGCTATTTGCATTTCAATATTAGATACCCACAACTCCCCTTTTTTAGTTACAACTTTTATTTTATCATTAAGAGCCAGCCTATCAAGAGTATCTTTAATAAACTTCATTTCAATATTTGGAATAGATTTATTTTTTTCTGCAAAACGGATTGCCAAGTTATCATTAAGCATAGAATATAATTCATCTACATCATCAGTATTGATTGTCCAGAAACCATTCTTTATTAAATCATCATAAAGGTTAATGAAATGTTCTTTTGACAATCTTTCTATGAAAAGATCTACATCTTCAGTTGTTCGTGATCTACCAAAAATAATAGCAACATAACCAGAAATCAAAACATAACTTATATGTTTTTGCAAAATATCTGTAAATTTTAATACAAAATTGTCTAAATCACTTAGTTCTCTACCAAGCCCAATAGTTCTTTCATCAATAAATTCCATCAAAGATTTGGGAGTATTTCTATTATAAAAATCTATTGTTATAAATATGCGGGAAATCGTTTTACCTCACACTTTAATGCAAAATTTCCAACACTTTCTTTCTGCTCTTGCTTCCAGACTTGATTTTCACGTTTAGATGATAATCTCTCTTGAAGAACTTGATTAAAGCAGTATTAGCTTTATTTTTTTCTGGTGGAGCCTGCAGGTAAAGTTTAAGCTGATCATTTTCTTCTTTAAGTTCAGTCCTGTTTGAGTTAGGTATTACTTTAATCTCAAGAAGATTATTTTTGTTCATTAATTTTTTAATGTTTACCATGGATATATTTTTTAATCTCTTTTTCAAAAACTAAGAAATCATCCCATTCTTCTTTAAGATATTTGTAAACTAACTTGTCATCTATATGACCATATTTATGTACAAGAATATTCCTAAAACCTTTCATCTGCTTAATCTTATTCGATAAATCATGACTAATAATCTTTTTATCAGAGATTATTTTAATTAAATCATCCTCACTTTGAGGCAGTCCTAGTTTTTGCTGTGCAACAATAATTGAAATCATATCAATTACGGATTCGATGGCTAATTCTATAGTTTTTTCACAAGCTCTTCTTAAAGTTAGATCCTGAAGATATTCTTTTTCCTCTTCTGGAAGCATAGTTTCAAGTTCAGTTAAATATTTATCCATCTCTTCCAATTTAATCAAAATCTTTTCATTTAAACTTATCATGTCTCAGCTCCCAAGCTGGCGATATATTCTAAATAGTACTTTTCAAATGAATCAAATTCTCTGATTATTTTCATAAATTGATCAAAGATAAATTGAAAATTGTCATAATAAATGACTTTTCCTGAAAGAATCTCTTTTTTTAATAATAAAGGTAAATCCTGAAATATTTGCAGATCAATGTTATCAGGAAGTTCTCCTAAAGCTTTAATTCTAAATTTAAATCTCTCTTCATTATTACCTTGATAGTATACAGCTATATCTGTATCAGAAAGTTTATTAGCAGTCCCTCGAGCTTTACTGCCAAACAAAATAATAAACTTTATTGCTTTGCTTTTATCTAAGTCCAATAATATCTTTTTTATTCTTTTATTATCCATGATTAAGAAAGAACGATTTTGAAGATATTTAAACATTTCTGCCTATTTATTATACTTTTTTAGTTCCATGGCTAATCATTCTCAGCAAGTATAGCCTCATCCAGGCAAGCATAAAAATTATAACAATTATAGTTATTGCTGGCAATATCCATCCCGGCTGATAGATAAGAAATCTTTGCAAGAAGTAGAGCAGAAGTGTGACTATTACTATAGTCAAGACAGCTAAGATAAACATTTTCCATAATCTTGACCATTCGGCTTTGATCAGATGAAAAGCCTGACCGACTGACTGCCAAACTTTATGAGATTCAGAAAAGGAAAGATAAAGAGCATACATAAAAATAATAAAAACAATGAAGAAAAAATTGTCAATGATTTTCGCAAAAGTGATAAATAAAGTTTCTCCTAACAGGATAGTAAAAAAGTTAAGGATTAATTTGATTGCAGCAAAGATCAAGAAATAGACGATTGCCAATAAGCATAACACTAAAGTTAAACCATTCCATAGCTTAAAGTTTTTCCATGAAAAATTGTTTTTGATTACTTTCTCCCATACCAACATCCGTGATAATGAGTAAAGCATTACAGTAATGATTAATGCAGCAATCGTTCCGAATATCATGAAATATACAAAGCTTTGTATATTAGATAAAAGTAGTTGATTGCCTTCCAATGAACCGGAAGCCATGATAATCTTCAACTGTTCAACGGTTTTACCGCCGCTGATCACATAAGCCCTGTTTGTAAGTATATTTCCCAGCGTCATCCAGATAAGAATTATTAAAGATAATGAAGTTATGTCAAGCAGGAAAGTCTGCCAGAAAATCTTCTTTAACTTAAATGAGTCAAGATAATTTTTAAGATATTTATTCATTGCTTTTAGGAGAAAGAGGAAGTATAAAAACCCTTTGGTTTTTTAGATTACTATTTCCTTACTAGCGGTAAAAGATTATATTCTTGAGATTCAATATCAATATTCCATCTTCTTAAAAGATTATTGAACTCTCCAGACAATTCAATAGGAACAAGGACAACACGGTTTGATAATTTTTGTATATTCTTAAAAATTTTTATAGCGCGTGAGAACATTACTTTCTGAGAGGCAGTTAAGCTTTTTAATTCGTATTTGAACAAGATTACTGGCTTAAGTTGGTATATTTCAGCTAAATATTTGCTGTGTTTTATTGAAAACCCTTCTCTAATCAGTGTTATGATAATAAATTTATCATAATCATTAATAGTAAATTTCTGTATGTGGACTTCTTTTTTAATAATTTTAAAAATTTGATCTTGCAATTCATTCCTATTAATCTCTTCATTAGTTATAACAGCAATATCTATATCGTTAGCATTAATCTTCCCTTTAGCAAAAGAACCAAAGATGATTAAATCAATTATGTTCTTATTTTTCAACAATTTTTTTAATTTTTTGGCTAATGTTTTCATTTTCAGTAACAATATTTTTAATGACATTTTGCAGCATATTGATTGAATCATATAAAGCTGGCTTTGAATACGAATCGGTGTATGTACTCCAAATTTCATCGATTAATACATATAATTTTTCTTCCTTCTCTTTAAGGATGCGAAACTTTTCACTATGATTTTTTGGAAGTTTTTGATATTTCTTGAAGATTAAGTAATCAGTTAAAGCAAATAATGCTTTTGAAAGTAGAATGGTAACAGACTTATATTTATTATAAGATAATAACAATATAGCAGATTCATACTCTTCAATAAATGTGTTTTCTAATTCATTCAATTGATGGTCCATAATTATTTGATTATAACCATACTTATAAATTTTACTATTAACAAAAAAGGCAAAAATAGGGCTTATTGTTAATTTACTAATTTGTTACAAAATTAACAATAAAAAGAAAAATAAGATTTTTTGTTTATTCAGTAATATCTATTTTAGTAACATTTTTATCTTGTTAGCAAAATTAACTACCTGCTCACGAATATCTTCTGCTAATTTCTTTTCAAATAATTCATGGATATTATAACAAGCTTTTTCTCTTAATTCTTTTGAAAAACCAAGAGTTTCAATATCTTCTCTGTTTAAAGAATTGGCAATTAATTCAACATCCCCTTTATCTAGTGCTTTTTGTGAATGGTAATGATAATAAATCAAAAAAGAGAGGGTAGCAGAATGGTTTTTTGAAGTAAATCTTTCTTTACTCATTAAAGCTAAAGCTGCATGATAAACCGCATAATAATAAACACTAATCACCCAATCATAGAAAGTATCCTTACCAAAAACTTCTGGAATTTCATCTTTGTGTTTTTCAATAATCCAGTTGGCAAAAATTAAGTTATGGTCAGTCCGTTTTAGGTGAAGTTTTGAATCATCAGAACTTTTCTTAAGAATATTTTTTTTAACATAATTATCCAGCCAAAATTTACATTCGTTCTCATCTCTTAACCAAAGTTTCCAATCAGGCTTCTTCATCTATTAACTGCCTCCACCATTCTATCCCCATAAGAATAATTTTGTCTTTCTTGAGCTTTTTGAAAAACTCTTTAGTAGAATTATGGAATGATTCTTTGAATTCTTGATAACTAAGATATACTGGATTTAGTTGTGTATTTGTTTTCATGCTTATCTTCTTTGCAGTATTCTCAATTTTCTTAGAATCCTCAATTTTCTGAAAAACTAATAAGATATCAATATCTGAGTTTTTAGTATAAGTGCCATTAGCGTAAGAACCAAAAATAACAACAATTTGAGGCTTATCTTCCAAATCATTTAGAAAGTCTCTTACAGATAATCTTACTTTTGCAGGAAGTTTTTCAAATCTACCATGTTCCACAGTAGAAAGTGCTGGACTAAGCCCTTCTTTTGAATAATCTAAAAAATAATTAATTTGATTTCCTGCTTTTTGCATTCTAATTAACTTACTTATTTTCTTAATTCCATAATCTATGGATGGCATACCCAATTTAAGTTGTTTGGAGAGCTTTCTCTTATGAATGCCTGGGTTAAGATAAATTTGTTCCAAAATCCTGATTTCTGTTTTGTCATACATTTTATATCAATTGTCATACAACATATTACAACAATATATAAACCTTTGCTTTTTGAGATGTTAATCAAAAAGAAAAAAATTTATCTATTAAATACCTTAAATATTCATCGTCACTTCTGGAGAAGAGGAGTAAGCTGTCTGGGCGGTATTTGTAGAACTGGCATCTTTATATTCCACCTTGCCTTTCTCACTGATCTTAAATGATGCACAGATCTCATCAACCACATCACCATAATAATCTTCAACACTGCCTTCAGGAGTGAATCTGATACTTTCTAATACTTATCTTGTTTGCTTTGCATTTTCAAGACTAGGGAAAGATTATTTGGATTATAAAATGTTCTCACTAATAATGAGGAATATTAGCTATTTTGCTCAATGGTGATGAGAACATTTAAATAGTAATTGCTATTTCAACATATCATGATATCAAAAGATCAATTAAAACAAGTGTTTGTAGAGCAGAATGAAGCAATTTTAAAAAAACCTTTGGGAATAGAAAGAACAATTTTAAAAACAATAGAAAAAAAAGTTAAACTTCCTCATGTTGTTGTTCTAACAGGTTTACGTAGGAGCGGAAAGTCCACTCTTTTACGGCAGTTAATGAAAAAACAGTACAATGATAAAGATTTTTATTACGTTAATTTTGAAGACGAGCGGCTATTTAATTTTCAGGCAGAGAACTTCGATATGATTTATGAAGCTCTTTTAGAACTATTTGGGGAAAAGAAAACTTTTTTTATAGATGAGATTCAAAATATAACTGATTTTGAAAGTTTTGTGAGAAGATTTTATGATTCTGGATTCAAATTTTTTGTAACTGGTTCCAGTGCTAAACTATTAAGCAAGGAGATAGGAACAAAATTAACCGGTCGGCATGTAGATATAGTTGTAAAACCGTTCTCATTCAGAGAATACCTTGATTCTAAAGATTTTAAGTTTGATAAACATACAATTTTCAAAACTAATACCCGTGCAGTGTTAAAAAAACATTTTTCTAAATTTTTATTTGATGGCGGAATGCCCGAATATGTTCAATATAATGATTCTGAAATTTTAATTAGAATTTATGAAGATATTGTTGTAAAAGATATTGTTGTTAGGTATAAAGTAGATAATCTTAAACAGTTGAAAGAACTTTATCAGTACCTCATAACAACCACATCACAGAGATTTAGTTATAATTCTCTTAGAAAATTCATAAAAATAAATAGCGCCAACACGATTAAAAAATATATAGACTATTTAGAAGAGACCTATTTCATTAATATTGTGAATAAATTTGATTATAGTCTTAAAAAACAGATAGTAAATGATAAGAAATTATATGTTGTTGATAATGGATTTATTCAAAAAATTTCTTTGAAATTCACGAAAGATAATGGATGGCTGCTTGAAAATTTAGTATTTACTGAATTAAAAAACAAGGGAAATGTTTTTTATTATTCTGACAAATATGAATGCGATTTTGTCTTAGCTGAGAATAATGAAGTGAAAGAAGCAGTTCAGGTCTGCTGGAACTTAACTCAGACAAATAAAGAAAGAGAACTTAATGGATTGCTTGAAGTGATGGAGAAGTTTAAACTTAAAAATGGTTTAATTCTTACCTACGATCAGGAAGAAGAAATAAAAATTGCTGGAAAAAATATTCTAGTTAAGCCAGTCTGGAAGTGGCTGCTGCAGCCAGAACCCTAAATATTCATCGTCACTTCTGGAGAAGAGGAGTAAGCTGTCTGAGCTGTATTTGTAGAACTGGCATCTATATATTCCACCTTACCTTTTTCGCTGGTCTTAAAAGTTGCACAGATCTCATCAACCACATCACCATAGTAATCTTCAACACTGCCTTCAGGAGTGAATTTTATACATACCCTATTATAACCTTCTTTTAGATATCTGATGATTGTCCCGCCGTCTCTTGCACCATTAGTAAGCTGGATAGCTTCTTTGTCATCAAAACCTAACCTGCTGAAGATCGGCTTGACACCATCTAAATAAACATTAAATTTTATTGCCACTCCATCTTCATTGATATAAGGAGTAAACTTTTCATCTTGAGGAGCAGTTACACCCCAAGTGATTTTATAGAAATATCCTTTAGCAGGCTCTTGGTCATCTTCATTTTCATAACAGAACTGATCATCTTTACAGACCAGATTCTTACCGCAGATGAATCCTTCTTCCGCTTCCTGATCAGGATTAGCTTCACAAAGTATCTCTGAAGGTTTTGCAGACTTCTCTGCCTGTATTGAACCTACAAATTGGTAAGTTCCTCCGGCAGTCCTTACAAATGCATATCCTTTACCTGGCTCTTCTCTGCGCTTGACATCATCTGCTCTACAATCTTTATCAGCATTGGCATTCGTTGCCATAAAAGAAGGCATATCTGCCCAAGTGTTGGCCCAACGTTCATTATTCCAATCAATAAATCCACCCTGCAATTCAGGAAATAGAGCGTTTGATAATGCTTGATATGCAGAAGTTGTGCCGATAATATTTTCAAATGCAGCAAAACCTTCTCTAATAGCTACTGCGGCAGTATTATCTTTCCATCCAGAGATGCCGTCTAAGAACGTTCCCTGCCACTTAAAAGCATCTGCTTTTTTCTCAGCTTTCTTATTGTTATCTTGTGCTTCTTTCCAGTTGTCATATGCTTTTTTCCATTTAACAAACTTATCTTTACACCCATCTTTCCAGCACGTTTTATAATCATCAATATTTAATTCTTTCAACTGATTATCCAAAGCAGCTTTTGCATCATCCCTTGGCTTAAGTAAATCTTCTTCTTGTTTTTCCCAAAAATCCTGTTCTTCTTTATAAAAGTCATAAGCTTGAGATGGCGTCATCAGTTTCTTTGCTACTTGTTTAGAAGGATTTTCTGCTGCTGCTTTCTTTTTTTGTTCTTCTGCTTCTGTCTCATCTGCTTCTTTTAGTTTCTTCTGTTCTTCAGCTAATTTGTCTGCACCTTTTTTAGCAGCAGCAGCTATTACTTCATCGTAATTTTCGATTAAATTTTTAAACCCCATATTTTCATTTGGTTTAGTCACATCATATTTTATTTCACTGTTATAATAAACATTTCCTTCCGCATCCACACTATATTCAGTATCACCTATTTTCTGAGCATTATCTTTCAGAAATTTATCATAATCCATATCTAACGCACCCACTACTGCTTTTTGAGCAGCCGAGCCTGGTTCAAATTTACTCCAATCAGCAGAATAAAGTGAAGTAGGTGTAGAAGCCAGAACAGTAAAAGGGTTGAAATCAGGTGCAGACCCCATTACTTTTTTTGTAGTACTTTCAAGAGTTTTTACACTATTCTCCCAAGCTGCCCTAACTTTATCTCGGTCAACTTTAGCCATAATAGTCCTATGATCCTTTGGTCCAAATTCTTTCAATAAATCTAGATATTTTTTGTCACTTTCCTGGCTTGCAATTCTATAAACATTAACTCCGGCCTGTTGACTGTTATACTGGTTATATAATGCTTTATTCGGGTCATCTTTACTAATTTTACTTAAATCAATCGGAGGTACTTTGTCCATCAACTTTCTCATCTCTTCTTCTCTTTTAGCAGCTTCATTATTAACATCTTGATTACGTTTTTTAACTGCTTCAGATATCAAATCATTTGCTTGTCTAATTTTACTATCTAATGTAGACCTTTTTTGATTATTATCATTTATTTCATCATCTAATTTTTTTACTTTATCATCAGCTGCAGTTAAAGCTGCTTGATCTTCATTTGTAAATATTTGAGTTGAACTTATTTGTTGTGCTAGTAAGTTTGCTTTTTCATTTTTAGCTGCATCCAATTCTGCTTTTAAATTAGTGGCTTCAGCAACGACTTTTTGTTTTTCATTCTCGTTTAGTTTAATATTACTTCTCAAATCATCAAAAGTAACCCCTTGCCCTTTAGCTCTTTCTCCATATGTTGTATCACCAATTTCAACCTTGTCATATGCATAACCCTGTATATTATCTTTACTATTATCTTTACTAACATATTTTTTAACATCAATCTTAGGCTCTTCTTTTACTGCTTGACCCTGCAATCCTTCTAATGTCTTACCTTCAAGTTTTTTCTTAACCGCAGATGCTGCAGGAGCAGTTGTTGGTGGAGTTGCAGGAGGTATAAGTGGTGGAGATGTTGCAGGAGTTGATGCAGTTGGAGCAGTTTCTGTAGGAGGAGGGGAGAATTTTTTACCTTTATTAGCATAATTAGGTTCTCCCCCATTATCAATTTCAGCAGATATTAACAAATCATTATTTTTAATAGTCCCATATGTAATTGATTGTTTTTCTTTCGTGGCTTGTGCATTAATACCTTCAAAGAATTCACCAGTACTATAATATTTTTGAGAATATTTTTTAATCCCATCCACGTTTTTTATTACACCGCCCTCAAACTTATAATAAAGAATAGATCCGTCTTCTTTTTTTATCCAATACTGCGCCCCTTTTGGTATTCCCGGTGGTTGTTGAACAGTTTCCCCACCTGACGCTCCTTTGCCTGCTCTGGCACTAGAGTCGCCCCATAAGAAGCAATTTACACTTCCCCAAAAGCCAGCACAAGAATCTTCTCCATCATAGATGTCTTCCTGAGCAATAACACTAGTAACTAAAACAATCAGTACAAACAACATCATTATCTTTTTCATCATCTCTTTAAAACAATCCCCCAAAACGATTCATAACCATGTAAAACAATTCCTGTATCTCTTGCCTCTTTACCAACATTCACTTTCTCTTCATCTAACATCTTGGCAAAATCTTCTTTGTTTGCAACAATTACTTGAATATCTTTATCATATTTCATCGCTAGATGCCTAACATAAGATTGAATTTTATTTCGTTCAGATGACACACATAATAAGTCAATATCACTCCCTTTTTTTTCTTTTCCTTTAGCAAAACTCCCAAACAGGACCAAAAAATCAATGTTTAAGTTAAATTTATCAATAAGTTCTTTCAAGATTTTCTTTAAGATAGTCTTATTCAAGAGAAACATTTCTGTTTCTAATAATGAAACATAACTTAGCAGCAGCTTCGCTTTAGGAGAATCTGTCAACGAACAATAATTGACACCGCCTTCCTTTCTCAACAAGATAACATTTATTTCCTTTAGCGACTGAATTGTTTTATAACAACTGTTATAACTAAGCTTAGTTTCTTTAGAAATCCGTCTTATCGAAAAACTTCCATTTATATCTCTCTTTAGATAAGACAAAATTCTAACTACATTTTCTGAAACTATCTTATTTTGAGATAACATTATCTTATTTTGATATAACCTCAAACAATTTTTCCATCCTTTCGATAAATTTTCCCGTATCTTCTAATATTGTTGAAGCCATTTCTTTCTCCATTGATTCTAATACATCATATTGCGCTTTTATCCTAGTCTCTTTTCCCGACCTCAATTTATCAACATCATCCTTATCGATCAGATCCTGATTTTTTCTCAATAAATCTACGAATTCTTGTTCCAATTTGTCTTTCATTACAAAATAATATTCTAATGCATAAGGTGTAGCTGTATGATTTTCACATTTGATGTTAATACTTGCAAGGACAGCTTGAGCGACCATATACATTGCATAGTAAGAAGTATTTATTATCCAATCATAAGCTTTAAATTCATCATCAAAGCCCAAAATTTCTAAAACTTCTTTTGAATCTGTACCCTTTTCAATAAACTTTGACACTAAAAAATTATGACGAGCTTTAGTTAGATAATTTTTAGCCAGTTTGTTTCTTGATTTATCTTCAGAGATGATCTCTAGATCAATATATTTTTTTACTTTTAAAGTAACTTCTTTATTGTAATCCATCAAATTCCACCTTCTTCAATATCATGGGCAAACATACTTAAAACTAGTAAAAACAATACAAACAACATCATCATCTTTTTCATCATTTTAATTAAATTCTCTTAACTTTTTAATACTTCCTTTACCTTCTCTTCCAGTTCTTTTTTATCTGGAAGATATAATTTATATTTTGAAGCAAAAATCTGTTTATTACTCTCCGGCAAGGTGTACTTAACAATAGCTTCTTTCTTATCCGCGCAAAGCAAAATTCCAATAGTTGGATTTTCATCATCACTCTTAATCTTACGATTATAATAATTAACATACATCTGCAGTTGCCCTAAATCTTTATGTGTTAATTTTCCTATTTTCAGTTCTACTAAAACAAAACATCTTAAAATACGATTATAAAAAACCAAGTCGATGTAGAAATGGTCATCTTCTAAAGTTATTCTCTGCTGCCGGGCAACAAAAGTAAAACCTTTTCCCAGTTCTAATAAGAACTTTTCTAAATTTTTAATTATTCCTTTTTCTAAATCAGTTTCAGTATAGCTAGATAACTCTTCCAAGTTAAGAAATTCCAAAATATAAGGATCTTTAATTAGATCTTCTGGATTTTCAATAATCTGACCTTTACGAGATAACACCAATACATTTTTCTTATCTTTACTTAAAGCAACCCTCTCAAAAAGTTGGGAATTAATTTGTCTGTCAAGCTCTCTTACACTCCATCTTTCAGCTTCAACCTCTTTGATATAAAAACTCCTCGCTAAATTATCTTCAATTCTCATGATTAAACAATAATGACTCCAGGACAATTTCCGAGACAGTGTCGCGGAATTCGGGAAGAACAAATAAAATTTACGCATTTTCTCTAGATTATCTCTTGAAAAACCTTTTCCATACTTATTTGTTAAATCAAGAGACAAATTATCTAACAAACCACTTCCATACTCGGCTTTTTCTTTACCTTTCTGTTCAAACTCAACTATCTTCCTCCCAATTTTCCAATAAGTCTCAACTAAAACCTGATTGATCTTAACATAAGCATCTTTCCTTGCTTTTTCTAAAAGAGTTCCTAAATCTGAAATTAATTGAGTATATCCTTTTTCAGTATTTTTTTTTACAACTTTACTCATTTTATCTATCAACCATTCCTTTGCCAAACAAGAAACAATTTACACTTCCCCAAAAGCCGGCACAAGGATCTTCAACAACTAAAAGATCTTCCTGAGCAATAACACTAGTAACTAAAATAAACAATACAAACAACATCATCATCTTTTTCATATTATCTTTATTCCCTTTTTCATTGCTTCTTGTACTATACCAAACGATTTTTTATTTTTATTAAATTCTTCCGGTGTTAAACAAACAAAATCCACTGGATAATCCAGATTCCATCTTAAATAAAGTGAAGGCGCTCTCTTCAATCTTCTTTTTCCAATGAAGCATTTTGAAACAAGCAGTAAATCAACATCACTTTCTTTTTTTGCTTTTCCTGTCGCTTGAGAACCAAACAGATACATCTGATCAATAGGAAAATCATCTGATAATTCCTTTGCAAATTTTTTCAATGACTTCATTAAAACTGTTTTTTTACCCATTTCAATATATCTCCAGTAAAATGTAAAATTTCCTCGGCTTCTTTCTTATTAATTTTGTCTGCAGGCAGCTCATCCCCTTCAGGATATCTTACCTCAACATAAACAGGATTTATACTGGCACATATTTTAATAATTTCCAAAGGAGCACCTACTTCTTTAGCTAATTTAACCAAATCATGTATTCTAATCAATTCTTTTTTTCTTAATAAATACAAAAACTTCAAAGATTTTTCAGCTGATTGTTGAGATAACAAAGCTGAAACATAATAATCTTTTGATTCAAAACTATTCTTTGCACTTTTAAGGTCTCTTTCCGCTTGCTCTAACCAAACATTAATATTTTTCTTCATAACTTTTCTTCTCCATCATAGATGTCTTCCTGAGCAATGACTATAGAAGAAACTAAAAGAACCAATATCAACATCATCATCTTTTTCATTAACATTTTATCTAACTTCTTCTTTTACAATAATCAATAACGGCCTTAATAATCTTTCCTTTCTCACCAAACAAGATGTGGTCTTTAACAATTTCCTTAGCTAAAGGCCAATCATTTTTCATCCTCTTCTTAAGTAAAGATAAATTAACATAATGAGCATTTACTTCAAAATGGTATTTTTTAATAATCTCATTAATTTTTTTCTTCTCATTAGAAAAAATTACTAAATCAATATCAGAATCTTTTTTAGCTCTTCCTTTAGCATAAGAACCAAACAAAATAATACTATAATTAGCTGCTAACTCCTCTAAAAGCAATGACACTTGAGGATTTTTTAATGAAAAGTCTAATTCTTTATAACACTCAAGAAGCTCCAGTAAAGAAAATGTTAAAGATTGTTTCAAATCTAAAAAGAAATATTTATTTCTGCCATCTCTTCTGTAGTTAAGCAAATTCGACTTTTGTAATATCTCTAATTTTCTAGCAACTGTTCTTTGAGGAAGCTTCAAAATCCTAGAAACCTCGCTTGCATGAAGCTCATCAGCATAATTTCTAGTGAAAGGAACCAACACACTTGTTGAATCTAGTAATTTTTGGCTAACTTCAGTCATTTTTGGCTAATTCCATTCTTAATTCTTTAATCTTATCTTCTTCTAGGCTTTTGTTCAAAACTTTACAATGTGTAACAAACGATTTTATTTTACTAGAATTGATTTCTGTTGCCGGTTCAAGATAATATTGAACACCTATTCTAAGTTTCTTAAGATTTTTCAAAAATGTTTTTTCTTCATCTTCAAAATCAAAAAAATGCATCAACTCCAAAGTACAATCATGAATTTCACATTTTATACCGGTTTTCATAAGCAATGCATATAACGCATTATAACAAGCATAATAACCTGTAATAATTTTCCATTTCTTTTTAACATCTTCCATTGTTGACAATGAATCGTCTGCATCTAAAAAATAAGCTTGGCAGAGATTCTCATTAGGTTCAACGAGTTCAATCCCTTTTTTTTGTTTTAAACACCAAGATATTTTATCATCCATTATTAATTAAACACCATCATTTTCATTAACCAGCTCCCGGAGTTACCTGTCCGGTCAATTTATCCACATCAATACTCTCAGCCATATCACAATAGCCAGTAGCTTTTACATCAGGAGTTGACTGAACTGCACCGGCAATCGAATTGGCGATTGTAAATAGTTTGTTGATACCAGTAATTACTTTACAAGTTACAAGTGCTGCAGTAGATTCAGGCACAAGACATAAAGGCATACATCCAACAAGTTCTGCTAATTTAATAAACATCAATGGAGAAGTCATAAAACTTTTCAAAAGTTTTCCAATATAAGATAACCCTCCAATCGGAGTGAAGTCCCACATTGGACCATAGACGAATTCGCACATCTGTAACTTAAACAATTTCTCACAGGAATCCATCGTCGCTATTCCTGCCGGGACATCTTTTCCATAACAGACAATCCTTCTGCAATGAATCTCTCTGGCTTTATCAACATTATACAATATTCCAGGGATACATAATCCTGCCACAGAAAGATAAAGATTTTCATATAATGAAGTTGCAGGAGAAAAGAAAATTCTCCCAGTTCCATAATTATAAACTTCCAAGATAGATTTTTGCCAATATGCCAGCCAGCCAAAGTAGCTTCCTGCACCCTGAGTAACATCAATCTTGCCATAAGAAGCATCTTCACCAGAACCACTACTTGAAGTGGAAGCAGCAGGAGTAGGAGTAGAAACAGCAGGAGCATCCCCTAATCTCAAACGTTGACCGGCAACAGTTTTATCTCCTGCTTCAGGAGCAGCTACAGTTGCTTCACCAGTATACCAAGCATCACCACTGCATGATAAAAGAGAGATAGGTATTTGAATATATTGTACAAAACCCCAACTTGGCTTGGATGCCATCTGTGCAGATAAACAACCACCTTCTAAAATTTTAGCAGCCTTAGTCGTTGGCGGCCAATCTTTCATTCTATCTGCAGCTCCCTTTTGAGTAGCACTAAACAAATCAATAAACTCATTTATCGTCCTAATAATATTAATAATCGTTAAAATATACTTAATCCATTCAATCACTTTATGCATGACATGGATTACATCAAAAAAAGTCATCCAGCCATCTTCCTTCAAATCAGTAACCTTATGCTTCAAAGTTTCATCTAAACTTCCTAAAGTGCTGAAAGCAAAAGGAACTTCTATGATAACATCCTGTATCTCCGGAGCTTGAATAGCCGACTTGCCAACTTTAGAATAAACTTTCATCTGGCACTTATACGGAACAACTGCCTGATCAAAATTATCTCCTACAGAAAAAACGCTTCTGCCATTGAAAGGAGTAAACTCCAGATACATCCTAGTAGTTACCGGACTTATTTTACCGTCAGGAAAATCAGTGCCATAAATTAAACTCCTGCTTAACTCAGGACCGGAAACATTTCCATTTTCATCATAAAGCTCACAGCCGATCAGCTCCAAAGATAATACTTCAGCATTTGAAGCATTGCTTTTCAATTTTATCTGTACAGGCATCCTCGTATAAGATATCTGTGTAGTGTCAAGATCGATAATAGGCAATAATGGTACAACACCTTTTTTATCCACTTCCCAAAAATCAGGATTCTCTTCTTTATCCAAACCTAAAATATTAATTCTATAAATTCCATTGTTGCCGCTTTGAATATTCTTTGGTTTTCCCAGCCACTCTTTAGCATCATTACCTGCAGTATCCTGAACTTTTATTTCAAGTTTTACACTGCTGGCAGGACCGCTCTTAATCGGCTCAGTTTCAATTTCACATTTCCACATCCCAGTCTCTTTTTCACAATTCTCTTCAGTAAACCTCTGCCATCCGTCTCCTAATCCTTCAGTATATTCATCTTCAGTAAACTTAGTTTCAGCATCCATCACCAAATTATTAACATTAACCAAAATATTCAAACCGCTGCTCTCAGAAACACTTAAAACAACTTTTACAATATCATTGCTTTGAAAATAATTCTTATCACCGGCTTCTGAAAGACCATAAACTTCGATCTCCTCAACCTTAGGCCCGCTGTTATCGACAAAGAACTCATACTCAGGCATATCTCCAGGATTACCAGTATTATCTTCAAACTTTGTCAAGCCAAAAGCAAGCACACCCTCACTTACTTTCTTATCAACATCCCAATAACATTCAAGAACACCTTCATCATCAAAACATTCGTCAGGCTTTTGCGCATTACTTTTTCCAAAAGCAACTAAATTGGCCCTTACACCATCAATAGTTATTCCCGAACCCTCATCACTGGCCCTTAAGACAATCATATTCTTAACTTTATTATCTCCATTGACATAACTATTATCTTCAAACTGCCTTATCGTTCCAAAAAATTCAATCTTTGGCGGAGAATTGTCAGCAGTCAAACTCTTGCTTACAACCTGCTCAAGCACATTACCATATCCATCTTCTGCAGAAATTAAAACTTTGACCGTCTCTTTAGGCAGTACATCAACATCTTCCCAAGTACAATGCCATAGATTATCAATCTCACTATCAGAATCACAATTCGCTTCATCTCCCTTTAAATCAGCCTCATCAGAATAAGCTTTCACGATTGGCTCAGTTGTTTCAATAATATCAACCTTGATATCAGTATTGGTAGTATATTGACCGATAAATTTTCCTAACTTCGTAAGATTTAACTCTCCGCTGATCTGCGGCTTGACAAAATCAGTATCAAACATTACAGCAGAACTGGTAGTCTTATGCCCAAGACGATCTTCTGCACGAACTTTAATCTTCCTTTTACCTTCACCAGTTAATTCAGCTTTTAATACACCATTAAAATTCCCATCATCCTTATAACCAAATTTTTCCTCACCAGGCTTGAAACCATCTATGGTCTGCAACACTTCTCCAGTATCAGCATCGATAATATCTATCTGCTTCAAGCCGACAGAAGGAGCGCCTTTCTTTTTATCATCAACAATAAAATCAATCCTTACTTTTCCTTTTTGACTGCCCGTCTTAAGCTGCTCAATCCCTCCTGAAAAAAACTGAACGGAAGGACCAGAACCGTCTGCTCTGATATAATCGCCATTTGAAGCAGAATCAGGATTACCTAGTTGATTGACAAAATTATAAACTACCTGGAAAGCATATTCACTTTCCTTAACACCATCTGTTAAAGTACTTATGTACTCACAAACCATTCCCAAAGTACTGTCAGAACATGAACTGAAAGCCTCTTCATTATCACCTATTTTCAGATGAACATCTTCCGGATTAAGCGTTTCATTACCTGCACCGGTAATCAGAGCTTCTACATTCCACACATCCCCATCTGCATCAAGATAATTTTCAATACCAGCCTGCCCTTGATTCTTGGTTATCTGTACTTGTATGGATGCTAAAGCATCTGCTGAATAAAAAGGCAAACTTAACACTAACATGATCATGAAAAGTCCTGCAAAACTCCACATTTTTTGTTGATTCATTTTTTTATTTGTTGATTTTATCTATTTATTTTATTTTTTCTTAATTTATTTTT
>JAHJGQ010000050.1 GCA_018824365.1 Nanobdellota archaeon | reverse complement strand
TGCAGCTTCATCCCTTGCTACTGCTTGATCACGTTCTCTTGTTCTAGTAGCTAGATCTCCTCTTGCAGTATCACGTTCTGTTCTTGCTTCATCACGTTCGCTTCGCCAAGCACAACCACCTAAAACAAGAGCGCCAACTGCTAAAACTCCTAATATAACTGGCATAAAATCTTCTCCTAAAATTTGACATCTATTTTTCTAAACAGTTATCGTACGTATTATAAAAAAGTTGCTAAGAAAATTAATCTTATTAATTTTTTTGTTTGTATTATCTTCAGTTTTTTCTAAATTTAATCTCATTTATGTGGTTTACAAACTTCATAAAAATCACATTTTCCAGTAGACCATTTACACAAAGGAGTGATACAACGAGGATAATCACTGATCTTTTCAGTAATGGAAGTATGGCTGTGGATAAGTCCTATTTCTCGTTTAGCCAATTCTAATAGTTCTTCTTCAACATTCATTAGTTTTAACTTATGCCTTAAAAAAAATACTCCTACTTTTGAAGGCAATTTTCCGTGCTTCTCAAAATAAAGTAAAGAATAGATTGCTAATTGTAATTTGATACTATCTTTAAATTCAAAATTAGCATTGGTCTTATAATCAACAATGTGCACTTCTTCTTCAATTAGGTGTATTGCATCGATAAACCCTTGGACTGAATAATTATCGGAAACATATTTTTGTTCTCTGATTGGGGTAAGCTGCTGGAAAGCTTCCTGTAAAGAAATATTTTTTTCTTTCATCAGCTTATCAATTTCTTTAATGAAGTGGTTTATCCAGTTCATCACCATCAACATGGTTTCTTCAAAATAGAATCTCTCTTGATCTTTGTTTAGATTAAGTGTTTTTAATTTCGGTTCATATTTTTTCCAATAGAAAAACAGAAGTTTTTGTATCGCTTCTTTAAATTTAGTCTCATAATTTTCTTCATTAAAAAGAGAGACATCAATATCATAAAGATTTTCTAATGTTGAATGAGCAATATTTCCTCTAATTTGATGTATGTTTGGAATCGTTGGAAGTTTCTTAACATATTGATAGTAATACTTACGTTGACATTGCTTGAATGTATTTATTGATGATGGTGATTCAACCCTTTTTGCCATAAAATAATCTTTCCCCCTTTACTCTAATGCAGTAAAGGGCTCATTTATATGTTTTTCCAAAAAGTTAATAAATATCTGTTATAATCTTTTTATTATGGCAAAGAAAAATAATATTGATTCGGATTCTGAGAAAATAGGTTTTCATAAAGGTTCCTTAGCAACATTAAGCAAAGAAAGAGAAGAATTGATGCGTATTCTGCAGATCGTTGAGCAGTTAATGCAGATGCATATCAAAGAATTAAAAAGTATGGGAGTGGATCTTGCTGCACAGGTCAAGGAAGAACCTAAAAGATTAAAAGGAAAGAAGCCAATTGAAGATGTTTTGAGCTGATTATTAAAATCTTATTTGATTTATTTGGTTTTAATGTAATATTTCATTTTCCGATGGTTATAATTTTTTGACATTGGTAATTTCTTACAAAAGATTTATATATAAACTATATGCTTTGCTAAAAAATGGTAGAAGAAAATACTTATGATGCTTATGATAATGGAGCAATATTAGATTCAAATGGGGGAAGGAGACTTTATCTCCGACCGATAGCTGATAAGATGATTATTCCTGGAAATAGAGATATAGAAAAATTATTGGCCCCTTGGTCTAATCTTAGATTTGATTCTCAAAGCATATTAGGACATTATACACAGGATGAATTTGACATACAAATTGCAACTGGCATATCTGGAGAAGCTTTTTACAAAGTATCTGGTGGACTTTACTCAATTCCAACGTACGAATCTTTTGGAAATTCGGATAATTTAGTTAAATTGAATCATGTCAGAAACGGCTACATTGATTTAATGTTGATGAACATAATTAAAAAAGGGCTTGGTGAACAAATTCGTCCAGATCAAGCAAGAATTAAGAACCTGGAATTTTATAATGGTATGCAGCAAATAATTGCTGATTTTTGTAAGATAGTAGACTTCAGCTAAATGCCAGATAAAAAAATTCAGAATCACTTACAAAATAACTTCTCCTCGATGGATCTTGGGAAGAAAGTTTATTATTGTATTTTCTTTATATTTTGCACAACCAAAAACATCTTCTTTATATTTTAATAAAACAAATCTATTTTCTTCTCCAAGTTCCTTATTTAAGTCTATTCCGGAAAAATAATCTTTCATCTCTTTATCATCAAGTTCAACAATATTTTTTAATTTATTTTTAGCTTCTTTGTATAATAATTGTGCTCCTTCTTTACTTAATCTAGCATTTCCATTTTTAATTTCGGCAAAATACAATCCAATTTTATCAACTCTCAATTTTTTAATATCTATTCTTACTAAATCTTTATTGATCAGGAAGATTTTATCTTTTTCATTTTGCAGATAAACGTAATCACTTTCAGGAAAATAACCAAATTCCTCAGTAATTTGTTCTCTTAGTCTTTTTATCTCTCTGGTATTGAAGATTTTTAATTTTTGCATCTAGTTGTTGAAACAGAAACTGTATAAAAAACTATCTCTTTCTACTCGTCGGTAGAAAAAAACAGAAAAATATATATAGAACATATGTTAAGAATATGTTGATTGAAATGACTATAGACACAATTATTGGACAGTCAAAAGAAATTGTTTCTAATAATAGTTCTAAAGGAGAAACATATTCTTGTAGTTCTAAAGAAAAGATGCAGGTCATATATGCAAAGCCAAGTGACATTGATTGGTTTGGAGAAGAAAGTTATGGGTCATCTTCTTCTAAAAGAAGAGAAGATAGGTTAAAGTATGAAGCAAGAATAGAAAGGATAAAAGATGCTTTAAGAAGACAAGAAGAATCTTTTTATTCAATATCAAGAAATGATCCTTTGTCTGATGAAATGCCTGAAGAATTTGATTAAAAAATTTATTAAAAACTTATTAATTAACCTACTCCCCATACGGGATTATTCTTTCTCTTTATTTCAGCAACTTCTTTCATAATTTCAATCTCACTTTTGGAAAGATGTTTCTTTAACTCTTTTAATTTCTTGAAGTCTTCTTCTGGAATATCTGCGTATAAGAAATCTCCTTCATCAATTTGCCTGCCTACAGTTACTCCGTCCATGGCCATGGCAACTTGTTTTCCCTGTTCAGCTAAGCTTAAAGATTCTTTACCCTCTTGCATACTTTTGACATGAGATATTCTCACTCCATCAGTTTTCATGATTGGATCTCCTGTTTTTATCCGGCCTATTTCAATACCTACACCAACAATTGCCGGGTTGTTCTGCCGAAAAGTATAACCTTTTAGGATAGCAAATTTACAAGGTCTAACTAATTTAGATAACTCTTTAATCTCTATCTCTTTTTTTAGCTTGTCTACATAATTTTCATACTCTTCAATTGTCTTATAGATCACATCATGGTTGATTACAACAAGATTTTTTACTTTGATTAGTTCTTCTATCTCAGCAGGAATCTTAATATTGAAGCTCAGTAAAACTCCTGTAAACTCATCTTTTTCTTTCAATGATTCTAGTTTAGAGATATCTTTCTTAGAAATATCACCAAGAGATGAAGATGAGATGGGGATATTTTTTTCTTTCAATAGATTTTGTAAAGCTTCTAAACCGCCAATAGTATCAGCTTTGATCATCACACCATTACATTCTTCATCACAATCAACAATAACTTCTCCTACTTCTTCCTGCACTTCATTCTTTAATTGTTCAATCTCCTCTGCAGAAGAACAGCTTCTTATGGGCATTCCCGCAACGGCTTCTTCTAAACCAGGTGCTACAATCTTAACTCCTGTTGCCGCCGTGACCTCTTTAACATTCTTGAACTTGCTTTTCTTTTCCCTCATCTCTGCCAATTCTGCCGGCTCCAATAAAGCTCTGATTTTTACGACAGTGGGTTTTTCAATTCCCCCTATGATGAGATGCTCATTAACTTTTAGTTTTCCATTGTAGATTATCGCATCTAATGTGGTGCCTAAACCTTTTTCTTCTTTAACTTCCAATATTGTCCCTTTACAATTTCCTTCTTCGTTGATTTCTAATTTCTTTTCTAAGAACTTTTGTGCTAAACCAGTAAGGACCATCAACAATTCTGGTATTCCCTGTCCGGTATGAGCGGAAACGGGAACGATAGCAATCTGTTTAGTATAATCCTCAATCCTATCAAATCTTTCAGACTGCAGACCATGTTCATTAACTTGTCCGACCAATTCATAGATTTTTTTTTCGAATTCTCCCTGAATTGAAAAATCTAAAGAATTTATGTTATCTAATAGAAATTTGTTTTTATCAAAATTCCATCTATTTATCAGATCAATTTTATTTGCTGCAATTATGAACGGAACTTTATTGGCTTTAAGAATTTCAATAGATTCAATCGTCTGCGGTTTAAACCCCTCATTGATGTCAACTACTAAAATGGCAATATCTGCTAGAGAACCTCCTCTTTTTCTTAATGATGTGAACGCTGCATGTCCGGGAGTATCGATCGCTAAAATACCGGGAACTGTGAGGTTCATCTTGAGTGCATCAAGCAGTTTCCCGCATATTTTTTTAATAATCTCAATGGGAATTATAGATACACCAATTGCTTGAGTAATCGCACCAGCCTCTCCTTGAGTTACGGCTGTTCTTCTAATCTTATCTAGTAAAGATGTCTTACCATGATCAACATGTCCGACTACTGTAAGGAGAACTTTTCTTGTTGCCATGTTTTTGTGGGAGTATATTTCTTTTTAAATTTATCTTGAATAAATAATTGTCCTTCTTGTTTTTTGTAGAATTTTTTGTTTGGGATTTAAATGAAGAAAAAAAAGAGATATTTTTTATATCCGCATAACTTCATTTGAACTATGTGGCCATTCGATGATAAAGAAACAAGAAGAATCAAGAAAATAATCAAAGAAATTAAGAAATTAACAGTTAAAGAACTTAGAGATAAAGGTTTAGTTTCTTTATATTTAGCAGGAACTATTCTAACAAAAGATAGGACTCCACAAAGTGATATAGATTTATTTGGAATAGTTACATCTGAATTTGATATCATTAAAGAAGAAAATAATGTTAATGCTATTTTCAAAAAAAAGCAGAGAAGTCTTTGTGGAGGATTTGAAACTAGGTTTAGAGCATTAGGGGTTGATGAATTAGAAGGAGGTAAACCAAGAGGATCTATTGCTAAATATATTGGGATAAGCGCAGCTGTAAAACAATGGCGTTTTTATAAAAAATTATGGGGGAAAAGAATTGATTTTTCAAAATTTAAGATAGAACATAATCTTGAAGATGAAGCTAGGAACTGTATAGGTTTTCTTGAAGCGTTTATCAAAGATTTAAAGAAAGGCAAAGAGTTATACCCTAGACCAAATTTCATTAAAAGAGTTTTACATTTATCAAGAATTGAAGCAGAAAAATATCACAACTTTAAATTTCATCCTTCGTTTAAGAAACTTGCACAGTATTTATTAGCAGAAAGAAAACATATAATCCATGAAGCTATGGAACTTAGGTATAAAAGAGTATCAAAGAGAGATATTGAAAAATTTGTTAAAGAAGTTGAAACTTATATTAAAGATATTAAAGAACGGATGAAATTAAAATAGTCTTGTTTTTCACTTCCTAACATTTTATTGTTAATCCCCTCCTAAGCAAAACAAATTATTTATCAAAACTTTTAACAACCTTTCTAACTTTACAATAAACATGCAAACTATTACCGAAAACACCACCACAATCAAAGCAACCCTTCCAGAGAAGGATCCAAATAAAAAACAGGAAGTATTCTATAATCCAATCATGAGCTCTAATAGAAACATTTCCATATTACTATTAAATTCAATCTCAAATAAAGAGATGAATGTTGCACTCCCCTTAGCTGGTTCAGGTATCCGCGGGTTAAGGTTCATTAAAGAACTAAAAGAAGATAAAATCAATAAATCTACCAAAAGATTTAAATAAATTAATACTTTTTAAGTATCAATTGATACAAAATGGTAACACAAACGCTACAATTTAAGGAAACTGAAATGATTAAGAAAGAAGATAATCAAACTAAAAGATATCCTAATCTAAACACTGTTTTAATGGTAGAAGATTTTCTTAAAGATCATAGAGAATTACCAATGAAAATTTCGGATATAAAAAAACAACTCCCAAAACAAATTATGCATCAAACCTTACAAATAATTTTAGAATATCTTTGGAAAAGTGGAAAAATTATATACGGTCCCCGTGGTGTTCAATGGATATATTCAGAACCACACCATTTAAGAAAAATGTTTGAAGATACTTTAGAGGTTTGATAATGTTTTCTGATAAAGAAGTTAGGGTTCTTTTGAAAGGTCAAGCTAAAGAAAGTTTTCTTGAATTGAAAAAAAGAGATGACAAAGAATCACAAAGCCTTCTCAATTCAATCAAAAGAATAATTGGTCTCTTAAAAGAAAATCCTCAATTTGGTGACCCAATAGCAAAAAAATTAATTCCAATAAAATTTAAAAAACAGGGAATTCAAAATCTGTATCGTGCTGAACTATCTAATTATTGGAGATTACTTTATACACTTGAGGGAACAAAAGTAGAAATTTTTGCATTTATTCTAAGTATTGTTGATCATAAAGAATATGATAAATTGTTTGGTTATAAGAAACATTGAGTTTTTCTCCATCTAAAAAATATAATAAAAAGAGCTATGCTCTTAAAATTGTCCCTTGGGTTTTTTAATAGATTTTGTTTGGAATTTAGGAGGAAAAAATAGAGGTTTGTTTTAGAACTTTTCTGGAATGCCTATGAAATTAATTTTAAGTATTTTCATGGCTTTATCAACGTCTTCTCTAATATTATCTCTATTATATGTTAATAAGATTTCAGGTGCAGACGGAGTTTTATCATCCTCTTGTTTCATTTCAGCATATTCTTCTTTATCAAATATTGGTTTTGGTCCAATCAATTGATAAACAGAATCGCATTCAGAACATTGTATCAAATTTCCAGGAGAATCAAATCTTAAGAAAACAACCTCTCTCGAAGCACCTCTTTCTTGATCTTGATAAATTTGCTGCACTATTGAATATTTAATTGGAAATGATTTTTCTGATTCACATCCATAACAGTTGAATTTGTATTGTCCTTCATATTCTGCTATAACTTCATTTAATGTTGGTGCTGTACCTTCACCAATATCTGTTAATCTAGTAGCTATCCAATCCATAATTTATCTAGATGTAATTAGATTTATAAAATTAATGAACTTAAAAATAATATTCAGCTTAACATTTCTCCATTCATCCCCTTCCCAACATTTTACAAAACAAATTATTTATCAAAACCTTTAACAATCCTTCTAACTTTACGATAAACATGCAAACTATCACAGAAAATACAACCATTATCAAAGCTACTTTACCTGAAAGAGATCCTACTAAAAAACAGGAAGTATTCTATAATCCAATCATGAGCTCTAATAGAAACATTTCCATATTACTATTAAATTCAATCTCAAATAAAGACATGAATATTGCACTCCCCTTAGCAGGTTCTGGAATAAGGGGTTTAAGGTTTCTTAAAGAATTAAAAAAAGAAAAAATCAATAAATTATTTGTTAACGATAAAAAAGAAAATTTTGTTGAAGTTTTCAATGAAAATTTGAAATTAAATGAAATTAGTAAGAAGACAATAAAAGAAAAAATATGTATCCATTATGAGGATGCAAACCTCTTCTTACTAAACCAAATCAAACATCCAGAAACGAAATCATTTTGCGGTTATTTTGATTATATTGATATTGATCCTTTCGGTACGCCAAATCCTTTTATCTCTGCAGCAATTTCAAGAATAACGCGTAATGGCGTAATAGCAATAACAGCAACAGACACAGCAGCTTTAACAGGAACGTATCTAAAAGTTACCAAAAGAAAATACTGGGCAGTTTCTCTAAAAAATTACATGATGCATGAAACTGGCTTAAGAATACTGATCAGAAAAATACAATTACAAGGAATACAGTTTGATAAAGCTTTGATACCTATTTTATCATATCATAAAGATCATTATTTTAGAATTTATTTCATCTCAGAAAAAAGCAAGGAAAAATGCGACCAGATAATTAAACAACATCAATATCTATTATTCTGTTCAAAATGTTTAAACCATGAGGCTTCTAATTATAATTCCAATATATGTCAGTGTGGAGAAAAATTCCAGTATGCAGGACCTTTATGGACAGGAGATTTATTCAATAAAGAATTAATCTCAACAATGGCAAAGAATAATCCCTTTCCTGAAGAACAGAAATTCCTTGATATTTTGAAAGAAGAATCTAAAAAAGACATGGTAGGATTTTATGATTTACATTCAATCGCTAAAAATTATCGGTCAGAACCAAGACGGATGGATATTATCATGAAGAAGTTAAAAGCTGTAAAAACACATTTTTCTCCGAATGGAATTAAGACGGATAAAAACATCAAAGAAATAGTAAAGCTGATTAAATAATAAGAAAACTAAAATAATAAAAACAATAATAAAAAATTATAATCTAAAATTAATTACATGCAATAATGCCTTCTAAACACCGGACACAAAATCACTGAGACATTTATCAGGACCAATAGCACCAGTGAACTTACATATAAGTTTCCAGGAACACTTAGTATTCCTAACAAGTACCAGAAAAATACAAACAATGCAGCTTCTGAAACCAATGCTAAAAACCATTCTTTACTTGACCACTTGCAACAGGTTGTGCACGTATTTTCTTTTGCAGGAGCTATTTTCTTTAAACTTTTTATTTTCTTTGCCATCAAACATTCACCTCTTTTTTTTAATAAGTATTTTTTAATCCCTTTTATATTTTCCTATTAATTCATCTTTTTTTAAGATGTGGCCTTCCATTGCCGCTTCAACTTCAAGTTTTGATGCACCTTCAGGTAAATCTAATTGAATATCTAACGCATACAATTTGAAATAGTAACGATGTTCTGCATATGGAGGGCAAGGCCCGTGATAATTAAGGTTACCGCTTGTTCCTTTTCCATGAATCCCGGCCGGTTCTTCACTTTCAGAAATTTCAGTAGTGTCAACCGGAATATTCCATACAATCCAGTGATCCCATACTTTTCCAGCAGGTTTTATCGCATCTGGATCATCCATGATCAAAACCAAACTTTTTGCTTCCACGGGAACGTCTGAAATGCTCAATTGCGGGTTTGTATCTTCTCCATCGCAAGTGTATTTGGATGGAATATTTCCTCCATTTTCAAAAGCAGAACTTCTGATTTTCATCATATTCACCTCTTGGCTATTTTTTATCGCATCTGCCGGCTCTTCTTTTGATACCGCCTCTTTTTCAGCACAACCGAGTAAAAATACTACCAACAGTAATATGCTATGTTTTTATTACCATATTATCATAATAATTCTCTATTGAAATAATTGATGTTTTTATATTCTTCTTATAATTTTTAAAGTTGTTATACTAACTCCTAAAGATAATATCTCTTCTTCAGTTAAATCAGGCATGCTTTTAGAATAACGTCTTAAAATAATCTTTTTTAAATCATCAGTTGATTTGATGTTATTAAAAGAATATTCAAAATTTTTTTCATTGATATCTTCATAAGAAACCCCATTCTTTACATCAATACAATGTACAATAAAACCATCATCAAAGGAGATTATTGGAAGAATCTCTTCACCATTTTGTTTGTAATAACCTTTTTTAACGATCTTTACCAGAGCATAATTTCTTCCAGGAATATGGTCGCACCATTGTAGATTGAAATGAGTAAAAATTTCTTTATCTCTGGAGATAAACTTGTATTCTTCTTCTGATAATCTTATGACTTCATCAATCTTCAATTTCTTATTGATTTTTTCTTTATCAACATTCTTGATAGTTCCTTTTTCTTTAATTTGATAAATATTCTTTTCGTTTTGTCTTTTGAGGAAGTTCATTTGATTAAGATTAATTTTTATATCTCTTTTAGTTATTATTATTATTGATTAATTATAACTCCAAAATAGATAAGAACTAATAAATTTAACCCAAAGCTAAATCCATCTTAGCTACTTCTGAACTTTGTACGTGTTCGATATCCTGCATCTTAGCAGCTATTGCATCAAAATCTGAACCTTCTACATCATACATCGCCAAAACCAGAACTGCTTTTAACCCGAATGCAATCGGCTCTTCTTTAGCCTGCATTTCTCCTATAGAACCAGCTTCTCTAGCTATTTCCAAAGCTTTTTCTTTGATTGGTTCTAAATCTACTTCTGGAGATTCGGGCATCAGTTTGAAAGTTATGATTGCTTTTGCCATTTAGAAAAATCCTCCTTTTTAATTCGGGCCTGTGAAATCACAGCTCGGACAAGTGTACTTTATTGCATTCTCTCTAGCGTAAGAACTTCTAACAATTTCATAATTTCCGCAATTAGGGCACTTGAAACTAACCGCACCAGAATCGTTATCTATTCTTTTCTTTGTTGATATACATACTTTAGCTTCCATTGTATTGTAGCCAAGACTAAGGTTTATTTATAAAACTTTTTGTAGAAATAAAAGAAAAAAGAAAAAAAAATCTAATTTTTCTAAAGATTTATTGTTAAAAATTACATTCATCTTTTGTAAACATTTATTTTATTCCCTTCTACTTTAAAACCAACTGGCAGGAATTTCTCAACAACATAAATATTTGTCTTGGTATGTTTGCTTACCTCGCTTGTTTTTATTTCAGATCCGGGCAATAAACCCATGAATGAGATTAATTGGTCAGCCAAATGGCGATCTACTGCAGCACCACTTTCAATTTCCTCTTTCAACTCTTCAGCAGCTTCTTTGCCAATCTCTTCTGAACTTTTATTTTTCTCGACAAGCGCATCTCCTCCTAAAATTATCGGATTGTCAAAATCTACTTTCCCATTATTGCTGGATATTCCCCACACTACAATCTCTCCTCCGATGCTTAAAGCATTTGCGTATTCAACTCTGATATTTATGGGAACTTCATAATCTTTAAGAATTCCTTTGGAAGATTTACTTATCCGTTCAGCAATTTCTTTTTCCTGTAATTCAGAAGAAACATTAACAATGCCCCTAATTTGTTCTAATTTTCCCTGCTCAATCAATCTTATCTTTGAAGTCTTGAATTGTAATTCTTCATAGAATTGTTCGAATGTATTAAAATCTTTAATCTTAAATCTTGGAGTGATCTGTAAACTTACTAGTCCTCCTCCTTTAGGATAATAGCCTCTCTTTAATATTTTTAATTCTATTTTGTCGACGAATCTTTGCAAGTGCGGCAGAAGAATATTCTGTAAATAGTCAACAGAAGCCTGCCACTTGCCGCAAGTTCCGCCTTTAATGTTAATGGTTGTTTTTGCAGGAGCGAATAAGCATGGGAGAATTAACGCTTGTGATAATAAAGTGATACTTCCTGCCGTTCCTATGTCAATCTCATAAATTCCTTTTTTGACTTTTCCCGGTCTGAAATTTAATTCGGTAGCACCAATCTCAATTTCGTTAGTTTCTGCATTACAGATCTCTTTAAGTGCTTTAATGCCATGAAGATGCTGTGCTTTAAGTCCCGGGTTAGGTCTTCCAGATCTGATGCCGGTAACTTTAAACTCTTTTCCGGTCAAAGCAGAAAGTGCTAAGGCTACACGAACTAATGAGCCGCCCCCTTCTAGATAAGAACCATCTAATTCTATCATCTTGATCTTTGAATATTATTGTCAGTTTTTATTATTAGTTTTTATTATTATTGTTTCTAATATTATATTAAACAAACAAAAACATTAATAAAACAACCTTCTTTTTTACATATTGTGGGGATGTAGTATAACTTGGTTAGAATAGTGGGCTCCAGTAATGGAGCGATGAGGAGAAATCCAATGACAAAAACTTGGGTACGTCGCTTTGATGAAGGTACCCGCGGATCTGGGTAATGATGGGTATTTGCTTATCATTCAGGAATTCAAATCCCAGCATCCCCACTTTTAATTATAATTTTTTTCTTTTTTACAGCTGCTTCGGAAATAGTAGCTTTGGATGCAACTGTTTCAGATATCTTTGCAAAATAAAATACAGAATAAAATAATTTGAGATAGTCTTTAGCTTTCATTGAGAAACCGCTTTGATATTTCAGGAATGCCTGTATCGGATGTTCTTCTATCCATTGATGATTTTCTATAATTTCAAGAAGTGTTTTTTCATTAGCATTTACTATAATATCTGGATTTTCAAATTTGTCAACAATTTCATATATCTTTCCGTCTAGTCCGTTATGTGATGCATATATACCAAGTTCTTCTCCCAGATCATTCTGTACAATAATACCAATCTCTCTAAACCCCAGCACTTTAACTACATTATAATAGAACGGGTGTTCATTAAGTTTATCTTGGATCCACTCTTTATCTTCATTGAAAAGTTGTTCGATTGAGTTGTATTCTCTTTTATTCATCATGAAAAAGAGATATTTAACATTTCTTTTAAATATTTGTGGAAAAAAGAGGCTATATAAATAATGAATTAGATTTATAAACAGCAAAAGAATTATTTGCATTTATATGTTCAAAAAAAAAGGGGAGATTAAAGAGTATAGTGGTTTTTTTGCTAAGAATAAAACTCTTATTGCCAGCACTACTTTAATAGGAACAATTGTTGGTGCAGGTATCCTGGGAATCCCTTACGTGATTGCCAAAGCTGGTTTCCTGTACGGTTTCATTTTAATCTGTCTTATGGGTGCAGCATTCTTGTTTCTTAATCTTTTTACTGGAGAAGTTGTTTTAAGGACAAAAAAACAGCACCAGCTGACCGGTTATGCAGAAAAATATCTTGGTAAATGGGGTAAAAGCATTATGGCTTTTTCTATGATTATTGCAATCTACGGTGCGTTGACAGCTTACTTGATTGGTGAGGGAGCAACACTCCATTCTATTTTTAAATTTAGTTCTCCTGCCGTCTACACGCTTCTTTTTTTTGTAATAACTTTTCTGATCATTTATCGAGGAATTAAAGCGACCGGCAAGGCAGAACTTTTTTTAATTTCATTACTTTTGCTTGTTGTGATTCTAATCGGAATTTTTTCTTACGATAAGATCTCTCTAAGCAATCTCTCGACATTTAATCCTGCTTTCTTTTTTCTGCCTTATGGGGTGATACTTTTTGCTTTCATGGGTTCTCCTGCTATTCCGGAATTACAGGAAGTGCTTGGAAAACAAAAAAATAAGATGAAGAAAGCAATCATCATCGGCTCTTTAACGCCTATCGTTCTCTACCTTCTTTTTTCTTTGATGGTTGGGGGTATCGTAGGCTTGAACAATTTTGAATTACTGGAACCTAATCAGCGTATTGCTACAATTGCCTTAAGTATTTATTCTCAGCCAATCTTAGGTTTATTTGCTAATCTTTTAGCAGTTCTAGCAATGTTTACTTCTTTTTTGACTTTAGGTATCGCTTTGGTAGAAGTTTATCAATATGATTATGGTTTTTCACGGAAACTCTCATTACTTTTAACTTTTCTTATACCTTTGATTATTGCTTTGTTTAATTTTACTACGTTCATATTTGTTCTTGGTTTGACAGGCGCTATTGCTGGCGGCATTGATGGAGTTTTAGTAGTTCTGATGTATTGGAAAGCTAAGAAGTTAGGCGACAGAAAACCGGAATTTTCTTTAAGACCTCATAAAGTTTTAGGTTCTATTATCATTCTGATGTTTGGATTGGGAATTATCTATCTGGTTGCTACAAACTTCTTCTGACTATCTTGTAAACAGAGCATTCACTACTTTATGTTAATGAATATTCCAAAACATTTATATATGGGTGCCTACTTTTGAGTAGTATTAATCGTTAGAGGTATCTATTATGGCAGAAGAGAATGGTCCAAATTCAGTCGATGAACAATCATTGGAAATATTATTAGGAGTTGAAGATTCGTTGGGAGCTCAAGATCCAACTAGTGGTAACGAACCACAATCAGAAAAACAATTATCATTTTCCGATTTGTCTAATGCTGATAGTGCAGATTCAAATCCTTTACTTAATCCAAATCCTACTATTTATGAACCTGAGCTTCCTCAACCAGAACCTCTTGATGAAACTCGTATATATAAAAAGATGTTAGAACAACTTAGAACAGTTTTAGATGAAAAATCCCAACAATTAAATCAATTAGAAAAAGACAAACACAGCTTAACTAATAAGCTAAATGATGTTAAAGTAAATAGAGAAGAATTAACTAATAAAACTAGTGAATTAACTAGTGAATTAATTCAAACAAAAAACAGACTTAAAGCAACTAAAGAGGAATCTAAACTAAAAATTGACAAAATCAAATTAGATGCAGATGAAAAAACTTCTGTCTTAAAAAGACATAGAGATTATTCTATCGGGGCTGCTGTAGTTTTTGCAGCTGCTACTGCAATTTTTAGTATCACTTATTTCTCAAAAAGCGATTTAAATGATCTTGATGAAGCGGAGTATAGAAAAGCTCTAAATGAAAGTGAAGAAAGCAGAACTAAAATCAGTGATTTGGAAATACGTGCAAAAGCACTTCTTAATGAAAATAAAAAATTGAAAAGTTTTGATATCTATAAAACTCAAATCGACTGGACTGGAGACAGCAATGAAGACGGCACTGTAAATGATTTAGTGCAGAAATATAATAATTCTCTTGCTAATACTTGGTGTAGTATAATTGCAAAAAATATCGACGACAAAAATCTGAGAGTTGTTGTAAATAATTACATTGCTTCAGTTGGTGGAAGTGTTGTTGCAAAGAATGCTTCTGGTTTTTATACATTGATGGTCTCAGGATGTGAAGATTCGGGATTGGAGCAGAAATTTAGCAGAAAGCTTGTAGAATTTTATCCTAATGCAAAAAATCTAACTGGAAACACTGAACCGGATGATTATGTTATCTTTAATAAAATTGAAGAAAAGAAAGAAGAAAAGAAAGTTGAGGTAAATAAAAAATGAATTTGAAAAATCTATATATCCCTTTAATTGCAGCTGCCGGAATCGGATTAGCATCAAATAACGCTGCTGCTGATGAAACCAAAGCAAACGACGTAAAAGTAGTTGTACCTGGAACAGATGCTGCTGTCGCTGCTGCTAATAAACCAAAAGCTAATAAGAAACTGAGAGGATGCGCAGATCTATACGACGGACAAGGACAATGTTTTACTGAAAAATTTGCAAGTAAAGCTGGCCTAGAAGAACATACAACAGGAATTTGTCCTGGTATTGAAAAGCATACTCAACATTGTTATGATACAAGAAGTACTAATTTTAATGTTCCTAGTGATAGTTCTTCAGAAGGTAATGACGTTTATAGTGAAAGTTCTACTTCATTGAAAGAAGCAGAAAGATTTTCCTTAGATAATCTAGTAAAGAAATGTGAACCATTCTTTAACGAATATATTAAGCTAAGAGACACTTATAATGGTACAAAAAATGCAATGAATGCTGCACATTCTGAATTGATTAGATATATCAAAGAAGATACTGGTATTGTAACTCAATTTGAAGAAGCTTATAAAAAAATGAATCCTAAAGCTGAAACAGTTCCTCAATTATCTAATGACAAGTTAATACTTGGATTAGATCAGGAAATAAATAAGAAAGATACTTTACTAAATACAGTTCCTGCTGCAGAAAAATACCAGATTTTTTTAAAATCAGTAGATAATTATGCAAATGCTGTTAAAGCTTGGGAGAAGTTTGCAACTCCATTCGAACAAACTGGCTGCGACGGAAAGATTGTAGAAGATTTCAATAAAAATATTAGCAATTTGGACAGCAAATATGACCAAAAGCTTAAACAACTTCGAAGTATTACTGCAAAGAAAGAGAAAAGCATTCCAAAATTCTCAGTAGGAGTATCTGGCGGTTATCAATTTCCACACGCTGCAATGTTAGGTCTTGAACAGACAACTTCTCTAGGAAAATGGGATTTTGGAGTAAAAGCAAGTTATAACTTAAATTCATCTGATGTTGAAACTACAACTTTTGGTCCAACCACATCTCGTACTGGAAGCGGAGATGACTTATACTCAAAAACTACTGCTAATAAGACTGTTGAAATTACAACAAGAATGCCTTGGTCAGTAAACGGCTCTGTTGGATACCGATTCTTTGAAGCTGATGGTTTTTCAGTAGCAGCACTTGCAGCTTTTGGTATTGATGTTGGCAGTGAAGATACAACTACAACAACTTCAGTAAGTAAGCAGACTTATGTAACTGCTAACGGGCAGCCAATTGGAGCACCATTAAGAATTGGTCCTCATGAAGAAACCGATTCAAGAACTCTTCTTAATGTGAAAGGTGGAGCTGGTGCAGAAGGTTGTTACAATTTTGATAAACATTTCAAAACTTGCCTTAATGGTTATGTTGGTCCAAAGTTAACTGTTGAAAAGGTTCCAAAGACACAATTAAACTTTGAAACCAATGCAGGAATTAAATACCACTTTTAATTATTTTTTTATTTAAATCTTTTTTACAAAACAAACATGGGTGTGGGTTCAAAAAAATGAAAAAAACCAATAAATTACTAACAGTATTATTTGTATTTCTATTAATTGTTTCTATAGTTGCAACTTCTGTTCTTGCATCAGGGATTGCCTTGACAAGTTTTTGGACAGATAATTATAGTAAGCAAACTTCTGTAATACAAGGAGAGAACCAGGAACTTTACGTTTCTGTACTTAGTGATTCATTTTTCAAGTTAAGGATTGAAGTACTTGATAAAGATTACAAGCATGTAAAAACTGTTATTGAAGAGTACATCCCCAGCACAAATTATGAATTTAAATATCCAATCTTAACTAAAGACCTTTCAATAGGAGATTATAAAGTTTTAGTTAGTGTATTAAATAACAATGGAGATGGTGATGACTCTTATTTATCTTTAACTGTAAACCCAAAAACACCGAACAATCCTGAAAATGTAACCAATCTTAAACCTACTATTTCTGTTCCTGGTGACAGACAAGTAAATGAAAATGAAAAATTATCTTTCACTGTTCAGGGAAATGATCCAGACAGCAATTCAATTTTAGGATTAACTTATGATGCTAGAAGTTGTAAATTATCTTACAGTCTTTTTGGTTACAATTTATGTATTGGCAGCGGTCCTTTGCCGGACGGAGCAGCTTTAACATCAAGTATAACTATGCCCTCTGGACAAAAACAAGGGGTTTTCACTTACACTCCTGATTATGATACTATAATTCATCCAGATTTACAAGATGTAAAATACATACAATTTAGAGTTTATGATGGAAAAGATTATTCCAAATGGAAAACTGTTGACATTACCGTTAATGATGTGAACAGAAATCCTGTCGCTGTAAATAACGCTGCAACGACAAATGAAGACAACTTAGTTTCAGTACCATTATTGAACAATGATTACGATCCTGATGCTGAAGATGTCTTAACCATCTCATCCACAACTTCACCAAAGAATGGTGTTGTAACCATTAATGGAAACAGTATTGATTATACACCAAATGCAAACTTTAATGGTGTTGATTATTTCACTTACACGATAAACGATGGCTATGGCGGACAAGATACAGCAACAGTAACAATTACAGTAAACTCAGTTAATGATGCGCCTGTTGCCGTAGACGATAATGCTTCAACTTTGGAAAGTGCATTATTGTATCTAAATGTATTAGCTAATGATTACGATCCAGAAGGCGACAGTTTAACTATTGTTAGTGTAAGTAACCCAGCAAGCGGAACTGCTTTTATTAGCGGATTTCTAGTTGGTTATTTACCTGACGCAAATTTTGCAGGAATTGATACTTTCACTTACACAATAAGTGATGGTAATGGCGGACAAGATACAGCTACAGTTACTTTTACTGTAAAACCAATCAATGATGCACCTGTATTAAATTCAATTGGAAATAAAGAAGTTGATGAAGGAAAATTATTAGGGTTTACAATTTCAGCATCCGATATTGATAACGATCCTTTGACATATTCTGCAGATAACTTACCAGCAGGAGCAGTCTTTGATGCAAACACACAGAAATTCAGCTGGACTCCTGGTTATGATCAAGCAGGAAATTATCAAGTAACTTTCAAAGTGAGTGATGGTCTTGCTGAAGATAGTGAAACTATTACAATCACTGTAAACAATGTTAATCAAGGGCCGCAGCTTAATCCTATCGGAGATAAGACAACTGAAGAGAACCAATTATTGACATTTATTGTTACTGCTACTGATTTTGACAACGATCAATTAACACTAACCGCAGAAAACTTACCAGAAGGAGCATCTTTTACTGATGGTATTTTCAGTTGGATTCCAAACTATAGCCAGGCAGGAAATTACTTGGTAACTTTTAAAGCAACTGACGGTAAATCAGAAGATAGCGAAACCATCGCCATTATAGTAGTTAATGTGAATGGTGCGCCGGTAATCACTTCTGTACCGCCAGAGACTGCAACTGAAGGGATTGAATTCACTTATCAAGTAGTTGCTGTTGATCACGAAAATGATCCATTGACATACAATCTATTTTCGGCAATAGAGGGAATATCTATTACCAGTAATGGTCTTGTGCAAGGCTGGATTCCAAGTAGCAGCGGATGTCCATTAGTGACTGTTACTGTAAGTGACGGCGAGTTTACTGCTCAGCAGAAGTTTACTCCTTGTGTTAAACAGACTTATAGAAATATCAAATTCAATACAGTACAATTCTCTCAGGATACAACTTATCCTGGTGAATATGCAATGTTGAAGATTGGCGCTGAAAATAACGGGGATTTTGATTTTAATGACGCTAAAATCACTGCAATGATCTACGACTTGGGCGTTGAAGCTTCAACAAGCGAGTTTGATTTTGACAGTGGATACAGCACAACAGAAACAATTTACATTCCTGTACCTTACTACGCCGAACCGGGACAATATCTTGTAAAAGTAACTGTAAGCAATTCAGAGTATCACGAATCTACTTACAGGATGCTTTACGTTAACTAACATTAAGTAATGACTGCCTGTCTTTACTCAACAATGCTAAATTAACCGAAATGTTTAAATAGCAGGGTGGTTACGAAGACGTAAAAACAAACAGGATATAGAGAAGAACACAAAAAAAACAACAAAAAACAACAAAAAAAACAAAATTAAAAAAATTAATATTCAAAAACCTTTTAAGGATTTGGAGGAAGAAGAAAAATGAGAAAATTATTGAGTATAATGACTTTGTTTGTCATTAGCTTGTTAACCGTTTCAATGGTAAGCGCTTTAAGCGAAGCTGACCTTGATTGGGGTACTGTAAAAGTTAATGGTGACGAAGTGAATGTTAAAAACGGTGAAGTTCTTGCCGTAGAAGAAGGACAAACATTAAATATTAAAGTTGGCTTAGAAGCCAAGAATGATTTAAAAGACATTGAAGTTGATGCAAAGATCAGCGGTTATGAATACTCTGATTATGAGAATCTACAAGATTCAACACATCTATTTGATGTTAAAGCTAGCACAACTAAATATGTTAACTTAGAAGTAGCTTTACCAAATAAATTGGATAAAGACGAATACTGGTTACGATTAAGAGTTTTGGACAAGAACTCACCAGTTCTTGAGACCACCATAAAATTAGCAGTAGAACCTACAAGACATGGATTAGACATTGCTGATGTTGTTTTCTCTCCAGGAAACACCGTTAAAGCAGGTAGATCATTGTTAACTACCGTTCTTGTAGAAAATTACGGCGATAAGAACGAAAATGACGTTAAAGTTAGTGTATCTGTTCCAGAATTAGGAGTTAAAGCAACTGAATTTGTTGATGTTGTTAAAATAACAGATGACCACAACATAGAAAAAGAAGACGTTCCTGAAATGTTCTTGCCGATCCCAGCTACTGCAGCAAGTGGTGAGTATGAAGTTGTAGTATCAGTTGAATATGATAATTATGAAACTGTTACTAAGACTTACAAATTAAACGTTTTGGAAGACGAAAGATTCCAAAACACTGGAAAGCTTGTTTTAGCAGCAGGTCCTGAAACACAAAGTGTAGCTACTGGAAAAACAGCAACTTATGCTTTAGCTTTAACCAATGCTGGAGCTGTATCTAAAGCTTATTTGCTTGAAGCAGCAACTGGTGGATGGGGAACAGTTTCCTTAAGCGAAAGTTTAGTTGTTTTAGAACCAGGTAAGAACCAAGTTGTTTACATTGATATAGCTGTTGCAGATGATGCAACTGTTGGTGAACATCTTGCAACTTTGACAGTTAAGTCTGGTAATGAAGTACTGGATACTGTTGTTCTAAAAGCAAACGTTGTTGAAGGAAGCAGCAATAACGATAATCTTAGTTTACGAAGCGGATTAGAGATTGCTTTGATTGTACTGGTTGTTTTACTAGTAATCGTAGGCTTGATAATCGGTTTCAGTAGATTAAAGAAAGACGACGACAACGAGGAAGAAGACCAAACATATTACTAGATTAGTAGTATGTAAATAAATATTTGGATCTTCCTCCAAATTCTTTTTTTTTCTTTTTTAACATTTATTCTAAAATTATTTTTATTCTAAATATTTTTTAGTTAAATAACTTTTTTAAATTGTTTTTATTATGGTTAATATTGTGGTTGTATTATGAATACTTTAGAAACGGATATGGAGATGAACATAAAAAAAGATATTGTTGTTATTGGTGCGGGTCCTATTGGTTGTTATGCTGCATATTTACTTGCTAAGTCAGGACATCAAGTTTCTGTTTATGAAGAGCATGCAGAGCTTGGCTCTCCAATTCAATGTACGGGAATTCTTACCGGTGAGTTTGACAAATTTAATTTTCCAAAAGATTCTTTTTTAGTTAATACAATAAATAAGATTGAAGTTTATTCTCCTAAACAGAAAACAACTATTCAACAGAAAGATTATATTATCTGCAGAAGAAGGTTCGACAATTTCCTTGCAGATCTAGCTAAAAAAGAAGGAGCAAAAATTTTCTTAAGTCATTCTTTCGTCCGTAAAGAAGGCAGGCAATTAATAATCAAAGATTTATTGAATAAAGTTGAAAAAAACATTTCACCAGATGTTGTTATTGCTGCAGATGGTCCGCTTTCTCCAACAGCTAAAGCTTATGGTTTTTATTATCATCAAAGAAAAAATTATTATGGTATTCAGGCTACCGTTAAAGGTAACTTTGATTCTCAGATGATTAAGACTTATTTTGGAAATGAAGTGTGTCCTAATTTATTTGCTTGGATCGTACCAGAATCTTCAACAATAGCTAGAGTTGGTTTGGCAACAACAAAGAATACAAGACATTATTTTGATAGATTTATGCAGGAACATAACTTTATTGCGCTTGGCATTCAAGCAGGAACAATTCCTGTTTACCATCCTAAACAAAAACTGAAGAAAGACAATTGTTATGCGGTGGGAGATGCTTCTACTTATGTTAAAGCAACAACATTGGGTGGGATTGTACCTGGACTAAAACAGGCAGAAATACTTGTTGATTGTATCAATAACAATAAAGATTATGAAAGAGAGGTTAAACATCTCAGAAAACAGATGTGGACACATCTGCAGATACATAAGATTCTGAATAAATTCTCTGATAAAGATTGGGATAGTCTGTTGTCTTATATTAATCAGCCAAAGATACAAAAGATCTTTGAATCATATACTAGAGATAATCCCATTCCATTAGTCACAAAGACTTTGTTAAAAGAACCAAGATTGCTTTATTTTACAAAGTATCTGTTTTAGAATTAAAGATAAATCTCTGATTACATAAAATGAAACATCTAGTAATCTCTATTCATGATTTTACTCACCATTACGGTTCTGAACTAGAAGATATTCTTGAAGAATTTAATGTAAGAAGCTTAAAGAAGAGAACAATATTGGTAGTGCCTAATCTTAATCAGCAATTTCCAATTTCTCAAAGTCTTAGTATGTTATATTCCCTTAATTCTGAGAAAGATTTAGGAAATGAAATTTGTCTACATGGTTATGATCATCATGAATTTAGACATTATAAAGAATTTGATCCTCTTTCTTATTACCTAGCAAAGATAAAGATTAAGGAAGGTAAAAAAGAACTAAATAAATTAGGCATAACTTCTATTGACGGCTTTGTTGCTCCATACTGGAAAATAAGTAAAGAGAGCGAGAAAGCTGTAAAAGATGAAGGGTTTATATTTTCAGCAAAGAATCCGCAGTTACTGGATTTAAGAAACAATAAATCTTATTCTTCTAGACCAATCTGGTATTGGCCTTATAATTGGCTGCTAGGCAGCGGTTTTAAAGTTTTCAATTCTTTCTTAGCGAATTCGTGGAACAATGATAATGATCTAATTCGGGTAGCTGTTCATCCGCAGGACGTTCATGGAAAGGGTAAACCTTTTGAACATGCATTGAAAATTATTGGTTATCTTCAAAAGAAAGGGTTTGAATTAAGCTCTTATAAAAATTATCTTGATTTCAAGAAGAATGCCGGATCTTTTGATAAGTAATTCACATAAAAGTTTTATTGAACTTCTTTAATAAATTTTACATATT
Organism: Nanobdellota archaeon; assembly: GCA_018824365.1. Classification (GTDB taxonomy): domain Archaea; phylum Nanobdellota; class Nanobdellia; order Woesearchaeales; family GW2011-AR9; genus JAHJGQ01. The sequence continues at coordinate 4,225 of JAHJGQ010000050.1, read as the reverse complement.
CTTTATTCAGACCTCCTAATCTAAAAATAACAACTTCTTTAACACCTGCTTTTTTAGCAATATCTAAATCATTTCGTAAATTTTCTGGAGAAAGGATTGGCTCCCAGCCCATGATACCTTTAGCAATAGTTCCAAAACCAGCCAAATAATTGTTACCAAATTCTTTTTTTCCTTCTTCAAGTTCTCTTCTGAACAAATTATCACTAAAAGGCAGCATTGAATGATATAACATTTTGATTACATTTATTTTTCTTGTTTTTATATTGTAGTGTAACCCAAATAATTGCAAGATTCTTTTCTTGATCTTTCCAAGTGGCCAATATTCAGCTAAGTAAATTTTCCCTTGATAATATTTAATGAATCTTTTAATCAATCTTTTATTCCTTAGAAAATTTAATGATTGGGTAATATAAAGTAAAGAATTTTTTGTTGTAGGCAACTCTAAATCCAACATTATTGATATCTTCTTATTTTTTAATTCGTTAAAGATTCTTAACAGAGCTTTCCTTTCAGAGAAAGGCGAAATCCAATAACCTTCTTTCCTTTCTAAAATTGGCCAATATATCAATTCTTTAATTTGATTCTTATCATTTTTTTTATTCTTATCATTCCTATCATTCCTATTATCATTGATTACCTTCTTTTTAATCTTTTCAAACTCTTTTGGGCTTTTGGCAGCGACATGTAATTTAGTTGGCCAGGTAATTAACCTTAATTTTTCTAAGTTCTCATCTGTTGGAAATTCTTCAAAGAAGCTGATTATCATTGTAGAAAGTAATACAAAACAATTTAAATAACTATTGTTCTAACATATTACATGCCAACATTAATTGCCTGTTTATCTTCTGGGAAAGGAACTTGGACAGAAGTAATCAAGATTATTCAATCTCAATCATGGGATAAAGTTTTTTTGATAACTAATGAGTTTGGAAAAGATAATTTTAGGCCTCCTCAGAATACTGAATTGATTGTTATTAATGATTATGGTAAAGATACTTCTCAATTAGCAGAACAGATTAAGAGCGGACTTAAAAGCAAGATTAAAGACTTTGAGATTGCCCTGAATTTTTCATCTGGTTCAGGAAAAGAACATATGGCCTTATTAGAAACTGTATTAGAATTGGGCTTTAATTTTCGCTTAGTAACAATTAACAATAATCAGTTAGAAATTATGGGTATAAATAGATAATATATTCAATCCATAATTCCATACCACTTATATAATATTTTATCGGCTGCTTTTACTATCTCATAACCATTGCCTTTAATCTTAATGCAAGTGTCGATATATTCAATACCTGCTGTTTCATCAATAGCAAGTTCTACTATTGGTTTTCCTTGTGTGTTGTTACAACTGACTATGGTCCTATTATCACATACTGCATCTTCTTTCGTGCAAGAACCCACAGGCCTTCTTTCAATACCTTTAGCTATGTTAAAGCTTAATTCTGAAATGGCAAGGGTATAATATTTATTCATAACATCTGGGTCAATAGAAATATAGATGTCTACACCTTTATTGAACTCAGGATTTAATTTTCCTTCTACTGGTATGGATTCTACTTCATTTGGACTAAAATGTAAAGGTATTTTGACCAATGTATCGCTACGATAAATTTCTGTCCACCATAAACCGTCTGCTTTTACAAAACTGAACTGATTATATGTGTAGCCTTCTTCTTCATCCAGTTTTCCATTCAGGTTATCCTTATGAAGCTGATCAACATCTACAACACTTGCAGCAGTAAACTTATCATATAACTTAAATCCACCTATAAAAAAGATAAAAATACCTACAATTACAGCAATCATGATTATTATGGCTTTTCCATCGCTTTTTAAACTAACATCAGAATGCAGCTCTTCTTCGGCAAGAGATTTTACGATTTCTTCTTCTTCTCTTTCTAATTGCTCTTCCAAAGCTTTTCCGATCTTAATGTCGTCTGCCATGTTAACTTAATTTTCCTCCTATATTTAATAATCTTTCTATACTTTTTAAGTAGATAAAAACTTAGATTAAAAATTAGATAAAAAGCCTCCGGTGGGAATTGAACCCACGACCTGCGCTTAGCTCGAGTAAACATACGAGAGCGCCGCTATACCGCTAAGCCACGGAGGCATATTAATCATTTAAGGGGATTAAACGAGCTTGCGAGTGCATATCGCCTAATCTATCAAATGGATTTCCATTTGCCGCTAAGCCACGGAGGCAGTATTTAATTTTATATCTTTCCAATCAGTTCTTCTTTGTTCTTAAATTTCTTTTGACACTCAAAACAGACAGGATATTGTTTACTGCTTCCGAATTTCTTTAAGATAGTCCCTTTAAGCTTTCCTAAAAACAGTTCTTTTATTTTGTTTCCACAGATAGTACATTTTGTCATAATTAGTGTTCTGGACAAAGTTATTTTTAAAATCTTCTTTTTTTTTAGAAAATAATATAAAACCTTTCTAAGAATTGAACTACAATGAGAAAACGTATCGCTGTAATTCATAGAGAAAAATGTCATCCTACTGAATGTGGCAATTATGTCTGCGCTAAATTGTGCCCTGTTAATAGGATGGGGTCTGACTGTATATTTTCGGGAGATGATAAAAAAGCCAGGATTGATGAAATCCTATGTACCGGCTGTGGCATCTGTCCAAAAAGGTGCCCTTTCGAAGCCATTGAAATCATCAATCTTCCTGCCACTTTAAACAAGCCGCCTATTCATCGTTATGGAGAAAATATGTTTGAACTTTATTCCTTGCCAACCCCTTTATTTGGTAAAGTAACGGGAATAGTTGGAAAGAACGGAATTGGTAAATCTACTGCCCTTAAGATTTTCTCTAATCTTCTAAAACCTAATTTGGGAGATTGGAAGAAAACTCCCGATTTTAAAGAAGTGATCGGTTATTTTAAAGGTACGGAAACACAAAAATTCTTAGAAAATTTACACGAAGGTAAAACTTCTTTATCTTATAAACCGCAACAAGTTGACTTGATTCCAAAACAATTCTCAGGTACGGTTAAAGAATTACTTATGAAAATCAGTAAAGAAGATCAGATCAAAGAGATTGCAGAAAAACTAGCTCTTACTGATTTTTTAGATAATGATCTTTCTAAAGTATCCGGTGGAGAATTACAACGTACAGCCATTGCTGCAGCTGTGCTTAAAGATGCAAGCCTTTTTTTATTTGACGAACCTACTTCTTATCTTGATATTAAACAAAGGATCAATGTTTCTAAGTTTATCCGTTCTCTTGCAGAACCTGAAAAAGCAACAATGGTAATTGAACACGATTTGATAATTTTAGATTACATGGCCGATTTAGTTAATATCATGTATGGTCATGAAGGGGCTTTTGGAATCGTCTCTGGGTTAAAATCAACAAGAGAATGCATCAATGCTTTCTTAGAAGGCTTTCTGAAAGAAGAAAATGTACGTTTTAGGGATCACGCAATTAAATTTGAAAAAGTGCAAGATTCAAAGGGAACTGCTCTGGTTAAACTTAATTCATGGGATAATCTAAAGAAAAAGTTAGGAAATTTTAATCTATCTGCAAAAGAAGGTTTCTTATACAAAAATGAAGTGGTGGGTGTTTTAGGTGAAAATGGTATTGGTAAAACTTCTTTTGTTAAAATTTTAGCGGGGCTTATAAAACCAGATTCCGGCAAGTTAGGAAAAAAAATAAAAGTAGCATATAAACCACAGTATCTTGAAACGGATTCAAATATGCTTGTAGGAGATTTTCTTAAAGATGCTATTTCAAATTACCAGCATCAACTGATCAAACCTTTAGAACTTGAAAAGTTGTTTGCACAAAAATTATCTGAACTTTCTGGAGGACAGTTGCAAAGAGTTTCAATTGCTCATTGCTTGTCACAGAATGCAGAATTATTTTTATTGGATGAGCCTTCCGCTTACCTTGATATAGAACAAAGACTATTGATCTCTAAGATAATTAAGAATCTTGCTTGGGAACGTGATATCACTGTATTGATTGTTGACCACGATTTGATGTTTTTAGATTATATCTCTAACCGTCTTATCGTCTTTTCTGGAACACCGGCAAAAGAAGGGTTGTTGCAAGGACCTTTCAGCATGGAAGATGGGATGAACTTATTTCTGAAAAGCCTTAATATAACCCTGAGAAGAGATCCTAATTCACACAGGCCAAGGATTAATAAGCCCAACTCTGTTAAAGATAGGGAACAAAAAGCAGAAAATAAATTATATTATTA
>JAHJGQ010000049.1 GCA_018824365.1 Nanobdellota archaeon | reverse complement strand
ATCATTTATTTATTCATTTATATTATTTATACAAGTTGTATTTTAATTGAATTATTGTCACTTGATAGTAAGTATGAGAAACATTTATAAATATAGATTCAAATTAAAATAATATGAAGATCCTAGCCCTAAGCGACATACATGGAGACAAAGATTTTGTTAGAGAAATGGCTGAAAAAGGATCTAAAGAAGCGGTTGATTTAATCATTCTTGCAGGTGATATTGTTGATAAAGAAGGTAATGTAGCTGATCTTATCGGACCATTCAAGAAAAAAGGTTTGGAAGTTGCGATAATACCTGGCAATCATGAAGGTTTAGCGGAATTAGGTTTTATGGTTGAAAGATATGGTGTTAAAAATTTACATGGTTACGCTATTAAGAAAGGCGATGTTGGCATCTTTGGATGCGGATATGCAGATGTAGGAATTCATCAGCTAGAGGAAAGTGATTTATTTAATTCTTTAAAGCAAGCACATGAACAAATAAGAAATATAAAAAAGAAAATTATGGTAACACATATACAGCCAAGCGAAAGTATTCTTGGATTAGGTATGTTTCCAGGCAGCCCTGGTGTAAGAAAAGCGATAGAAAAATTCAAACCAGACATCCATATCTGTGGTCATGTCCATGAAACACAGGGAATTGAAGAAGTTATTGGAACCACCAAAGTAATTAATGTAGGTAAAACTGGAAAATTAATTGAATTGTGACTAAAGATGTTAGATAAAATATGTAATCTCTTTGCTAAGGAAAGAAATATAGAGTTAGCTAATTTAGATGGATTTACTGGAGGAAAATCTGGATCTTTAAGTTTAATATATCTAAGAAGAAGTGGTGAAGAAATTTTTAATGTTAACAGAATGCCTGAAAGTGCTTGTTTTGCTATAGATGATTTAACTTCAGATTGGAGAATGTTAGAAATTAGGATAGCTAATGGATGCATTTCTGATTATTTCACACAATTAAAAAAAGCCAATCATCTTTTTCCAAATAAAGTTGCAGAGGAACTAAGACCTTACCTTAGGTGGAATAGTAATCCTTATAAATTTATTATCATTCCATTCTACAGACAAGATTTCCCCTATTTTGGACTTTTAAAAGTACTTGATGCTTTTTATCCCCAAACAAACAAAAATTCTTTTAAAGAGAGTTGATTCTTCTTAAGATATGATTGAAAATTGTCCGGAATGTTGTAAGCCATTACATCAAGGCCAACATAAATATGCAGATGGTCTTTTTCAAGTATGGTATTGTAAGAAATGTGGATTCAGAAAAGAGATGCCAGTTAAAAAAACATAAAAAAACAATTTTTTACTAAAAATCATACTAAATGTTCAGTAAGATGTTTAAGTTCTTGACGTAATTCACTTTCACTTTTATTCCCATATCTGCCATCTTGAAAAATCCCTAAGTCATCGGTCATTAAGTGAATTATCCAACCCTCTAACATTGAAAGGTAAGTATCATTGATGAAATTATGATCCGCTGAGGCTTCTAAACCAACATACCCGTTTCCTGCACAAAAAGTTTCATATCGCACGGCAATTGGAGTTGATTCATCAATCAAAGAACGATTTATCAATTTAAAATTTCCATTCAAGTCTAAGATCAAAGCATTGTCTTGGTTATCATCACCATTAGCAATTATTTTTTCCAATTCAGCAGTATAGAAATCATTAGGTTTAGTAATCCTATGTACTTTAGGTTTTATATGTACACTATTAAAAAAAGTTGATAAAGATTTTTCTATAGGATCAACTTCATATTCCTTTCCTCCAAGTTCCATTTTTCCTTGTATTGATAGATAAGGTTTTGTTTCATGAAGATTGTCAAATAGTCGATCGTTTGAATGATAATCATCCTTCCTATCAAAAGAAGGGTAGTTCCTAGTTAGGGCACTTCCTACACGACGCCAAGTATCATCTTTTTGCAAACGATATCTCTCTTGTCCAGAACCAATATAAATTTCAACTTTAAATTTCATAAAAATACCCAAAAAATCACATTCCCATACCTTTCGGCACAAACCTTTTGGCTTTGCAAAAAGTTTGAATCCAAATTCACTCAAGTGGGATTTCACTATGTTTCAATCCCACAACATAAATTACATGCTCATACCTTTCGGCACAAGAAATGTGAATAATATCACATTTCTGTGCAGGAATATGATTTTCATTCATATTCCTTGCATCTTACCGCCCATGCGTTTCATTAATTTTCCCATATCTTTTTCTCCTTTAAACATTTTCATCATTTTTTTGCTCTGACGATACTGTTTTAATAATTCTCTTATTTCACCTATCTTCAAGCCTGAACCAGCAGCAATCCTATCGGCACGATCTGCAGCAATAATGTCTGGATCTTCCAATTCTTTTTTAGTCATTGAATCCATTGCGTAACGCCATTTCTCTAATTTCCCTTCTTGTACGTCAAGCATTTCTGTAGGTAATTTTAACGAACCCATACCGGGAATCATTTCCATTATTTTTTTGAATGAACCCATCTTCTTCATTGATTCCATCTGTTGATAAAGATCAATCAAACTGAATTCACCTTTAATGAATTTTTCCTGCATATCTTTTGCATCTTCCTCAGAAATAACTTCTTTTGCTTTCTCCAATAAAGATTCTAAATCCCCCATACCAATAAGCCTACCAACGAAACGCTGAGGATGGAAAGCTTCCAGATCATCAACTTTTTCCCCCACACCAATGAAAACGATTGGAGATTTGGTTACTGCACACGCTGATAATGCTCCACCACCTTTTGCAGTACCTTCTAATTTAGTGATGATTACTCCGGTAACTGAGCAGGTATCATGAAATGCTTGTGCCTGTTTCTCAGCAGCCTGCCCAATATCAGCAGAGATAACCAATAATTTTTCATCAGCCTGAATTACTTTATGAAGATTATTCAATTCTTCAATCAATTCTTCAGATAAAGCATCTCTTCCAGCAGTATCTATAAGAACAAGATCATAATCTTTCAGTCTTTCTTCAAAAGAAAGATAAATATTCACTGGATCTTTCTCTTTCTTGATTCCAAAAAAATCTACGCCAACATTTTCCGCTAATTGCTTAAGCTGATCATAAGCTGCTGGTCTCCAAGTATCTGTTTGGATTACACAAATCTTATATCCCCTTTTTTTATAGAATTTTGCTAATTTTCCAATAGTGGTGGTTTTACCACTACCAAATAGTCCTACCAACATAATCTGGGTCGGTCTTTTGGTAATCTTAATTTCATGCGCTTCTTTACCAAGAAAATTAGTCAATTCTTCATAAACTACTTTAATCAAATATTCACGTTTAGTTATTCCGACCGGAGTATTTTCTTTAGCACGTTCTTTTATCTTTTTGCTAAGATCAAAAACCAACTGAACATTTGTATCTGACTGTAAAAGTGCACGCTGAATATCTTTTACCAGTTCATTAATAAGTTTTTCATCTACAAAAATTGATTTGGTTATCTTGTTTAAAGTATTCTTCAATGAATCGCCTAGCTTTTCTAAAACCATTTCTTTCTAGAAATAAAGTGTTTATTTAAATCTTTTTAGATATTTAATGGTGTGGTTTTTCATGTAGGGTTTTAGATTTTTATTTTTGTCATTTTTTTAATAAAAAACACATAAAGTAAAAAAAAATAAAAGTAAAATTAAATATTCAACCAAAAGTTAAACGAGTTTAAGCAGATTTTCCAGTAGTTGTTCTTTTTCTTGTTAATCTCTTTTGCGCAGTATAAACAAACCAATCCTCTTTAGTTATCGGATGAAAATGGTCCGCTTCATCAATTAAGATCTTAGCGGTTGTTTCTTGTACAGCAGCAATCTCTACCCTAACCCCTTCTGATTTGAGATGCATAACTAGCTCAACATAATCTGAATCCCCTGACATGATAATTATTGTGTCTACTTTTGAAGCTAATTGAGTTGCTTTGATAGACAAAGGGATGTCTGCAGATTTATGACAAGGAACTACGGAACCATAATAAAGTTCATGCAGTCTTTCAGCAAGTTTAGAAGATATATTTTTTCCCTCGCGAAAATAGATCAGGCGATTTAAACCCCTATTGCTTAACAATTTAGGGATAAGGGTGTCAAAGTTGATCATGGCCGAAGTTGTCTTACTCTGATCATGAATACTTCTTTCGATATTGTTTCCATCGCAGAGAATTGCCACGGACTGATTTATAAAAATATTTTTGTTAGGGGTTGTCATAATATTTTCACCTTTTTTTTGTAAATATTGACCCCACCCGGACTTTCGTTTTTTTAATTTCGAACCGGGGTTTATTGGTATCTCCTGCCTAATAAGACAGCCGAAGCCAATCGTCCTCACTGGCAAATTAATTTGTATCCAGGCTAGACTATGGGGCCAAACAATTAGGAAGTAGATGAACCGTTTTAAAAACCTTTTGAAAAAATTTAAGAAGAAGAAATTAATTTTCTTTTTTTCTGTGCATGATAAAGAATCCGCCTATAACAGTTATCAAGATAAACAAGATTGCATAATCCCCAAATTCTGGAACTGCTCCAGACGAAGTTATTGATACAGTATTACTAGAATTTAGATTATCATAAGTACTAGAAGTACAGTTTACTGACCAGGACTTTGTTCCAGCTGAAGAGAATCCTGCAGTCAAATTATATTCCCATCTTACATCAGTACCATCATAACTCATGGCCGTGTTGGTAACGCTCGCATCCGGAATGGTGATATTACACTGCCCAAACGAATCTGTTATTGCAGCTCCTGAAGAAGCGTTGATGTAATAAGCATAAAATTCAACGGCAGTATTAGTATTGACAGAACTGCCTTCAGCTGAATCGTTGATGGTTAAATTTGCATTTGAAGGAGTAGTAACGGCTTGTATGATTACATTATTTGATGTAAAAGCATTACCATCTTCTTTCCCATCATTAGACTTTCCTTGTACCATCCAACTATCTCCTGCTTTAGTTTCATTTGAAACTATTAAATCTGTTCTATTGTCGTAGATAGCAAGAATCTGTTCAGCTGATAATGCTTTGTTCCATAACCTTACTTCGTCAATGGTACCATTGAAATCATAAATATAAGAACCTCCATAAACCGCATTATCCCAACCTACGTAAACAGAAGCCGGTGCTGGTTGGCTAAAACTATCTGCGTTTGAACCATAATAGACACCATCAACATAAAATTTAAGCTGACTTGTACCATTACCTTCTCTTACAAAAGCTGCATGGTGCCAGTTATTATCACTAAGATTGTTGTTTATACCGTAAGATCTGGCTGTACCATCAATTATAACAGCAAGTTGGCTATATCCAGGGACATTATAAACATAAAAGCCTAAAAGAATAGTTCCTCCAGCAGATTTCATATTCCAGATTGTTTGCCAGGTTGTAGCTGAATCGTTTGTTTTCACCCAGGCTTCAATAGTATAATTGCCGGTTCCGATAGCGGGAAAATTAGAAGCGTCAAAACTTATTCCTTCTTGATTACCGTTAAACTGGTAAGCTCCTTTACCATCATGACCACCAGTTGAATTAAAGTAAGGAGAACCGAGAATAGCAGTGGGATTTATCCCAAGACCAGAATAGTCAGTAGCATTAAAAGAGTCAAGAGAAGCTTCAAAAGGAACATTGAAAAGTAATTGAGATATTCCATTAACGTACCAATTATAAATTACTTTTACGCTGTCTCCATCAGCATCGCTTGTAGTATTATAAACTGTTAAGTTTTGATTTGTATCGTTTGTGGCAGGATTAGTTGAATTTAATATTAATGAATTTATTGTAGGAAGATAGTTTACACTAAAGTTAATCAGACCGGAACTGTTTAGATTGTTTGAAGTATCATTAACATAGAAAGTGATGTTGTGGATTCCTCCTCCAGGAGTTATAGATGTATTAGCACAACCAGATAAAGTAGTATTAGCACCGCCATCTAAAGAATACCAACATTGATCCACTCCAATATCATCACTTACACTAAAAGTTAGATTGACTACAGAAAGTTTTTGGGAATTGTTTGTTGGTGATTGAACTGTTATTGAAGGTGCAATATTGTCAATATATCTGATGATTACTGAATTAGATGTTGACATGGCACCATCCTGTACTCCATCGTTTGGAGTAGCTTTAACAGTCCAGTTTTCTCCAATATTAGTCTCTTGTGAAACTATTAAGTCTGTACGATTGTTGTACAAAGCAAGAATCTGTTCTGCTGATAAAGAACGATTGAAGATTAACACGTCATCAATGGATCCGATAAAATGTTCTATCGCCGAAGTGTCATAACCCATATAATTAATGTTAGTAGGTACTCTTCCATCATTAGTATTTTGTACTTCTTGTGAACCATTAATGTAAAGAGTTGAATGGCTCCCATTATATGTAAAAGCAACATGGTACCAAACATCATTTGTTAAAGTTGAAGTTGATTCTATGATAGCACTGTATCTTTCTATTTTATTAGTAGGGTCAACAAACCAATGGTCCCCTCCATTATTTGAAAGGAAGTTTCTCCAACCACTTCCGCTAGGCTTTATCCATAATGAATATGTTACTTCATCAGTTGTAGTTATTCCATCAAATGCCAGATAATCATTTCCATCAAATTCATAAGCACCTTTCCCGTCATAGCCTCCTGTTGAATTCCAAGTTGCTCCATTTTCTGAACCATTATTTCCGTATCCTGAATAGTCCCAAGCATTGTCTGTTGTAGTACTGTTAATGCCTTCAAACGGCATATTCAACAAAGCGATTGAAGTTCCATTTTTTATCCAATTATAGATTACTTTTACGCTATCTCCATCAGCATCACTTGTTGTAGCATATGCAGTTAAGTTTTGATTAGTATCATTCAAAGAAGTATTAGTCGTGTTTAATATCAAACTGTCAATCGCTGGAGGATTATTACTGGGAGTACTATAATTACTGAACGAACTCACATCTGCATAAAGAATTCCTCCACTATAATCAGTAATATTACAATTATCAGTATCATCACACCTTACCCCATTTTTTTGAAGATAAGGTGTGCTTACGAAACCTAAGTTTCTTAGTTCAATCTTTGCAGAACTGTTTAGATTTAATGCTTGTGGATCGTCTATTAAGCCAACAAGATTATTACTTAGATAAATAGTCGTTCCAGGTATTAAAGAAATATTTGTTGTTAAGTTAGTCTTGCTCCAATTGATCTTTGCATCAGAGAAATCGTATATTAAGTTATTAGTATTTCCAGCTGCATCGTAAATTTCATAGCTTTCAATAACAGTTACGTTGTTGTTTGTTAATGTATTTCCTGCAGAATCGGTTAAATATAATCCGTATGCACCACTCCCATTTGTGCTAATAGTATTGCTTGTTAAAATATTTGAGTTAGAACCGGTAGATATTGAAATACCAGCTTCATCAGTTCCAAAAGTAAAAATAGTATTACTAGATATATCACTTGAACTAGAAGAAGTCAATGAAATACCATCCGAATCACTATCAGAAGTATTAATTTTATTATCTGTTATGGCAAGTAAGTTACCTGAAGCGTAAATACCCACTCCTCCTCCATTTCCACATCCGTAAGTGTTTATTGTGTTATTGGTCGCATTGTTGTTGGAACCACTATTCAACCAAATGCCCCATCCATCCGGAGCTCTATTTGCATTGATAATATTGTTTGCGATGGTAACTGAATTTGCACTAATTTTAATCGCTGCTGCCACAACTAATTCATTTGGAAACTGACCACTCGTATTAATTTCATTATTCATTAAAGTGCTTGAATTGGAATTAGAAAGGAAAATCCCATTTGACTGATGACCACTCGCTTTAAGAGTATTTCCTGTTAAATTACAATTTAAAGAATTTTGTATAAAAATCCCATAACTAACATTACCGACAGTTGTAATGACATTGTTCTCGATTGTTCCATCGTCAGCTCCATTATTATAATATATTGCGGAACTAGCGATTCCTGATTGATTATCTTCTATAATGTTACAATTCTTGATGGTTACATTATCATAGCCGCCGGTATTATCTATCCCATAATTTGATATACCTCCTTCAGTAGAATAGGTTATGCCTAAATTATTACAATCTATTACAATATTATTTGCACCAACAATAAGTCCTGTACCAGGACAAGTCAGTACGCCACCAATCATTGTTATAGATCCAGTAATAGTATCACCACAACTGCAAGGCCAGGAAGAACAGCTAGCCTGAATACTAATTGGTTCTTCCGTAGGAATTGCAGCAATAGTCATCTCTTCTTTAGGAGCACCTGTAAAAAAAGAGATAATTGTGTTAAACAAAGTAGAGAAAAAACCTTGCTGGGCAGTTTCTTCAGCAACTGCGGCGCTGGTAAGACTATTGCCATTTACAAGAGGATCAAAATTCATAGTAGAAGTTTTCAATTCAAATGAATTATTATCTGATAAAAAAAGTGAAGCAGTCAAGAAAAAAAGTATTACTAAAGAAAATACCACATAGTACTGATAATAAGATCTGCCTCTTTTTTTCACCATCAACCTAAGTAAAAAGAAGTAAAAAGGGTTATATAAATCTTTCTTAAAGTTTGGCCCCGTAGAAACCCCTGCCAAATGGCGAGTGAGCACAAGACTATTCATGAGACAAGCCATGTCCTCTTCATCGGAAATAACTTCAACTTTGAAGCAATTAACTAATCAAAAAAAATGTGCGAATTGAAAAGTTTCTACAAAGCCTTAAAACTTGTTTTTCATAATAAAGAATCCGCCAATAACAGTTACCAAAATAAACAAGATTGCATAATTTTCAAATTCAGGAACTGCCGGAGGGATATAAAGAGAAGTTACTAAAATAGTATCATTTGCGGTTAATGATGTATACCCGGATTTTGCACAAGTGACATTCCAAACATGTGTTGCTGCAGAACTAAAACCAGAAGATTTAGTATAATTATATCCATTATCTCCTGTACCATTCCAAGTCATCTGATTCCAAATAGATGGAGCATCATCAAACGAGATGTTACAACTTGCACTTGGAATAGCAGCTCCATCTGTTGAATTAACATAATAAGCAAAGAAATTGATTGAAGTATCAATATTAACAGAACTTCCTTCTGCAGAATCGTTAATGGTTAAGTTGGCATTACCTCCGTAAGCATATCCGCTAAAGCTGGAAACATCAAAAGTACAATTACCAATCCCACCCGGATTATCACATGTAAATGCTGAACATCTGCCTGAAATTGAACAGCTTTGCCCGTTAGTTCTAATGTCAGCTAAAGTAGTATAGGCTCCTGAAGTATAAATTATTCCATCGTTATTGCAGAGATTGCAATCCATATTCTCAAAAGTAATGTTGGCAGATTTACTTGCAAAAGCTGGTGCAGACGTCGAATTGACAGAAACAAAACCATCTCCAAATTCAATATCATTATCTAAATCATCATCATTACCAATGTTTGCATTACTTAAATTTAAAGCAACTTTCCATTGTACTTTTCCCTTATTGAGACTATGCCAGACATAATTTGAAACGGTTTGGATAGATGCGGGGTTTACCGAACTAAGACTAGTACCTATTCCTTCATCTTGTCCAAAAACATCATTTTCATTCTGCGTAGGGACAACAAATGAAGAAATTATTATGCTATTTGAAGTTGATGTTGCACCATCTACAAAGCCATCATTAGGAGTCACTTGTGCTGTCCAATTATCATATACGGAAGTTTCATTGCTGACTATTAAATCGGTTCTGTTGTTGTATAAAGCAAGGACTTGTTCAGCGGATAAAGATCTATTCCAGAGACGTACTTCATCTAAGATTCCTTTAAAATAACCATAACCCGCACCTACCTCACCTAAGTCTATACTTGGATGAATGGTATAAGAACTGGTCTGCCCTGTCCTCACTAAAACTCCATTAAGATAAAGCTTAGGTTGTCTGTTAGTGTAAACTACCACAACGTGGTTCCAGCCGGTAATAGTAGCATCATATACCAACGGAGAAGGCATATAATCTTGAGAAAGTTCAAAGACACTAATTCCGTTCGTACCTACGGAAATTCCTGCACCTGCATGAAAATCTGTATATTGATTTTTTCCGTTAGCTGGAAATATGGCATATCTCTGGCCACTTATACCTGCCGTGCCGGATATAGATTCTGAAGAATTTGCTCTTGTAGCTGTAGGATTGACCCATAATTCCATAGTAAAACTATTTATGACATTAGGAAAAAGACCGCTTCCTGAACTGATTAGATAATCGTTAGTTCCATCAAATTCATATGCTCCTTTGCCATCGTAACCACCTGCTTTTTTCCAATAAACTCCTCCTGCTTCGGAAAGATTATTACCACTGATATAATCACGAGCATTGTTAGTTGAAGTTCCACCAATCCTTTCAAAAGGAAAGTAAGCTAAAAGAATTGAATTTCCATTTAAAATCCAATTGTAGATGGACTTTACACTTTCACCTGTTGAATCACTAATAGTTGGATAAGCAGTTAAGTTTTCAACACTACTATTTGTTAATGGATTTGTTGTATTTAAAATTAAAGAATCTACAGTTGGAATAACATTGTCTGTAATTGTAACATTATTACTTGTAACCATATTTCCGTCACTGGTTCCATCATTTGGAATTGCCTGAACTGATAATATATCTCCTACTTTTGTTTCCTCATCTGCAAACCTATTAGTATAATTATTATAAAGATTTAATATCTGTTGTTGTGAGAGTGATCTATTGTAAATTCTTACTTCATCAATTGCACCGTCCTGAGGTGTGGATAGATCATATTCAGCTCCAATAATCAGATTACTCCCAGAACCAGAACCAATTGCCCCTGTCTGTGCATAAGTTGTACTATCCTTAACTCCATCTCT
>JAHJGQ010000048.1 GCA_018824365.1 Nanobdellota archaeon | reverse complement strand
CCTTGCCTTAAGATTTCCGTATTCATTAGTGTTATATGTTCCTTCAATTAAAACTTCATCTTCTTTCTGAGGACCAGTTACAAAATAAAGTTCATAGACATGAGGGAATGGATTAGTGATTGTGTATGGTGGTTCTCCAGGCAATGGATATAAACATTCATCTTCAGTGCAGGAATAGGTTACTTGTTTCTCTGGCATTTCATTAGATGATGGTTTTGAAGTTATATCAAAATAAACTCCTTCTTTAATTTCAACAAATACTGCAATTGGATGATACCATAATTCCTGAGCAGTTTCGTTGTCAATAATATGGTAAGGTTCAGGATGGTCAGGATCTTCATCTTCATCGAAATGATATCCAATTTCCTCAAATGTAATTAAATCATAAAAAACAAGTCTATATTTATCTGAAGGTTTGTAATCAATCCTCACTGAAGTGTTGCCATAAACAGCATTAGATAAATCTTTTATTTTAAATGGACTGCATAATTGTTTGAAATCTTCTCCGTATTGTAATTCTGTAGGAAAATTACAAGGAATATCTTTAGATTTATCATTAACTTCATATGTTACATCAATTATATTATCTAATTCTATTGGGTTTGGAGTTACAGTAAAATTTTTCTCTTTATATATATCAACATTAAACTTAACATCCATAATCGTGTTTCCTGAAGCTACAGTCTGTGAATTCCAGCATCCGTATTTTTTCGGTTCAGAGGAAGAGTCTTCTTCAATTATAACTACATCTTTACTCTTTCCTGCATAATATTCGTTTTCATTGTTGCCGCAGCAGTTTGCAGAATCTTGGGATGAATCTATTTCACCATCATCACCAAACCAAGCTTCTTCTCCGTAGAGAGCTTTACATAAATTTTCACCCGTGATAGTTTTTCCCCCTTGATCAAGATCATCCAACCAAGAATTGTCAACAGTAGAATCCTGACCTGAACATAATTTTGAATCGTCGCCTGAACTTTTAGTAAGACGTATATTCTTGACACCAATATAATTCTTATCTGATTTTGTTTCAATTACAATTTTTTGTATGCCTTGTAAAGTATTATCGATTGGGATTCTAATATGCATCCAATCTTCACCAGTAAAAGAAGGGTTGTTGATGACGTAACCCAAAGCATTTCCCTGAAAAAGTAAAGGCCCTTTTTCATCAACTTTTTCCGGGCGGCCACGAATCTCTAACGAAACATTTAAAGGAAGTACCAGGTCATCCAGTTTTTCAATTGACGTCCCTTGCTCATCAGCAACAAATTTAAGCATGAATTCAAGATAATCATAACTTGAGAAATCAAAATCCGCTTCTCCATAAAATTTTTCATAGTCACCTTTGCCGGTGTTTAATTCAATCCTTCTGTCAAAAACTTCTCCATTTGCATTTTCATCTTTAGCAACAAGATATAATGAATACAATCCTTCTCCAGCTAATCTTCCTTTGATATTTTCATTTTTTGTGAATTCATTCTTTCCGTAACATTCAGTCCAGCTCCAATGCTTGCCTTCCTGATAACAATAGAAACGATTAGCAAGCTCAATGAAATTCTCTTCTCCTTCTCCTTGTGTGTTAGGTTCTTCAAGGGTTTCTATGTTTTCGTCACAGCTAAACCATTTATCGCTGTTAGATACAACATCAAAAGCTGGTTCTCCTGGTTTTTTTATAGTAAGAATTTTGAAAAGGACATTACCTGCACTTGCTTTTACCCAGCACCAATTTGAGCATGGTGTCTGTTCAGTCCCCCAATTAAGATCTTCAATATTTTCACTTGTTCCTACTAACTCTTCAGCTTTGTTGAGGCAGACAAAGTTTTCTCCATCAAGATTGGATTCAATATGCCCTAAATCATCAGTACCATTAATACCGCAGCAATATCCCCCTTCTGGAGTATTTACCCAGGAAAATTCTTCACCTAAGACGTTGAAATGCTGCTTGCCTTCTGCAGGTTTCCATGTTCCGCCAGCATTTTCACAAGCACTTTGTTTATTATCATAAATTGAATAATCTTTTTCTTCTTCACCTTCTTTTGGTTCTGAAGGAGGATTGCAATTGCCTTCTCCTTTTTCTTCTTTGGTCTCTTTGAACCCCTGTTCACATCCTTCTTTAAACTTATTACAATCGTCAGAAGTTTCATCTTTAGTATTCTCTAAACTATCCGCACTAAAACCGCTTCCAAAGCGGCAGTCATTATTTAGTTCATCTCCGCAAACTTCGGGTGCATCTGGGTTGATGCAGATTGCACATTTGGAATATTGTTGGTAAGGTTCACAATTAATTTCTCCTGTTTCTATATCTAATTCCGGACAATCTGTCTGCTGCAATATTGGATCTTTTGGATCATCTGCACAATCATTTTCTGTAGTATAGCCGTCCTGATCTTTATCTTCTCCCATAAGTTTCCAGACAGGTAAATTAGTATCTTTATCTCTGGTACAATTGTAAATGTAATCACTAGCCCAAGTAAGACTTCCTAAATCATTTAAATCTTCCTCATCACCCCTACAAGCATGCCAATAGTGGTCATCCGCACACATATAAGATTCTTGTTTATCCCATTTCCATTTGTAACTTTTTATCAAACAATAAGAATTTGGTTTCTCGTCATTATATTTGTATTTTCCACCAATTTTCCAATATTCATAATTATCTGATGAACTGAATGATCTAATTCCATATAATTCAAAAGATGAAAATTTACTTCCATCTATAACTATTCCTTCTCGTGCTTGTGCAAATGCACATTCATTATCATCTGATGCTGAACCGGGATCAAGCCAAAGATCATAATCTGCTGCAAAAATCCAACAGCCTTTATCTGAAGGAGCATTATATCTTGGTAAAGGGGCATTTTGAAAAGCAACACTACATTCTTTTTCGACATTTGCATTAGGAGCAGCAGGAAATTCAAGAGGCCAACTTCCTTGTGACAGAAAATCACATCCAGAATTCCAATCTGGATCATATTTTTCGTTCTTATTATAACAAATAAGTTCACGATCTTCACAAGTATAAACATCATCATCTATTTGATGATCAGCAACTACATGTGGATCAGTCATCAACCGCAATGAAACTAATGTGGATTTATGAGAGTTCAGTGCATAGCCTATTTTAAACATAACTAGAAGTATAACTAAAACTACTATCAACATCCCTCTTTTTTTGTTCATGGTTAAATAATAGAATACAATAATTCAATAT
>JAHJGQ010000047.1 GCA_018824365.1 Nanobdellota archaeon | reverse complement strand
TTCTCTTTAAATGACCTTGCAAATAGGGAAGTGGAATATGGAGCCAGCTTTAAATGTTCAGGCTCAACTGAAAAATGCGATAGAGGCTGTACGATAAATGTAATTAAAATAAATAATAAGATCATTTAATCATGGAGGGAATGAAAATGGAATATATTTACGCCGCAATGTTGCTCCATAAAGCAGGAAAAGGTATAACTGAAGATACAGTTAAATCTGTTTTGTCTGCTGCTGGAGTATCCGTAGATGAAGCGAGAGTTAAAGCTTTAGTTGCTGCACTTGAAAGTGTCAATATCGAAGAAGCTATCAAAAAAGCTGCTACTGCTGTATCTGTTGCCGCTGCACCTGCAGCTGCTGGAGGAGCTCCTGCTGCGGAAGAAAAGAAAGAAGAAAAGAAAAAGGAAGATGATAAGAAAGCTGAGGAAGCTGCTGCTGCAGGACTTGGTGCTCTTTTCGGATAAAATTTCTTTTTTCCATCTTTTTTATTTTTTTTATTTTTCAATTAATTCAAGAAAGTTTTAAATATTTAAGGGTAGGTATAAATTTAAGATAATAAGTGAATTAGCATGGAAGAAAATCATGGTGAATTAGCTGAACTAAGAAGAGAATTTTACGAAAAAAAGAAAGAATTGCCTAAATTACGTTCTCAATTAAATTCTTTAAATTCTCAAAAAGAGACTGTTTTTCGTGAGTTGCGTTCTTCTCGTGATAAGATCAAATCACTTTTAAATAAAGTCAATTCTTTGAAAAAAGAACGTAATGAATTTACTAAGCAAGTAAAAATATTAAAAAAAGAGAGGGATAAATTAAATTTGTCTGTTAAAGAGAAATCAACTGCAAAAAAAGAAGTTGATAAGAAAAAGAAAGAACTGCTGGATAAATTTAATTTAAATGAGAATCCAGCACAGATAAGAATCATGATCGGAAAATTAGAAGAGAAAATTGAGACAGAGGTAATTCCTTTCTCAGAAGAAAAAAAGCTACAAAAGAAGATTAAAGAACTTAAATCACAGCTTAAAAAGTTAGAAGAGAAAGAAGAAGCTTGGAAAACTATCAACACAACCGCAGCAAACTTTTCTGAAGCTAGGAAGAAAGCAGAAGAGTCCCATAAAAAAGTACAAGAAATGGCTAAAAAGTCTCAAGAGAAGCATGAAGAGATTAATAGGTTATATGAAGAGATTAAAAAACTCAAAGAAAACGAACAGCCTTTGGCAGAGAAGCATCTTCATTACAAAGTTCAGTATGAGCAGATAAGAAAATCATTGGAAGATGTTTTATCTAGAGTTAGTGAACTTAGTAAGCTTTTCAATGAGGACTCAAAAGAAATTTTTAAAAAGAAATTTCAAGAAAAAACTGATGAAGTTAAAGAAAAAATTAAGAAAAAAAAGAAATTAAATACTGAAGATATTCTCGCTTTTCAAGCTTTAGACGAATAGATGTTTATTGAATTTTAAACAATTTTAAAGAAAAATATTTTTCAAGATGGATTTTTAAAAAGAGAACCCTCATTTAATACTTCCTAATAAATCTGTCTTAGAAATTATCCCTTTAATTTCTCCTTTTTCAGCAACTAGTACTATGGAATATTCTTGCAGAAGTTTTAATAGGGTTTTAATTCCTGTTTTAGAAGAGATGATTGGAGGGGTATCTTCCATTGCATCTTCAACTTTTATTGAGGAAAAATCTTCTGGTCTTTCACTAATCTTCTTTAGTATTATACTTTCAGTAATGATTCCACATACATTATTTTTTCGCATCACTGGTATCTGAGAGATTCCTTTACTTTTAATTTTCTTAATAATATCTTTTAGGTTTTCGTCAACGGAAGCAAAAATAACTCTGCGCTGCATTACATCTTTAGCTTTAATCTCCTCTTTTTCTTGTAATTCTTCTAATGCTTGAAATATTTGTTTTGCTTTAGTGAAGGTCGGCTCGATTTTACCTGCTTCTATCTTAGCTATTAGACTTTGAGAAACTCCGGCTTTATCTGCTAATTCTTTTTGGTTTAGATTAAATTTATTCCTTAATTTTTTTATTTCTTTCAACTCTTCTATCATATTTATTGGAGAATATAATCAATATATAAATATTCCTATTGGAATATTGTTGTCAAAATAATTTAAATAGAAATTACTTTTTGTTTGGGTTATGGCAACTAAACAAAATGGAGATAAAAGTTACATAAATGATTTGTTGGAGCATCCTAATATCGCTTCGAGAATCGAGAGTGACAATGGCATTTTCTATGGGCTAAGTGGATTGACAAGAATTGATTATTTGGCTGGAATCGTAGCTGAAGTCTACCAAAAGAATAGATGCGACGACGTATTAAAATGTGGTTATGAACAATTTAAGAGGGATTATCCTAAATGTTTTCCAACAACTGCAAGAATTGAAAGAACAGATGATGGAAGTGGTGGAAAGAATCCTTCTTACAAAGCTATCAATGGATTCTGAGAATTATAATAATTATAATAATATAATCAAATAAATAATAAGAGGGAAAATAAAATGACGAATAAAACATATTTTTTTACATCTGAGAGCGTAACTGAAGGTCATCCGGACAAAATGTGTGACCAAATAAGTGATGCAATATTAGATGCAATGATTAAAGAAGATCCTAACTCTAGGGTTGCTGTTGAATGTCTGACAAAAACTGGATTTGTTGTTGTTGCAGGAGAGGTAAAAACTTCAACTTATGTCGATGTGCAAAAATTAGTTCGTAACACTATTTTAGAGATTGGTTATAATAAACCAGAATATGGTTTTGAAGGTTCAACTTGCGGTGTACTTGCAGCAATCTCGGAGCAATCTCCAGACATATCTCAGGGAGTCACTGAAGGAGAAGGTCTGTATGAAGAACAAGGTGCTGGTGATCAGGGATTGATGTTTGGTTATGCTTCAAATGAAACTCCTGAATTTATGCCCTTGCCTATCGTACTTGCACATAAACTTACTCAAAGATTAGCGAGTGCTCGTAAGAGAGGAGAAGTATGGTACCTTCGTCCAGATGGGAAATCTCAGGTTACTGTTGAGTATGAAAATGGCAAGCCTAAACGTGTAGATGCTGTAGTCATCTCTACTCAACACCATCCAGATGTTGGTTTGGAAACGATCAGGCAGGACATGATTGAAAAGATAGTTAAGCCAATTTGTAATGAATGGATAGATAGCAATACAAAATATTTTATCAATCCAACAGGAAAGTTTGTCATTGGCGGTCCAGTAGGAGATGCAGGTGTTACCGGCAGGAA
Organism: Nanobdellota archaeon; assembly: GCA_018824365.1. Taxonomy (GTDB): domain Archaea; phylum Nanobdellota; class Nanobdellia; order Woesearchaeales; family GW2011-AR9; genus JAHJGQ01. The sequence goes on along the minus strand of JAHJGQ010000047.1, from coordinate 4,026 downwards.
AATTATCGTTGACACTTACGGTGGACATGGCAGTCATGGTGGTGGTGCTTTTAGTGGAAAAGACCCTTCAAAGGTTGACCGTTCTGCATCTTACTATGCACGTTATGTTGCAAAAAATGTTGTAGCAGCAGGATTAGCAGATAAATGTGAAGTTCAGGCAGCTTATGCTATTGGTGTAGCTCAGCCAGTTAGTATCTTAGTTAATACTTTTGGCACTGGAAAAATTCCTGAAGAGAAAATAGTTGATTTAGTAAAGAAAAATTTTGACTTCCGTCCTAAAGCGATCATTGAGCAGCTTAATCTGTTAAGGCCAATTTACAAGAAGACAGCAGCCTATGGCCATTTTGGAAGAAGTGATCCGGATTTCACCTGGGAGAAAACTGATCGGGCAGAAGTTTTAAGAAGTGAAGCTTCATGCGCATCTAAAACCTATTAGTTATTTTTACCTATTAACTATTTTTTTATAGTTTTGCTTTTTTTTCTTTTTTTCTTCTTTTTTTCTTTTCAGAACAAATAAAAATCCGGCTAATATTAAAATTGTTAAAGAAGAAAAGTTAAATATCAATGGTTTCATATTATCAAACACTTTTTCGGCAGATAATACTTCTACTTCGACAGGAATTTCTTTTTCAATAAGACCATTATCATAATTGTTAGGTACATCGAATGTTAAAGTAATCATCCCTTTAATTTTTTTAGCAGAAAACCTGTCTGCAACCGCAGATCCGACAAGGAGAGTGATTAATCTATTATCATCTTTTTTATTTATCTGGAATATATTTTTATTTTCTTGTTTGATCTCTTCGATTATCGGATTTACGATAGTTGTTATTGGTTCTAATTCTTCACTTAAATTTAGCTTTAAGTTTTCAATATCACAGTTTCCTTCATTGACTACCTCTATCTCAAATGATTTTTGTTTAAGGAAAGAAATTCTTTCAGGTAATGAAACATTTAAGTTATATTCACAATTGTTTTTCTTAACCATTAAATTATCTGTTTTTTCTTCTTTTTTGTTTGTAACTGATTTTGTAACTTTTGCAAGGTTGTTATTGTCAACATTTTCTTCACTATTTTTTTCATTATCAGAGAGCATAAAACTTCCTATTCCTCCTCCGCCCCCGCCAGAACCTCCTCCTGAACTACTGCTTCCACTGGTTTCAGGATTAGAACTTGGTGGGGATGATACCTCTTCTTGACCAAAAAGACCATATAAACTAAAATGGTTAGTAATTGTATAAACATAATTTTCAGTTAAATTGACAATAGAATTTAGTTCTTCCCATTTTTGGCCGGTTTCATTGTAATAATGAATCTTAAGTGTGCTTTCATCAATATTTGCTAAGTTTTCTTCATGATAATAAATAGTTATTTTAGCAGAACTTATATTTTCAATATTGGATTCTATGTCAATATATCTTTCAACTGGTTTTACAGTTGAGGGGAGCTCTTTTTCCGTCCAATTATATTCAATTACTGTGAGATTAAAATTGGTGTTTGTGGTTGTTGAATTGATCTCTAATTTAGCATTAGTTCTATTGTTGGTATCTATCTCAAGAAATCTTTCTTGATTATAACTAAAAGAGTTTTCAAAAGAACCAGTACAATTATGTGATGAACAATAATCACATTCCACATATTGCTGTTGCATAAATGTTTGGTTATCTATCTCTCTACAATAATTAGTGTCAAATTGGATCAATGTCCTGTTCTGTAATTTTAAATTATTCGGCCGGCATCCATTAACATCAACCCATCCATCTTCAGAGATATTGCTTAGATTTGGTGTACAATAATCACAAACTTGATATGTTCCGTTATCTTCTGGAAGGTAATTTGTGGTTTCACATTCATTGTTGTCAAGATAATATTTTAATTTCAAATCATCATTTAAACATTCTCCATAATTGGCAGTCCAATTTTCTATACATTTTGGATTAATAGTTGCAAAACTTACTTTCATATTTTTTAAGATCGGTGTCATTTCACCATCTGAATTTAGTATCGCTTTAAACATAATTTTATCACTGTTTATGGCGCTTAAGTTATTATTTTCAGGAACTTCAATCCAAGTAATTCCAGAATCTATTGAATATTGATATTCTATGCTTTGTTCATTGAATTCTTCTTCAGTAAAAAAATCACCCCATGAATCTAAATTGTCTGGTTCTAGATCTATTGTAGTTATTTCAGCTGAGGCTGCGTAAGTTGTATTTTGAGATACATGTTCTTCATAATCATGATGGACTGCTTTGATATAATTTATTTTTACTTTTGATGAATATAAATTTAAAGAATTGGTTGAAGAACTTAAACCATCAACAGTTATATTATACCAACCTTCTTCCCCATCATAGCTTACTAGGCCATAACCGGGAGAAGAGCAGGCATTTCCATAATTGCAAAGAAAGATAAGAAAGATGTTAGTTTCATTATCATTATCATTATTATCATTATTATTATCTATGTACAACGAGATAATATCTCCATTATTAATTTCAGAATCAAAAATAAGATTAAAAATTTCTTTATTTATTTGATGTTTCTTATTGTCCAATTCATTAACTTTATCTGTCTTGTCCGATGGATTGAATAAAGCTTTATCTATTTCTCCTTTATTAGAAGTAATCTGGTTTATCTTAATTTTTTCAGAGGGATGGATATTAAAATATTTTAATGAAGAAGTAAGACCATTTATTGTAAGATTGTACCATCCCTCTTCTCCATCATAATTCACAAAACCTAAATTTGATGAATCACAAATGATTCCATTTTCACATAGGTAAATAATGCCTTCTTTACCTTCATCAACATAAATTGAAATAATATCTCCATTATCTAAGTTATCTTCAAAAAAAACATCTAATATTTTATTTTCATTGACTTCTAATTTTTTGTTATCTAATTGGTTAATTTTATCGGTTTTATCAGAAGGATTGTATAATGCGGAGATTAATGAATATTCAGTTTCAACACTTGTATTCCAATGAAAATCAGTAGTGATGGGGATCAATTGTATTTGGCTATTGTTTACTTGAATTAAAGATTCATTGTAATTATAATCACTAATCTCAAAAGCAGCTAATCTTAGGTTTTCAGTTTGATCTTCGTAAACAATCAATCCAGTTAAGTTTGGACTGAAAATAAAAATGATGCCTATAATAATAATTAATATTACTAAAACAGTATAAGCTATATGCAACTCTTTTCTTCTCTCTTTTTCTGAAATTTTATCTAACATCCACTCTCAATTTAAACAGGGTTTTTATGAAATGAATTAAAGTCTCATGATTTTGCAAAAGATAAGATTCACTTTTTACGTTCTAGCTCTCTTAACCACATCAATCCTATCTTAATCATTAATTTATTGAATCTTTCAGAAATTTTATATGTCTTTTTGTATAAATCGTAGTCGATTAATCCCATCCCCCGCATGGGTGTAAGAATTCTATCATAAAATTGTCTTTTGTTATATGACATCTTCATCTCTTTCTGCAAAGGAGATTGGCCTTTTTCTTTTACTATGGCTTCTCCTTCATGGAGTTTTGTAGCAAAAAGACTCATCTCTGTTTTTCCAATCTCTTTACCGTTATCCCACATGTATTTGATAAGCATCTTAGCTACAACTTCCTGCTGCTCTGTAGCAAAAATAACTTTGTAAATATCGTCGGGTAAATTATATTGATCAAATAAAATAACCATATTTCTGTAAATGTATCTCAATATATAAATATTACGTATATGTATACTGGGGTAGTCAATCAATTGCCAAAACATTTATAAATACACCTTTATACAAACATCAAAATGGGAAGAATTAAAACCACATTTATCAAAAGGAAGAGTAGAGAGCTTTTAGGTATGCATGGAGATCATTTTACTACTGATTTTGTTCAAAATAAAAAAATTGCAGCACAATATGTAGTTGTTACAAGCAAGAAACTGAGAAATATTGTTGCAGGATACATGACCAGGCTTAAAAAACAAGAAAGCTAAAGAAAGTTAATCAATATTATAATTTAATTA
>JAHJGQ010000046.1 GCA_018824365.1 Nanobdellota archaeon | reverse complement strand
TTGCGATGTTATATTCAATAAAATTTAAGTTTTTAAAATAATAAAAACGGACTCTCTCACTACGATGTAAACTCTTTTCCTTAACTAAATGTATAAACAAAAATAGGTGCAATCTCTAAAAATTATACTATAAACTAAAACTATTTCGGCACTCTCTACTAAAACAACATTAACTTACTAACTAAAAATAGGGGCATTTTGGTAAATAATTACTTCTCTAAGAAAAGTTACTGATCATTGCTAAACCCTAAATGTTCATAGAGTTCTTTAGCAGAATTAACCTTCTGGCCATTAACAAACCAAGCTGGAACTTTATCATGTCCTAAATAATATAACCTATTTGTACCACTTTGTGAATCTAAATCATAAATTTCCCGGCAGAGAAGTGTGTCTTTAGTAGGATTCTCTTCAGTCGCAATACACCACATTTCTAAGTTTATACTATTGCCAAAATGGTCTTTTAACTTTTGAACATAATCATTACCTTTAGAACAGCCCTCACATGTAGGTGAAAAGAAATACTCCACTGTTGGTTTTTTACCAGTGATTTCTTCAATAGGTGTCGTACGCACATTGTGACAACTGGTTAAAGCAATTGCTCCTGTTAAGATTATGTCTTTTAATGCCATTTAAAACTCTCAGAAATCGGTTTTTTATTAATCTTTTCATCCAATTGCTAATCTCTCTTCCATCTCTTGCTCGTTTCTAGCAATTTCGATTACTGTTGGTGGAAGTAGTGCAGGTAATCCTTCTGCAGGTTCTCCCGTTGGTTTTTGTGGCGGTTCTGCAGCACCTGCATCGCTTGTAGAACCTAAATCTGTAACACCAGGTGTTTTTGGGCTAGAGTATTTAGCTCCTTCTTGCATCCTTACCGGAACTGTAACAGAAAGATCCTGGGAACTAAATGTCTGCGATTCAACTTCATATATATCTGCACCAGTTAATGGTTTTCCAGTTTGATGAGCACGCTCTAAAGCATTAGTAAATGTGCTCATTGTTCCAACCTGTCCTCGATTTGTTTCAGTAATAACAACGGGCATTTCTCTTACTCCTTTTACAGCATCAAGATAATGATACAAATTATCTGTAAAGTCCTTGCTATAGCACGAATCTATTATAATGGTAACCTCTCCTAAATTTCCCCTTGTTGCTAATGAGTCGCCCAATTCCACGTAACTAATTGCTTTCGGTGTGTGTAGATCTTCAAGTTCATGAAATCCAACCTGACCACTTTGAAGCCATTGATGATCAGGGCCTCCATGATTTTGGAAATGGACAGTTGTCTTTCCTTTGCTGTTTTGTACATAGTCCATAAAAGCATTTTTGGCTCCTGCCCCTTTTAGATTTTCATCTGCAATGGACCTTACACCTGAATCACGAGCAATCTGCACCATCTTACTATTTTCAAACCATTCCTCATCGTGAGTTATGGGTATATAATATGTATTTTCATCAAGAATAACATGCTGAGCAAATTGTCTTCTTTGTTCTAAGATTGTATTGGTAGTTTGCTTAATATTCTCTGCATTTGGAGTCTCACCTGTTCGCTGTAGATATCTTTCCGCTGTTAAAGCAACAGAAAATTTGTTAGCAAAATCTAAATCTTTTGTTTGTTCTTGAAAATGAGGATCAAAATATATTTGACTTACCCGTTTAGGACGAAAGCCTAATTCTTCTTGAGCGGGCATTTGCTCGAGGAGTCTTCTTAATTGCTCGGGCTTATCCTTATGAAATTCCAACACACTCTTAAATCCACCCCCTTTTACAATAGCTGGATTGCTAAAATCAATTCTGCTTATAGCTGATTCTTGTAATTCAGTACTTAAGCTCTTTAATCTGAATAAATAATGATTTAAATCAGTACCCTCTACTATTTCGGTCTTCTCAATAATTATTTTTCTTAAATCATCAGAATCAACTGCTAATAAAGCATTTCCTGGGTCAGTAATCTGCTCAACTTTACTTAATGCTAATTTTTGTAATTCAGAATTTCCTCTTGTTGCAAGAAGTGCCCTTGAAACATCGTTTTCAGTTATGTGTTCTTGTGCATTTAATATTCTTTGTTTTAATTCATTTGCAGCCGGAGTATCAATTTCTCCAAGAATTTCCATCTTCATCCCAAAAGAAGACCTGTCTGGAGGGACGATGGTTTTATCTAGAACTAATTGCATCGTTTCTAAATCATCTGTCTTTTCTATGATGTCACTAATATAAGAAGCTTCCAAACTTTCAAAAGCGCCTAACAATAATCTTAATTCATCTTTATTTTTCTCTCCTACCAGTTTAGTAACTTGGTCAACTAAACCAACATTTAGTTCTCCTTTTACATTAACTGAGGGTTCTCCGTTATAAATCATCCAGGGAAATTCCTCTTCACTTCCCGGTACTTTATACACCTTACCAACTTCTTCTTCTACACTAGGATCTAAAATTTCAATAGTTTTTACTCCCTCTCCAAGGATGTATTCTCCAACTATTGCAGGAGTGAATACACCATCAACTTCTTTGAATTTGAGATATTTACCACTAGATTGCCTAACCCATGTATCACCATTCTCATCAACAAAATTAGCTACATCTACAGCAGGAAATTTTGTTGATGTAAAAACATGGCCTATATTACTCTTTAAGCCATTTAAATTTCCCTGAGCAATTGGTTTATCTTTACTAAAAACAATTCTTGTTTTCTCTCCTTTATCTTTTGTTAGAGTTAAGTCTACTTCACTTCTATAAATTGGTCGTCCTTCTTCATCAAACGTTAAAACATGCTCAGGCATTTTTTTAACAACAATATTTCTATATTGGCCGTCTTTAGCATCAATTTTTATCTTAGCATCAATTGCAGCAGATACAAAAAGATCCCCTTCTCCAGCTTCTACATAATGCGGTGGGTCTATAATACAATTTTCAATACCTTGGCATCCGGTACTTTCTGGTGTTATTCTGAAAATACTATATTTCCCAACCTCAAAAGAAGTTCCTGCTTTATTTTGATATTTTGAATCAGGATACAAATCCATTTCCGAATGGGGTCTGATAATTGCTTTTCCTTTCAGCAATGTTCCCGTACGAAGAGCAATAGGCGTATCACCAACAACTTCTAATTCTACAAAACCACAGTTGGCTTCTCCAAATTGTTTACAGCCCTGGATTAACTTAGCAGTATTTCCTCCGCTAAGCTCAATGTTTATGCCTTCTTCCTTTACAAAAAATTTCCCTTCGCTAAGATAAAGTTCACCTTCTCTCATTTCAACTTTACCTTTCAAAGAAGCAGACCTTGTTTTTCCGTAATAAAGATGATCGTAAGTTAATTCTCCTTGATTAGTTACACGAAAATTAGAATTTCCTTTTGCTTCTAGAGCTTTTACTGAATCGAAAGTAAATGAGGAGATTGTTTCTCCTGCAGATCCTCCAGTTTCAATTTTTCCAGTTGCAGGATCAAAGCTCTTTAAATCTCCATTAATTTTAGAAAACCTTGCTCCTTTTAATTCTGCGTATCTCTTGAATGCTTCCTTATTTTGGTTAACATAATTAACATTTTGAGCAACAACTGCTTCGTAAGCTTGAAGATTTTCTCCAACCCTACTTGGATCCTCACTGAGATACTTCATATACATTTCAGGATTATTTTGTGCTGCAGCAATTGGATCATTAGCGAAGTCATTTGCAAAATCGTTATAGGTGTACTGCCCTTCTGATGCAGGAATCCCTCCTGGAGGCTCTGGAGCCCACACAATAGTTGATGATAAAGTAAGTACAAGTATCCACACAAATAATTTATTCATCTTTCAATTGTCAAATACATCCATCCTCCATCTCCTAACTCACCGTCGTAAGCGATTATTTCAATTATATGAAAGCCAACTGATTCATTTTTTGCAGTAAAATTAATCAACCCATTTTGGGAGATATCAAACAACTCTGTATCATCAAAAAATGTGATATTATCGCCATCCGGATCTGTTACTTCTACTTTATATGTAAAAGTTTTGTTAACATAAGCGATTTGATCTTCAATTTCTGCCAATTCAAGCGGATTGTTTAAAGTTAGGATTTCAAGTTCAAAAGAAATGTATTGCTCGTTTCCGTTTGGGTCTCTCATCCTCACTGAAATGCTGTGATTACCTATGTCCTTTCTCTCAGGAATAAATTCAATTCTTCCGTTAGGAGAAATGTCAAACAAAGAAGTAAAATCTTCAAAAGTGAAATCATTATTATAGATGTTAAGATTATAATAACATCTATCGCCCACATAACAGGATTGATCTTCTACTTCCTGTGCATAATCAAGTTCTTTTTTTGGACTTAATTCCGACCAGTCATATTTACTGGCAAAGATAAACACATAATCTTCTTTGTTTACTTGATATTGGTTAAAAATAAAAGAATAAACAACAACATCATCTTCCTGATAGTTCATTTCAAAGTTAAAATTATTCTCGTGAGCTGAAGTTGAAAGATACCCAATTGGTGTATAATTTGGGTTTTCCTCATGCTCAGCAACAGTTTCATTAAGAATAGAATAAATTTCTTCAAAATTTAAATTCAGAATGTAATTAAATTGATTAAGTTCGATTACCGATTTTCCAATACTTATTGTTAGAGGTAAAGTAAGTTCAAAAAGAGCATTCTTGCTAAGATTAACATTTATTTCCTTCTGTCCTTCTTCAATATTGATGCCTTGCTTTTTGAAAACTGTAAAGTTGTTAAGACAGGCCGGTATTTTGTCTAGGATAAACATTTCAATCTGTTCTTCAATAGTCCTTTTACTTGGAAAATGTTTTTGTCCAAAATAAAAATAAAATGGAACTTTAACAAAAATCTGATCCTGTGCTGGTTCTGGAACTTTGTAGTAACCGCCTTGTAAGCTAACAAAAGCCATAGCTTCATTGGCAGTCCTTTCCAAACAATGATCTGTAAACATTTTTATTGAATCAGCACTAAAGCCTTCTGCCATTTCTGCTTCTTCGGTTTTTAATTCTTGCTTGCTCACATTCTCAACTAAAAAAATAAGACCAGCAGTTACAAAAAGCAAAATGATACCTACTATTATAAATACTGTAATCTGTCCTCTTTTTAACATTATAACAAACAATTAAACATTATTCATTTATAAATTAAACTCAACAAACGCCCCATTTTTGGATAAAAAACTAGATTAAATGAGTGCCGAAATAAACTATAAACAAAACAATAAACAGAGATTGCCCCTAGCTGTACTAAATCTATGTAAAACGTGAGAGAGTCCTAAATTCTTGTCTGCTTCGCAGGATTGATACAAACTTAAATTTTACTCTTCGTCGCTTCGCTCCTTGTCCTCCCCACTCCACTTCGTTCGTAGGTCGGAGAATATAACAGCGATTAACCAGTTACGTTCCGTTTGCCCACTCCGTTTCACTCGTAGTCAAACTCCACTCCACCCAAATTTCAATCCAGAATTTTACACTACGTTAATTAATTCTACCCTAACCTGCGCGGGCTGTGGGTTGCCTCATCCCAGTTGCCACCCATTTGAAACTTCGGTTAATCGCGACGTTA
>JAHJGQ010000045.1 GCA_018824365.1 Nanobdellota archaeon | reverse complement strand
TATGATGGTAAAGGAGCTTATGAGTTTGATGGGGATAGCGATGCGATAACAATCCCTGATACTGATGATTTAGATTTCAACACAACTACTGACTTTTTTACTATCTCTTTTTGGGCGAAACATTATTGTCCTAATCATCAGCAGTGTACAGGAAGTCTTTATGATGCTATGCTTAGTAAAGGTATTTCTTGTGATGATAATTATATATTTTATATGGGTGGAAACGCTATTCCCGTATTTGCTGTTTATAATGGTTCTGGATGTGGTGGTGCTACTATAATACAGGGTTCAATTTGGCAAAATGATACTTGGGTGTTTGTTGCAGGCCAATATAATGGAACACATATAATATATTATGAAAATGGTGTTAAATATGGTTCAACTGCAATGACAAAAGTTCTTTATGCGAATGCTCAACCCATTAGGATAGGTGGTTCTGCAACAGCATTAAATTCTTGGAATGGTTCTATTGATGATGTAATGATTTTCAACAGAACTTTATCTTCTCAAGAAATCCTCGCTTTATACAACAACAGAACTGATTTAATTGTTTCACAAGAAACTTCTGCAGGAGAAAATTGGTCAGTAGAAATAACTCCTAATGATGGAAGTGAAGATGGAACTACTTTAACATCTAATAGTGTGACTATTCAAAATACTCTGCCTACTGCACCTACCCTAATTTTACCAGCAGATAACAGCACTACAATAAACAGAACGCCTTCCCTTACTTGGAATAATTCAAATGATATTGATAATGATAATTTAACATATAATGTTGTTATTGATGATAATCCTACGTTTAATAATCCAGAGGTGAATGTTTCTGGGATAAGTGAAACAAATCCTGTCAACACTACTTATGGAGTTGAAACAGAACTTGATGTTGATGCAACCTATTATTGGAAAGTACGCGCCAACGATAGTACCGGATATGGAAATTTCTCACCAACATTCAATTTCACTTTAGAATCATATTTAGCCATTTCAGTTATTCAAGACACAGTAAATTTTAGTACAATATCTAATGGAGATACAGTAAATACTACAGCTGGAAACGCAACCCCTTTCCTAACAGAGAATGTAGGAAACATTATAGCTAATGTAACCATTACAGCCACTCCAATATTCCAGCAAGCATCTTTCCCTTCAAACAATTATCAATTTAAAATTGCTGAGAACGAATCAAACGCTTTCAACCTAACACTCTCAACAACTGATTATACAAACATGACAAATGTAAGTTCAACTGCAGATGTAGTTGATTTAGATTGGCATAATTTCAAGAATGACTTTTTAACACATATTTTACTTCGAGTTCCCGTTGATGAGGGTTCTGGTACAAAAAGCTCTACTGTAACTTTTAATATAGGATGAAACAAAAAACAATAGTATGGATCTTAGTACTCGTCTTGGTGATACAAACTGTTACAGCATTAGGGATCAGGCCAGCAAAAACAACAATAATATCTGAAGAATCTCTCAATTATTCCGGTTCTTTTTCTGTAGTAAATAATGGTCAACAAGAACTTACATTAAAAATTTATGCCGCAGGTGATTTGAAAGAATATGTTAAACTAAAAACTACCGAGTTACGATTCCGTGACATAGACGAATCAAAAGAAGTTGAATTTGAAGTTAATTTACCTGATGATCTTGAGCCAGAAACTTCAATTGTTGAAATTTTTGTAGAAGAAGCTTTAGAAGACAACTTAAAAAATACTGTTTCATCAAAAATAGTAATAAAACATAAGATTATCATTGAAGGGCCCTACCCAGATAAATATGTTAAAACTAAATTAAATTTTCAAGATTTAGGTGATTCAATTGGCTTTGTTTCTGAAGTGGAAAACTTTGGAAAAGAAGATATTGATTCCATTCAAACTACATTTTATGCCAATGATAAAAAACAAGATTTGTATACAATTAAATCTGAAACAGTCAAACTTGCGAAAAATGAAAATAAACTATTAAAAGTTGAGATCGAAAAAGATTTTTTTGGAAATGGTGAGTTTGACATTGCTGCGGTAACATCGTACGATGGTCAAACAACAGAAACTGTAAAAAAGATGTTTGTTGGTAAGCCTGAAGTTAATATCTTATATTTTGATTCTTATTTTATAGCTAACAAAATTAACGCATATTCGATGGACTTGCTTAATAATTGGAACAAAAAAGTTGAGAATGTATTTGTAGATATCGAAGTGAAAAAAGACAGCGAAAGGATAGACTCTTTTAGAACTAAGTCAGTTGATATTAATGGTTTCTTAACAGAAAGAATTGAAGATTTTTTTGATGCAAGAAATAAAAACCCAGGAAAGTATTCTTTTGACATGGTCGTAAATTTCTGGAACACTTATAAAATGGAAACTGAAACATTTCATAGTGAATTATTAACCGAAGAAGAATTTGAAATAAAGAAAAAAGAAATTGAAATTATACCGACAAATTATACTATTAATGAAACACAGGAAGAAAAACTTTATACTGATGGTTTTAAGATGACAATTTATCTACTGGTGATTACGAATGTAATTATAATTCTGGCTTTATTTTATTTCTTCTTTTTTCGCAAAAGGGATGAAGAATTTTAACCGAAGATTTTTTTAAGAAAACTGTTACTCGGTTTTTCTTCTTTTAATTGTTTTATCAATTCAATCTGTTTTTTAGTAAGTTTCTGGGGTATTTCTACGTGAACAGTAACCATTTGGTCTCCATACATATCGTGATTTACTAAAGGCATCCCTTTATCTCTCATTCTAAAAACTATTTCTGTCTGTGTTCCGGCAGGGATTTTTAATTTCGCTTTTCCATTAATTGTAGGAACTTCAATTTCATCACCTAAAGCTGCCTGAGAAAATGAAATCGGAATTGTTATGTGAAGATTTTCTCTTTCTCTTTCAAAAAATTTATGAGCCATAATAGATATCTGAACGTAAAGATCTCCGCTTGGACCATTGTTCTCTCCTACTTCTCCTTCACCTTTTAAACGTAATCGCATACTGCTTTCTATACCAGCAGGAATAGATACTTCAATCTTTTTCCTTTTCCGCACTAACCTTTCACCAGCACATTCTGAGCAGGAATCTTGAGGCAGTTCTCCTTTACCATGACAATAAGGACAAGGTCCGGTTTGTTGAAACAATCCAAAAGGAGTTCTTTGTGTTTTCTTCATATAACCAGAACCATGACAATGATGGCACGATTCAAATTTGTTTGCTCCTTTTCCGTTACATTCTTTACAATGTTCAAGTTTATTTAACTGAATTGTCTTATTTATTCCAGAATAAGCTTCCTCTAATGTTATCTCAGTTTCATAAAGAAGATCTGATCCTCTTCTCAATCTGGAATTGCCTCTAGAACTTCCACCAAAAACATGATCAAAGATATCATCAAAATCGCCAAAACTTCCTGACCTGAACTGAGACATTATATCTGAAAAATCAAAGCCCTGAAAACCGCCAGTTCCCCCTCCCGAAAAAGCTGAATTTCCATATTGATCATATTGCTGTCTCTTTTTATCATCACCTAAGACTGAAACAGCTTCATTAATCTCTTTAAATTTATCTTCGTATTCTTTCCTCTTATCTTCTGGAGAACGATCGGGATGATACTTTAAAGCCAGCTTCTTGAAAGCTTTTTTAATTTCTTCTTTTGTTGCATTCCTTTCAACACCAAGGGTTTCATAATAATCTTTATTTGTCATTTTTCTTAACTTAATCTTATTATTTTTAATTTTTCAGCTAAATCCTCTGGGGAGAAGGAAAGATTGATAAATATTCTCTTTTCAATTTCCCTAATCTTTTCAGTATGAACATCCCATATACTTTCTTCTTTTAAGTAATTCTCTTTAAGATAATCTAACCTTTCTTGTAAAAAAACTATTTTTTCCTGAAATACTCGCCAATCGGCGTAATGAACAATCATCTCTTCCCAAGTATAATTTTCTTTTTGTGGATCACTGATGTTTTTTAATGAAATAGCCAGCTTAGGAAAAATTTTTTTAAATAATATGTAAGCAACTTCGCTTTCATACATATTAGGAAATCTCTTTCTTAATTCTTTCCACATATTGATTTCATCTTCAGAAAAATTATAAACATGGTATTTATTTGGTTTCAATTCTTCAAGAGATACTACTTTAAATAAATCATGGAGCAAAGCGAGAGAATTGACTAAATCAACATTGACAACCATCTCTTTTTCATTTAATTTCTTAGCTAAAAAAATTGCTACATCTCTTACGGCAAGACAATGTCTAAAGATATTCTTAGGCACTTTATACAGTTCAAAATAGTCCAAACATTGTTGTTCAGTTGGGAAGTTCATGTTAAAAAAGAAAAAAAGAAAAATATTTAATCTTTCTTTTCTTCAAACTCAGCATCTACAACTTTATCATCTTTTTTCTTGTTGCTTTTGCTTCCGTTTTCTTTATTATTCCTGTCATCATTGTTATCCTTACCTGATTGCTGTTTCGCTTGCTGAGCAGCTGCTTCTTGATATATCTTTGCTCCGATCTCTTGTACAATCTTGTTCAATTCTTCTATCTTTGCATTAATTTTATCTGGGTCGCCTTCTTTACGAACATCTTCTAATTCTTTAATCTTATCTTCAATCTTTTTCTTTGTACCTGCATCAACTTTATCTTTAAATTCATCTAAAACTTTTTTAGTTTGATAAATCACTGCTTCAGCATTGTTCTCAGCTTCAATTTTTTCTTTTTGTTTCTTGTCGTCTGCTTCGTTCTTTTTAGCTTCTTCTTTCATTCGTTCTATCTCTTCCTTATTCAAATTGCTTGAACCAGTAATCTTTATCTTATGTTCTTTTCCCGTACCTTTATCTTGTGCTTTTACATCAATTATTCCGTTAGCATCAATATCAAAGGTTACTTCTACTTGAGGTACACCTCTTGGAGCAGGAGGAATTCCAACTAAATCAAACTGGCCTAATAATTTATTACTGGTAAACATAGACCTTTCTCCCTGTCCAACCCTTATGGTTACTGCTGTTTGATTATCTGCTGCAGTAGAGAATATCTGTGACTTTTTTGTAGGAATTGTTGTATTTCTTTCAATCAGTGGTGTAAATACTCCGCCAAGAGTTTCAATACCTAAAGTTAATGGAGTGACGTCGAGCAATAGAACATCTTTTATGTCTCCTGCAATTACTCCTGCTTGAATAGCAGCTCCCACAGCAACGGCTTCATCAGGATTAACTGATTTGTCCCCATCTTTGCCAACTATTTTTTTAACGAGTTCTTGTACTGAAGGAATTCTAGTTGATCCACCAACAAAGATAACCTTATCAATTTTATCTTTACTGATACCAGAATCTTTTATTGCATTCTTTACTGGAATTTCCAATCTCTTAAGAACATCAGATATTAACTCTTCAAACTTAGCTCGAGTCAATTCTTCTTTGATATGCTTTGGTCCATTCTGATCCGCAGTGATGAAAGGGATACTAAGTTCTACTTTCATCTTAGATGATAATTCAATTTTAGCTTTTTCTGCTTCTTCTTTCAAACGCTGCATTGCTGTTGGATCATTATTAAGATTAATACCAGTCGATTTTTTGAATCTATCAATTAAATAATTTACAATAATTTCATCGACATCATCACCGCCCAAAAGGTTGTCACCAGAGGTTGCTTTTACTTCAAATACTGAGTCACCTAACTCTAATATTGATACGTCAAATGTTCCTCCACCAAAATCAAAAATAAGGATAGAATGTTCTTTATCCTGCTTATCCAGACCATATGCTAAAGATGCAGCAGTAGGTTCATTAATTATCCTTAATACATTCAGACCTGCAATTTCTCCAGCATTTTTTGTAGCTTGCCTTTGTGCATCATTAAAATAAGCAGGTACAGTTATAACTGCATTCTTAACCGGCTTACCTAGATAAGCTTCTGCATCTCTCTTAAGTTTTTGTAAAATCATTGCCGATATTTCTTCTGGAGTATATTCTTTACCATCAATAGCTACTTTCTCGTTCGTTCCCATTTTTCTCTTAATAGAACGAATTGTATGGGATGGATCAACAATTGCTTGGTTTCTTGCAATCTGACCAACAATAATCTCTTCATTTTTAATATGGACGACACTTGGTGTTGTTCTTGTACCTTCAGAATTTGTAATTATAGTAGATTTACCGCCTTCTAATACAGCCATCGCTGAAAAAGTTGTACCTAAATCTATTCCGATGGTTGCACCGCTTACATTTTTATTTGTTTTTTTATCTGACATTTTTTATTCCTCCATTAAAGGATTCCAAAGAGATAATAATTCTTTTAATCTCTTTAATTTATTTGAATCCCATCATCATTTATTTTCTTTATTTTCTGTTTTTTTATCGTCTTTATTCTCAGTTTTATCATCTGCACTTAATTCCTTTTTAGAAATTTTATCTATGCTGATTGCACTACCTGCACTTACTTTTACTTTAGCATGACGAATTACTTTGTCGTGAAGAGTAAACCCTTTTTGAAACTCTTCAATAATCATGTTTTCAGGCAGATCTGATTCAACTTTAATCAAAGCTTCATGATAATAAGGATTGAAAATTTGTTTGTCCGTAGCTATGGCTTTTACCCCTGCATCGCTTAATAAAGTAAAAAATTGAGAATATATTAATTCTATCCCTTTAACAAAATCATTGAAATTGCAGCCTTTATCAACGTTCTTCAAAGCTAATTCAAAATTATCTTGAACAGGTAATAATTGCAAGATAATTTCTTTAGCTGCCATTTGTTTCATCTCCTCAATTCTGATATCATTCTGTTTACGATAATTCTCAAAATTAGCTTGGGTTCGCTGTAATAATTCAGTCATCTCTCTAATGATGTCTTCCTGAGATTGAACGTTTTCTGAAAACCCTTTTTTTTCTTTTGAGTTCGTTTTATTTACATCATTTACTTGCGTTTGTTCTTTTTCTTTCATTTTCCACCATTTTGTTCATTTTATCTGTTGACTTAAAGTCAACGTAGGTGTCTTGAAATGCCACAAGTATATAAAGTTTTTGGAAAAAGTTTAAAAACTAGTTCTATTTTACTAACATAGATGAGCAAAAAGATAACTATTGTCAAAATAAGAAAAATCAGAGAAGAAAATATTAATGATGAACTGCAATGGTTAGGAAATTCATTAGGTTTATTTAATCTAAGAGATAAAGACAGTAGTTGTTTCAGGATATTTATCACCCTTGTACGTAAATCCAAAAGAAATGAAATTATTTCTTCAGATGATATTGCTGAAAGATTAAGCTTAACAAGAGGGACAGTAGTACACCACTTAACAAAACTGATGGAATCAGGAATTGTTATTCGAGAGAAAAAAGGCTATCTTCTACGAGAAAACAGATTACATAATATTATTAAAAATATTAAGCGTGATTTAGAAAATATCTTTGAAGAACTGGAAGACGTAGCAAAAGATATCGATCAGAAATTAGGATGAAATACTAATCAACAAAAGAGAAATTCTAAAAACAACGAGGAATAAAAGGATAAGTATTTATTAGATAAACTATTTCTATAAAGATATAACTCAGAAATGGACTCAAAAAGGAAGGTGATGTTAGTACTGGCTATACTTATACTACTTGCAAGTATAGTAAATACTGTTAATATGATCTTAACAATTACAGGCATGGCATCAGGAACAGCAAGTTTTTGTGTTGTCGGTGTTCCAAACATAACAACAATACTAAATCAAATAGTTAATGTTAACCAAGAATTTTACTACCTAGTAAACTGTTCACAAGATTGTGGCGAAACACGTATATTTTCTAGAGTAGTTATCCCCTCATTAAGTTCATTCGCTATGAATTTATCAACTGGAGAAATTAATTTCACGCCCCAAACAGGAGATGAAGGAGATTATGACGTATATGTTTATTGCAGTAAGACAGGAATGCCTACAGATTCAGAACTTTTTACTCTCACAGTCAACTGCACCATAAATGCACCAAATATAACAGAAATACCAAACTTAAATACAACAGTAGGACAAGAATTTACATATCAAGTAGAATGTAATAAAGATTGTGGTGAAACGTTATATTTCTATAATCTAACGATACCAACTTTAGGTTCATTTGCTATGAACTCTTCAGGATTTATTAATTTTACAACCCAAGATGGAGAAGAGGGCACTTATTCAATCACAATATATTGTGATAAAGATGCTTTCAGTGCAGATACAGAAGAGTTTACCCTTAATGTCCAACCGTGGTATAGAGGCCCTGATAACCTTGGATGTTCAGCAAGCAGTGAAAGTGTTTATTTAAATTGGAGCAGCATTGCCGGAGCTAGTTATTATAATATTTATTATTCTACGAACATATCATCAATAATGACATTAGATCTAAACAGCGTTCCAGCCGATGTTACTAAAGTAGGAGGTATCAGTTCAAATAACTGGAACGACACTAACATATCAGAAACTCAAAAAAAGTATTATATAGTTAGTGTAGTCAAGAATGGAATTGAAAATTTAACTTCCGATATTCCAATCGGTAAATTCACATATAATTATACCGCACCATTATCATCAACTTATGGAACTTTAGCATCAAATAGAATTTCTTTTTACCTGAATGTAAGTTATAGTGCAGAAAATTTCTTGCAAGAGGTTCCTGTAGGATTAAATCCAACTATTTCAAGATTAGATAAATCGAATGTATCAGGAGAATTCCTAACAACACACGTAAGAGGATTAAATGATGGGAATAATTTTATGCTTAACATCTCTGAAGGATATCAAGTTACAGTTGATCAGGCTTACAACCACACAATATGCGGAAAAATTTTAAATGAACCTTACATCCTTAGGTATGACGTAGTGACATCATCAAGTTATGGACCTTTAGCATCAAATTGGCGCGGAGTATTTGACTTTAATAAAAGTTATACAGCAGAAAGTTTCTTACAAGAGATTCCTGCAGGATTAAATCCAACTATCTCAAGATTAGATAAATCGAATGTATCTGGAGAATTCCTAACAACACATGTAAGAGGATTAAATGATGGGAATAATTTTAATGTTAATGAAGGAACAGGTTATGTTATAACAGTAGATGGCAATTACAACCATACACTCTGTACGGAATGTTTTGGCTAAGATAATTAAAAATCATAAAAATGCGGTAAAAGTGTTCCACCCCACCATAAATGATGGGGTATGACGGAACACTTTTCAACTCACCGCATTTTTAGGATCCAAATAAAGCGCTTATCTTTGGCTTTAAAGCCAAAGTACATGAAAACCAAAAACGATTGGTTTTCAGTACTGAAAAAAGATAGTTTTCTTTTTTCATGTATTGCGCCTTTATTCCGGATAATAAAAAGATAATGATAGGAGATTTAAAGGAGAATAAAAATAAGATGAGAATAATAAAAATAGGTGTTTGTGTACTTTTACTTTTTTTACTTATCCCTTTGGTTTCTGCAGTATCAAAACCGGTTGCAGGAAAAATTGATTTTACTGGCAGAGTTGAACAACTAGATGTAAACATATACGTAGAGATTGATTCTCCATTTGATGAAAGTAAATTAGATTGTATAGTAAACCCAGCTATACAAAACGGACCAGATGGAAGTTTCTCCTCAAATTTAGAGAACTTGATTCTAAAAGGATTCCCATCCATACGTTGCAATAGTTTCTGGAAAGCCAACGATTTAATATGGTTTGAAACAGAATACGGAGGAAATACTTACACATCAACAAAACAAAATCTAAATTTTGGAACCGGCTTGCAACTTCTACAATCAATGGAGATAGAAACTCCAGAAGAAGCAGTACCTAGCATCCCTACTGAAAGCGGATCTGCTGGAAGTGGTGGCTCTGGAGGAGGGGGAGGAGCAGGAAGTATTTTAATAACAAAACCAGAAGAAAAAGAAGAGAAAAAAGAAGTTCCCAAAGAAGAAGAAAAAGTTGGAGTCGAGCCGGAAGAACCGCAGATAAATACAATCTTAAATATCAGTCAAAATGAAAATCGAATAGAAGCAATAACTTCCATAGAGTTGCTTAATGATATGAAAAGTGACGTTATTTTAAAATTAGTCTTGTTTTCAATTCCAAATAATTACCTTGTTAAAACAATTGAAGACCAATTTCTTTTAGATGGAGTTATTCATAAAAAGTATCTGATAGATGCTGATGATCTTGATGTTGGCAAGTACAAACTACAAGCATTAATTTATGTGAAAGGAAAAATTCACTCTACTTCAAATTTCGAAGAATTTATAATTAAAAGAAACTTTTATCCGGAAAATGAGGAAAAAACCATGGTAGAACAAATGGCAGCAAACTTACAGATGTTCCCATTACACTTTATTGCATCATTCATAATAATATTGATAGCAATTTACTTAATTCTTTCCAGGATGAAGAAAGAAAAGGATCAAAGATAAAAATTTAATTACTTACCATTATTTTTTATAATTTAGATTAAATATGAACACATAATCATTTTTAATCTTCTAATTAGTTTTTTTATTCATACTAAATTCTAAAAGAAATACAACCATAAAGCCAATTATAACAAATAAAAGAACCAACCATAGATTATCTGAAGTGGTTGACATCTGGTTTAAAGGAACTCTTAGAGAACCAACCATCAGCCCAACAAGGAAAGATAATGTTAATTTCTTAAAATTACATAATAAATAGTCTAAAAGCTTAGAAAAAGATAACAGGCCGATTAGTGCACCTAAACCAAAAACACCAATTATAAGCTTGTCTAGGTTATGAAGAGCATTAATTAGAAATTGGTATTGATTAAGCAACAAAAGAATGAATGCTCCGGAGATTCCAGGAAGGATCATAGCACAAATCGCCAAAGCCCCCGATAAGAAAATTATCAGTAAAGAATGATTCACACTGATTGCAGTCACTCCTGCAATCGAATATGCAAAAATAAAACCAAGAGCAGAAAAAATAATTCTTTCATATTTTATTTTTCCAGTTTTTTTAAAAACAAACCAAGCTGATGCCAATATCAAGCCAAAAAAGAAAGCAAAAGTAAATGCAGGAAATGAAATTAGCAAATATTCAATCATCCATGAGAATGAATATAAAGAAATTAATATACCTAAACCTAAAGGAAGGAACAAAGCAAAATCTATCTTTCTAAAAGTGATATAAGAATTCTTAAACTCCATCTTCAAGAAGGAAAATATAAAAGAAAAATCAATACTACTTATCGAATGGACTAATCTTGAATAGATACCTGTTATAAAAGCTATAGTTCCGCCTGAAACACCAGGGATCACATCTGCAAATCCCATCAATAAACCTCTCAAAAAAATAAGGGATGTTTCTTTAAAATCAAACTTCTTTAAAGCCATCTGATTACAATAATTATGATTATTTTTAAACTTTTATATGATTATTGCAATAAGGACAGCTAATCCCTTTCAGTCCAGAGAACATAAACGTGATGAATTTATACTTACAATAAGGACAATCAAAACTTTTTTTGTTGATATTATTCACCCCTTTAATAGATTCTTTAAATTGAAACAAATGGTCTTATAAATCTTTCGAAACAATGATAGTACAAAAGTAAAAAATAGATAAATTATGGAAAAATATCTAACAATTAATACATAAAAAAAAGATTTAAAAAAAGTTAGAAAAAATTTAGTAAAAAGAAAAAATTAATCTGAAGCTAATCTCCAGATGGTTTTCATGCCTACTATAATTGCTCCAGGAACCACAAAAACAACTATGTTGCTTAGGCTAGGTCTTAATACATCTCCTACTCCATAAACAAGATTTAAGTTTACAATTCCTGCTAACATCAAAGCGACAGCTGCTGTTAAGAAAGGGATTGTTTCTTTTGCAGTCAGATTAAATAAACCAACAATCGTACCTAAAAAGACAAAAGTGGTCACATATACTCTAGAAGCTTCAACTCCTAACAATGAATCAAAAACTTTATGGAAAATTCCGATGATGATTGCTAAAGCAATACCCGCAAAGAAAGCATAATGAGCTAAACGGTGTAATTCAAGTTTTTCTTTACTAAACGAAGACTTAAGACCTCTTTTTTTTGCCATATGACTATCACCTCTAATGATAAGGTTATGAAATATATTTTTATATATAAATCATTCGGTTTTTCTTTGAGGATAATTGAAGGATAATTAAACTAGAATCAAAAGAAGATTTTATAAAAAATGGAAGATAATTATTGTTATGGCACATGATTTCTCATTAGCGAAATGCAAAACGAAAGCGACTTACTCAGCAAAGCTGAAGAAAAGACAAAAATTGGACCTAAATAAGATTGGAAATCATTCTGAAATAATATTAAAAACACCAATATTATTAGTTATAAAGCTAGAAGGGATTGAAATTATTGTCCATAGTTATGGTGAATTGCTGTTTAAGAACTGTGATGATTTTTCTTTGATGGAAAAACTTGCTGAACAAATCTATTCAATAGGGCTAAAAAAATAATATTAAAAGAGCGCCTCAGGCAGGACAATCAAGCTGATGCTTTTGGTCGTTGCCTAGTCGTCAACTATTTGAACCTGCGACCGCGCGGTTAACAGCTTCACGATCAATAAGTAGACTTACTGAGACGCGTGCTCAAACCGCTAAGCTACTGAGGCTTAAACAAACTTTAAGCCAAATTCTTTATAAAGATTTCTGCAAAATATTACTATATGCAAATATGTAAAGGCATAGAAATAATAGATAATGCGTTGTGGTTTAATAAAAAAAGAACCTTAATAATCAGTGATGTCCACATAGGTTATGAAGAAGCTTTACATAATAGGGGGATTATGGTTCCAAAATCACAATTAGACATCATTTTTTCTAAATTGAAATTGATTCTCAAAAAGGTAAACCCAAAAGAGATAATTATCAATGGAGATTTAAAACATGAGTTTGGTAAAGTATTAAGACAGGAATGGAAAGAAGTACTTTCTTTTCTTGATTTTTTATCGGATAAGTGTAAAAAAATCATCATTGTTCAAGGCAACCATGATCCAATTATCAAAACCATTACTGATAAAAGAGAGATAAAAATAGTTAAAGAGATAATTATTGGAGATACTTTAATAGTCCATGGAGATATGATTAGAGATAATATTGTTGACATTAAAGCAAAAAGGATTATCATTGGACACGAACACCCAGCAATTACAATCAGGGAAGGAAGCAAAGGAGAAAAATACAAATGTTTTCTTAAAGGAAAATGGAAAGGGAAAGAGTTGATTTCTATGCCCAGCTTCAATCCTTTGCTTGAAGGAACAGATATTCTAAAAGAAGAATTATTGAGTCCTTTTCTGAAAGATGTAAGTAATTTCAAAGTTTACGTTGTTAATAACATGGAAATATTTGATTTCGGAAAGGTAAAGGATTTAAAACATTAAGATTTACCATTACATTATGTCAAATATGGTATTAAAATATATTTTTTGTTTGATTTTAATATTAATTCTGATTACTGGCTGTACTAAAGAGCCGGAAGTTCAATTGAAAGTTACTGGCACAGAAGAAATCGGTGGAAAGCATAATTTAACTCTTATCAAAACTGAAGTTACTATTGGAAATAAGAGCAGTACCATGAAAAAAATCCAATATGTCAAAGATAATAAAGTCATTGATCCGGATCAGACCTTACCAGATGAGATGCGTCCAGCTCTTGATTGGCTTAAAGAAAACACACCTACAGATGCAGTAATAATGTCCTGGTGGGATTATGGTCATGCTATCCGAGCTTATTCAGAACGAGAACCGGTAATCGATGCTCCTTCTAAAGAGATCTTAACAACAACAGTAGCTAAGTACTTAGGTAAATCTTCAGAAGAAGTAAATTGTGATTCTTGTACAGCACATGAAGTTATTCAGGATGTGGCTAGACTTTTTTTATCTGAAAGTTCTAATGAAGCAATCGTTATAATGAAGAAATATTCTGCCAATTATTTATATGTCAATGTAGATGAAAAAGAAAAATCTATTGCATTTTATACTGCATTAGGTAAAGAAAAAGAAGAAATTTCTAACACAATATTGAATAAAGCTTTACAAAGAGATTTAATAGAAAAATTCAAGTTAGTTTATTCTGATGATACAACAAGGATTTATGAATTGAAATCATAAAAATGCGATAAAACACCGCATTTTTAGGAGCGGAGAAATGGCAAAGACCATTTCTGGCTCCAAGAAATGCTTTTCATGCATTTCTTTGGATCCCAATAAAGCGCTACATCCTCAACCTAAAAGTTGAGGTATTGCGCCTTTATTTAGGATAATTATTCTTTAACAGGCATCTCTTTAGTATATTTTTCATGGACTGGAAAATCTGAATCATAATCAATTTCCCATTCGTCTTCTTTTTTCTTTTTTTTCTTTTTATCTACTATCTTTTTTTTAAACATTTCACTCTCCAAACATATCATTAATTCACTAACATCTTTAATTCATTATTTACTCCGAGATATTTTGTTATAGGTTTTTTGTTTTTCCTGATGATATTGACAAAAAACTATCCCTTTTACCGTTTTCTTCTTACATCTTACACACACGCCAGATTTTTTTCTTTCATTATAAGAAAAACGTCTTTCTTTATTCAATTTCTTCTTATTTAGATGATAAAATTTCAAGAAACGATTAGGATAAGCTTTTTCTTTTTTTCTTTCCTTTACTTCTTTCAGTTTTTTTAATATTTTTTTAAACATCTTTTCAAACCTCAATTTATTATTTCAATCTTATTTCAATCTTATTTCAATCTGATTTCAATCTTATTTCAATCTGATTTCAATCTGATTTCAAATATTTATTTATTTATTTATTTATGACAATCATTTATGACAATCTGGACAATAAGTGGTTCCTCTTCCATTGATTACAACCTTAATTAACTTATGCCCCATTTTACAAACAACTTTATTGTAGACATTGTGATAATTCTGAAAATTTCCCTTACCCTCAAGATTACTGTAATTATCAACTGTACTGCCTTGATGTTTAATTGCTGATTTTAATATTTTTCGTAAATCTTCGTACAACTTTCTTATTTCTGATGATGATAATGAGCTTACTTTACGAAGAGGAGATATGCCTGACAAGTAAAGGATCTCCTGTGCATAAATGTTCCCAATACCAACAATAATTCCCTGATCCATAAGTAATGATTTAACATTCATTGTTAATTTTTTAGTTAAAATTTCTTTAAATGATTGCAAAGTGAAACCATCATCCAATGGTTCTATACCAAGTTTAGATAAGTTTTCCTGTAAACCTTCCTTATTAAAGAATTTAATGCCACCAAATTTTCTTATAGAATTATGTGTCAAGAAAGAGCCATCTGAAAAATCAAATCTAGAGACCATGTATTTTTTAAATCTATAAGGCCCATAATTTTGATCAAAGTTATTCAAGTTATTCAAGTTATCCAAGTTATTCAAGTTATCCAAGTAATGGAAATGTCCCGTCATCCTAAGATGCACAAGCAAGTATCTGTCATTGTTTAATTCTAAAATAATTGATTTCCCTCTTCTAAAGATTTTATTTATCTTAGTAGGAACAAGATCCTTGATTTTTTTATCTACAACTTTTTCATCATATATATTAATCTTGATAATCTCTTTATTCAAAATATATCGATTAAGCTGTCTTACGATTGTCTCTATTTCAGGTAATTCCGGCATTTTATTACTTTTTGAATGCCCACAAAATATATAAAGCTTTTTTACTTAGTCAAAGCAAAATGAATGAAGAAGAAAAAATGGATGATAGTAATAAGGATGATAGTAATAATGATGAAGAAGTCTTAATGTCTTTGAGAAAAACAAGGAAATCTCTTACCACAGAATATTTCTGCGCAATATTCTTATTACTTTTACTTTTAATATCTTCAGTAAAAGGGTTAGTAATTAAAGCCAATATTAAATATTTCATATTTGGTCTGGCATTATTCTCGTTTGTTTCTGCTGAGCTTTCAAGATATTTTGTGAACTACAAAATAACCCCTAAAAAAGTAATTACTACAAATGGAATAATCAAACAAACAAAAAAGAACATTTATTTCCATCCACTGGGTTTTGTTACAGACATTAATGTCAAACAAGACAGAATACAAAGAATATTGAATTATGGGACAGTGTATGTTAAGTCTGCTTCAGGAGATAACTCTTTAGAAATAAAAGATGTTGACAGGCCACACGAAGTGTTAGAGATGATTGAAAATCTAATCAAAAGGAACCGCCTAGTATAAACCCTATAACCAAAAAGTTTATTAAAGCAAATGATTTAAAGAACTCTATAAAAAAGGTGAAATATGTTAGGTTCAAGACAAAATCCTCAGGATAATCATCATAAACTTAAATTTTACATATTTTTAGCTACGTTAGTAGCGGGCGGATTTTTTGTATTATTTTTTCTTGATGATGATAACACTAGCCTTACCAGCTCACTGATTGGTTATAAAGAAAACATCAATGATTCATTGATAGGTGATGATAATGCAGTTAATTTTGAAAATCAAAAAAGTTCAGGAGCTATTAATAATATAGCATCACTTTCATTAATATTTGATAAAGTTCCAAAAGTTGAAAACGAAGTGAAGATAGGTGACATTGAATTACGTTTTGATGACCTTACAACCACAATTACGGTGAATGAGGACAAATTAGAGTTAAATAATCTTAAAGAAGTGAGCCTTATAATTGAAGGTTTCAGTGGCAAAGTTAATTTTGAGGGAGATGATCTTTCCATAGCTGGAAAAGCTAAGAAGATTGAAGTGAATGATGTTGTTTTCTCATCAGAAAAAGGGATAGATATTTCTTTTAAAGAGCTAAATTATAATTATTTGGACATCTCAAGTATCGAATTAGACAATCTTGAACTTGAAAGAGGCAATGGGAAACTAACTGTAGGAAATAAGTTAAGTTATTCGTTGGAAGAAGAAGGAATTAAGATATCTTATTTTAAAGGAACTATCGAGATAAACAAAGATTCAAAATTATCATTGCTTAATCTGGATGGGGATGCACGTGGAGTAAGTATAAGTGGAAATATTCTTAATCTTAATCTAAAGTAATTAAGTGATTTCAAAGTTAAAGAAGAACTAAAAAAAAGCTAAAGAATAAATTCTTGAGTTATTTTAAAACATTTTTTAAGAACATCAAGATGTAAAACTTTATCACGTACAGATTTCACGGTCGTGACTCCTGATTTCTTATTCTCTTCCAGCCATTTTTCAACAATGGCAATTTCTTTTTCTAAAAAATCTCTTAGGTGTTCTTTATTTTCAATGTTATGGTGTTTTATATGGTCCAATAAAGCATGGAAATGCGGCTCTTCTTGTAATAAAACAGGCACTTTTCCAAGAACTTCTTTTTTTAATGACATTAGACATCACCATCTTACGAAAGAGTTTAGATGTTAATAAAAGTTGTGTAAATAATAAGGTTTTTGTGATAAGTTACTATATAATGACTAATACAATCCTTTCTCAATCAATTCTTTTTTCTTTACTTCTCTGCGTAATGAAGAATATTTATCATTTAAAGAAAACTTGGGGGGACGAGGGGTTAAAGTATCAGAACCGCAAGAAGGACATTTTTTTTCCATTGTATACCTATGCTCGGTAGGACATTTAAGAATATGTTCAGCCATTTTTAAAATCATTCACTTTTCTCTCTTTCAAATGAAGCAGTAGAAAGCTTGTCATTAAATTTGTTCAGTATTTCAATTACTTTGTTAAGATTTTTCTCAGCAGGCTTATAATCTAAATCCTCAATCATGAGCTTAAACCTACCTGCACCAAGATAAAATAGATTGATAGTTGGAGATACTTTTTCTATCTGTTTTAGAACTGATTTGATTTTTTCTATTCCATCCGAAGCATAGGTGATAATCTTCACTTCCCCTTTAATCGAAATTTTAGATGGCTTAAATTTCTCTAAGATTATGGTTGTCAGTTCATTGGCAATCTTATCATCAATGCCAAGTTTTACTAAATCAATTTCCCCTCCGGCAACGTCTTTAAAACAAAGATATAAGTGAGAATATTCTTCAAATATCTTTTTGCTAATATTTTTATAGACTTCATCAACAGGTGTTTTAATTTTTTTAGCAACACTTTTTACTAGACTTTCAGCTTTCAGTTCTTGTTTAATTTCATCCAGCTTTTCTCTTCTTTGGTTTGAATTGACTCTTCTCAGAGATAAATCGATATGACCTCTTTCTCGGTCAATCTTAAGTACTTTACAAACAATCTGTCTGCCAACATTGACATAATCCCTTAGATTTCTA
Source organism: Nanobdellota archaeon (assembly GCA_018824365.1). Taxonomy (GTDB): domain Archaea; phylum Nanobdellota; class Nanobdellia; order Woesearchaeales; family GW2011-AR9; genus JAHJGQ01. Next base: position 2,658 of record JAHJGQ010000045.1, on the reverse strand, counting down.
ATCCTTCCTGGAGAGATTTCAGAGATATGGATCATACCAGAATCATTATATTCTAATAAATCAACGAAAACTGAATTGGGAAATATCTTAGTGACTTTACAAAGAACAATTTCATCCTCTTCAGGTATCCCCTTTCTTTTGTATAACATTCTTATTATTAATTTAATGGGTTATTTATAAATGTTTTTCAATATAATAGTATATGGTTGTGTAAAGTTAAATATAAAATGAGTTACATAAAGAAAATTGAAAATATTATTAAAAAAATTATTCTAAAACTTCCAAGACACGAGCAGAAATTTTAGACTTACCGCCAGTAGAGTAAGCTAATGGTTGATTACATACCAAACAATGGACAGTACTACTTGCATTACCGAAAATCACTTGTTCATTCTTACATTTTGAACAACGAACTTTTATGAATTTGCTTTTTGTTATCAATTCATCGCTCATATTAATTCCACCTTCTTAGTTCTTATTCCTTCGCTTTGACAGCTTACTTTTTTACAGATGCTGCAAGTATAACGAAGATCGGTTTTTTTAGTATTTTTAGCACCTGTCATCTTCCATTTAGCGATGGCCGGCCGGGAAAATCTTCCTAAGTTTCCTGTTCCTCTTCTAAGACCTCTTTTCATGGTCCTTCCTTTAGAACCTCTAGACATTGTATGTGTCTTGTTCAGACCTCTGAAACTTTGATTATGAACTTTCTGTTCGGTATGTTTCTTACACTTTGTACAAAGTCTTTTGATTGTTTTTGGAATTTTCATTTCGACATTAACCTATTAAAATCTTATTTTGATTAAGAAAATGACTTATTTATAAAGTTTTGGGAAAACTTTGCTTTATAGAATTAACAATCATCGTTTTTACGATTAAATTCTAAGATATTTATATTCAAAACCTACATCCCACATTTTTCAATGTCAAAAAATATATCATTCACACATAATTCTGTTATAGTAATGGTAATTCGCTGGTTATTTTATCAATCTTCTCTTCTTCATCAGGACCGATCGCCACACAAGTCTTTGTTCCCGGAGCTATAACTGTCTTTCCTGCATCAGTAATTAAAGAAGCAGTCAAGCCTTCATCTTTGGCTAATTGAAAATATTTAATCAGATTATTTTCGTCTTTTACTTTCAATACAATTTTAGCCATTCCTTCAGATCTCCAAGCTTTGATCAATTTAGCATCAGATTTGAGAACGGCCTCTACAGAAGCATGAGCTACCTGGGCAGACAACTTGCCTTTCGGAAGTTTTAAATCTTGCCGTACAAGGATAACTTGTTTAAGATTTAAACCTGTCATAAAAGAATTAAAAAAGAAGCAATTATAAAAAACTAACTATTTTTCCACTCTTTATCAAATAAACCATTAAAATAGTCTACAAAATAAGGGGCTTCAATCCAGATTGCACAATCATAACTTTTATGAATTTTTTTGTCGTCTGTTAAAAAAAGCAATAACTCTTTACCATCGATTATACAAAAACGTGCATTGTTGTTCTTCCCGATTTTTACAGAAGCAAATTTTGAAAAATTTTTAATAACCTCTTCATCAGAACCAGAAGGTACAGAAATCTTAACATTAATGCCGCTTTTTGCTGCTTTCTTCAATTGATTCAGAAGAACTTCAGATTTACGTACTAAACCATCTTTCGAAGTCATAAAAGTAACACTTTTCTTAGAATTCTTAATCATCAATAAAAGATGCTCGTAAACTTTGTCTCTTCCCCGAAAAGCTCCAGATTTATCAGTAGGATCGACAAGCTTGACGCCTTCTTCATGAAGAACGTTTAATTGTTCGAGAATCTCTGAATCTTTTAACTCAGATAAACTTTTATTTTTCTGTTCTGCTTCTTCTACTATTTTCTTCTTTACTCTCTCAACTACTTCTCTAGGATGCACAGCCAAATATTTTATCGGCTTACCGATTTTAACAATGATAAAGCCTTTCTTTTCAAGCGATTCAAGAACGTCGTAAGCCCTGGAACGAGGAACGTCAGAAATGTCTGATAATTCTCCAGCAGTTGAAACTCCTCTCGAAAGGAGGGCAATCCACAATTTTCTCTCATACGAATTTAGACCAAAGTCTTTTAATTTGTTTAAAAAATCTTTTTGAACTATCATTTGAATATTTCCCCCAACTATTGCTAGAGCGTTTCACACCTACAACTTAGAACCCCTTCTTGAATAAACTAATGTGATATGGTGAATAAAATCATTTCATTTATAAAACTTTCTGTAGTTAGTACTAGAAAGTAGTTATTAAATTGGAGATGATTGATAATAAATGATGATTGAATATGATAATTAAATGTAGATTATTAATTTTTTTAATTATCAACCGTAAATAAACGATTATCTTTAACTTTAAATAAACCAATTCTTGCTCCTGCATCAAGCCAGCCGTGTGCATAGTTCAAAGCGGCAAAAGCAAGGACATAATCTTCTTTTTTTTTAAAAAAATATTCAGCATCATCATAATAACGAGATGCCATGTCAAAAAAGTCATTTGCATTTTCTTTTCTCTTCTCATCAAAAGCCGTCTTTGCTTTTTCTAAAGCTTCTTTAGTGATAGAGAAATATTTTTCTAAATGATCGATAGTAATAATGTTTTTCATCTTTATGATATAATTTGATAATTTGATAATATAAT
>JAHJGQ010000044.1 GCA_018824365.1 Nanobdellota archaeon | reverse complement strand
ATAATAATAATAATAATAGTAACATCAATTTATCTTAAAAATGGATGAAGAAAAAGAAGAACACATCAGTGAAACAACAAGAAAAACAATTAAAGAGATAGTAAAAAGAGACGGAAGACTAGTTGAATTTGACATTAACAAGATTAAAGATGCTATCTTTCGAGCAGCAGAATCTGTAGGGGGTAAAGATAAAGAACTTGCACATTCTCTTGCTTTGAAAGTATTTGATCTACTGAACGAACAATTCAAAAATTCAATACCTACAGTTGATAATGTTCAGGATATTGTTGAGAAAATTCTAATAGAAGAAGGGCATGCGCAAACAGCCAAAGCATATATATTACATCGCCATAAAAAAGATGAAGAGAGAGAAAGAAGAGCTTTGATTACTGGAGCTGAAAACACCAAAGATAACCTTAACTTTTCTAACGAAGCATTAGAAATACTTGAGAGACGTTATTTACTCAAAGATAAAGAAGGAGTTGTCAACGAATCTCCAAAGGGAATGCTCAAAAGAGTAGCAGAAAACATCTCTCAAGCAGACAAACTTTATGGAGCAATTGAAGAGGAAATAAAAAAGGTAGAAGAAAAATTTTACAACATCATGGCCGAACTGAAATTTCTGCCAAATTCACCTACATTGATGAATGCAGGTACAGAAACACAACAGTTGAGTTCTTGTTTTGTATTGCCTATTGAAGATACCATGGAAGGAATATTCGGCGCTTTGAAAGATGCTGCTTTAATCCACCAAAGAGGCAGCGGAACAGGTTTTTCATTTTCCCGTCTCAGACCAAAAGGAGATTCAGTCAAGACCAATATTGGTGTTGCATCAGGACCAGTAGCGTTCATGTCAGTTTACGACAAAGCATTGGAAACCATAAAACAAGGAGGAGTAAGACCTGGAGCAAACATGGCTGTTCTCCGTGTAGATCATCCCGACATTATCCGTTTCATAGAAGCAAAACGAAATAGAAGAGCTTTACAAAACTTTAACATTTCCGTCGCTATAACTGATCGTTTCATGAGATCGGTTGAAGCAGATAGGGAATATTATGTCATCAATCCAAAATCTGAGAAAAATGTTGGAAAGCTTCGCGCAAGAGATGTCTTCGCCATGATAACTCAAAATGCCTGGAAGACAGGCGACCCGGGCCTTATATTTATCGATGAGATCAATAGGAAACATCCTGCAAAAGATTTAGGAGAAATCGAAACCACAAATCAGTGTGGTGAAGCACCATTACTTCCATACGAAGGGATAGTTCTTGGTTCCATCAACTTAAATGAATTTATAAATTCTGCAAGCAATGATTTACTCTGGGAAAATCTAAAAGAAACCGTGAGAACAGCCGTACATTTCTTAGATAATGTAATTGACATGAATTCTTATCCCAACAAACAAATTGAAAGTAATACTAAAAGAACAAGAAAATTTGGCCTTGGCATAATGGGTCTTGCCGACATCTTAGCTAGATTGAGAATAAAGTACGACTCAGACGAAGGTCTAAAAACAGCTGAAAAATTGATGTCATTCATCAAAGAGACCGCTTACCAGATGTCTTCTGAATTAGCTGAAAAAAGAGGAGTATGCCCTGCTTGGGAAAATTCTGAACATCATAAAGCCGGAAGAAAGATGCGTAACATGACCTGTATCTCTATCTCTCCGACCGGAACAATCAGCTTACTTGCAGGAGCTTCAAGCGGCTGTGAACCTTTCTTTGCCATTTCCTATCAACGATCACTTCTGGGAAATAAAGAATTGGTATACTTAAACCCTCATTTTGAAAAGGTCGCTAAAGAGAAAGGTTTCTATTCCCCAAGATTAATCAGAGATATTGCACGAGCAGGAAGTATTCAGGATTTTAAGGAGATACCTAAATCAGTAAGAGATGTATTTGTAACAGCCCAAGACATCAATCCTGAAGGCCATATAAAGATGCAAGCCACTTTACAGAACAATGTTGACAATTCTATCTCAAAAACAATCAACTTTCCAAAAATTGCTGCTATAAAAGATGTAGAAAATGCCTATCTCCTGGCTTGGAAATCAAAATGTAAAGGGATAACAATTTATCGTGATGGCAGTTATGAAGAACAGGTGATAACTATCGGTGAGGGAAGATAATGAAAAAAGGTCTTGTCCATGTCTACACCGGAGATGGGAAAGGTAAGACTACCGCATCATTAGGTTTAGCTTTAAGATCAGTTGGACAGGGATTTAAAGTATTCATGATCCAGTTCATGAAAGGCGGCACATATACAGGAGAATATATTTCTGCTAAGAATTATCTGCCAAATTTTGAGATACTTCAATTTGGAAGACCCTGCATCAAACAGATGAAACAGATGAAACTTAACGGTTTCAGTTCTGGAAAAGTAGATAAGGAAAGTATCTTTGATGCTTTTCGTGAGGAGATTGACTGCGGTTCATGCAGGTATTGTTTCTTAAACGACGATATACAGAAAGATTACATTGAAGAAGGATTTAAGAAAGCTCTTGATGTAGTATTAGGAGGAAAATATAATCTTGTCATCTTAGATGAGATAAACACAGGAATGTCATTGAATTTATTAAAAACCGAACTGGTATTAAATTTAATAGCAAACAAACCCGAACATGTAGAACTTATCCTTACTGGAAGAAATGTACCAGACGAAATAATCTATGTTGCTGATTTAGTCACAGAAATGAAACAGCATAAACATTACTATGATAAAGGGGTCAGTGCAAGAAGAGGTATCGAATATTAAGATTGTTTGGTATCAATTTAATATAAAGATAATTTAATTTCAAAATGAGATTTAAATAAGTTTAAATAGGCTAATATGAAACCCTTTGAGAAAATTCATAAATTATATTAAGTAGTTCTCGTCGATAAATAGTTGATTAAGACAATTTTGTCGACGAGGTGACTACAAATGAAGATAATAACTAACAAATTTAAAAAAGTTACGGATTT
>JAHJGQ010000010.1 GCA_018824365.1 Nanobdellota archaeon | reverse complement strand
TTTAATTAGTAAGATTATATAATATCTAAATAATTGTTTTCACTAAAACACCCAAGAAAAAGAGAAATGAACAATACAAAATATTTTGTTGACAGTTGGAAAAGATCGTTAGTCAAGACAATATCATACCGATTGATGATTATTTTTTTAGATTTTAGTGTAGTATTTTTATTTACCCATAAGTATGAGATTGCAATAGGATTTGTTATAATCAGTAATCTTTATACAACTGGCGGGTATTATATTCATGAAAGGATTTGGGACAAAATAAAGTTTGGAAAGATTAGAAAAAATAGAAAGAACAAATAAACTAGATGATATTTGTAAAATCATAAAAATGCGGTCAAAACACCGCATTTTTAGGAGCGGAGAAATGGCAAAGACCATTTCTGGCTCCAAGAAATGCTTTTCATGCATTTCTTTGGATCCCAATAAAGCGCTACATCCTCAACCTAAAGGTTGAGGTATTGCGCCTTTATTTAGGATAATCTTTCCAACAAGAATTTAAATTCTTTTTACAATTTTTTTTACAACAACTACATCTTTTCTAATCTTTTAATCCGATCATCAATTGGGGGATGTGTACTAAATAGGTTTTTTATAAATGATCTTTTACTTTGACGAAAAGGCGTAGAGATAAATAAATGTGCAGTAGCTTTATTAGCATGATCAACTAATGGATCCGGATCGTTACGTATTTTTCTTAAAGCATCAGCTAATCCTTTTGGATATCTTGTTAATAAAGCACCAGAAGCATCTGCTAAATATTCTCGCTTACGGGAGATAGCCAATTTAATCGCTTCACCTATTAAAGGAGCAAGAATAGCCAATACTAAACCAACAACAATAAATATAACTGTAAGATTACCTCCTTCTTTTTTTCTCCCATGTGAACCCCATAAAAAGCTTCTTAACAGAAAGTCTGACAACAAAACTGTCATCCCTACCATTACTGCTGCTAACATCATCACACGGATATCAAAATTCTTAATATGCGAAATCTCATGAGCAATCACTCCTTCTAACTCTAGTTTGTTCAGTTTTTCCATTAAACCGGTAGTTACAGTAACAGAAGAATGTTCAGGATCTCTCCCAGTAGCAAAAGCATTTAAAGCAGAATCTTCAATCACATAAACCTTTGGCGGTTTAGATAAACCAGCAGCAATAGATATCCCTTCTACTGTGTTGATTAGATAAGTGTATTGCGGTTTTTTTGCTTCTTTTGCTTTTGTCATTGCTAAGATAGCATTAGCTCCACCGTAATAGCTAAATAAAAAATAGATTATTCCAATAAATAAAGCCATTCCAATCCCAAAATAACCGCTGCCGTAAAAGAAACCAACGACATATCCGATAAAAATAACAAATACTAAAAAAAAGAATACTAATAAGTATGATCTTCTTTTATTTGAGGCAATTTCTTCGTATATTCCCATTTTTCAACTTTTGAAAAAACCATTTTTTAAAAAATTAAAAACAAAAAATAAAAACCAAACAATAATTTGGTTTTTGTTCTTAAAATCCCTAAAAACTGATAATCAGTTTTTAGAACTCAACTTTAACATTTTTCTTTTCTTTCTCATCTGCTCCGAAAAAGTCTTCTTTGTGAAAACCAAATATTTTAGCAAAGAGATTCTTAGGGAAAACTTGAGTTGCTTCATTAAAAGCCATTACGCTGTCATTATAGAATTGGCGTGCATAAGCAATTTTAGATTCAGTTCCGGAAAGTTCTTCTTGCAATTGCTTAAAATTTTCACTAGCTTTCAAATTAGGATAATTTTCCGCTACAGCAAAAATTGATTTTAATGCTTCTGTAATCTGGTTAGAAGCTTTTGCTTTACTTTTCATTGAACCGGACATTAATGAAGTTCTAGCTTTAGTAACTTCTTCTAAAACGCCTTTTTCATGTTTCATATAACCTTTAACTGCATTAACTAAGTTAGGGATCAGGTCATACCTTCTTTTCAACTGCACATCAATCTGTGCCCAAGCATTCTTGACTCTTACTCTTAATTTAATTAAGCTGTTATAAATGTAGATTATTAAAATAACTACTACGACAATAACAATAATTAACCATGTTGCTACCATTTTAAGTACCCCCACTGATTTATTTATGTCATAAACTAAGTGATTTTAAAAAGATTATGTTTTTATTATTTTTATCTATCTATTTTTATGATTTTTTTTTATTCAAGAAATAAGTTAAATATATAAACACCTAAATAATAATCTTATTCAAAAAGAGGTACTTAGATTAGATGAACTTGATACTTTTTTTAGCAGGAGTATTTTTAGTAACCTTCGTTGTCGGAAGGTTATTAGAAAAGATTAAGATCCCTTGGATTTTTTCCTCATTGCTGATAGGTCTTGGTTTAGCCGCATATAATCCTTTTAAAGAGATAACCAGTTCTGAATCGTTTATATTTTTAGCGCAATTAGGGATGTACTTCTTATTATTTATCATTGGTTTTGAAATGAACTTGGATGAGATCCGCAAAAAGAAAAAGTTTATTATCAAGACGACACTGGCAATCATTTCTGCCGAAGCATTTTTTGGTACATTTTTTGTCCATTACATTTTTGATGTTTCTTGGTTCATTTCAATTTTAGTAGCATTGTCATTTGCAACCGTCGGGGAAGCTGTTTTGTTGCCTATACTTGATGAATTTAAATTAACTAAAACACGTTTAGGCCAGACTATTTTAGGAATAGGTGTTTTAGATGATATCGTTGAAGTGGCTACGATTATTGTCATGACGGTTCTTTTAGGAACTACTCTTGGACATGCCAATGTAGAGATTTCTGTAACTTTAGCAATATTGGTTGGGTTGTTCGCTTCTGCGTACTTGTTAACTAAATTGAAAAAAAGGGCAGCAAAAATACATTTTGAAGGAGTCGCTTCATTTTTCATCTTCGTAGTCTTTTTTATTTTTGCGTTTATTGGGATTGGTTTGATAGCAGAAGCAGCTGCTCTTGGAGCATTGCTTGCTGGAATGGCTCTACGAAATTTCATTCCAAAAAAACGATGGAACTCAATTGATTCTGAGATAAGAACAATGGCGTATGGTTTTTTTGCACCTATGTTCTTTTTATGGGTGGGGCTTGATGCTGATGTTTATTATTTAATCAAATTTCCACTTTTGGTCGTTGCTGTGGTTGTTCTTGCTAACACCACTAAGATTATCACCAGTTATTTAATGGGAAGAAAGGAGCTTGGAACACATAGATCAATTATTTTAGGAGTTTCATTAACTGTAAAGTTTAGTACGAGCATTGTTATTATAAAATTATTATTTGAAAAAAATCTGATACCTTTATCATTATATTCAGTTTTAATAGGAAGCACCATATTATTTAAGTTCTTTGTACCTTTCTTATTATCTCATCTGATTAAACGTTGGAAAATTAAATCTTGATTCCTTGCTATTACTTTTTAGTTTTAAATTGTTTTAAGTTTTAAGAATACGTTTTAACCAATCAATTCGACTATCTTCAACTAATAGCAAACTATATATATTAAAAAGTATTGCTAAAACATATAAAGAGGTGCTTATCATGGTCTTAGAACACATTTTTCCTGAAGATTGGCTTGAAAGTAAAGGAAGATATGCTTTCATATTAGGTGTAGTTTATTCAATTATCGGAATTCTCATCGCTTCAATTTTATTTCCTGGCGATCCGGCATTGGTTGCAGTAGCTTTCACTTCGCTTCTGCTGCTTCCTGAATTGTATAAAATTTTTTCCATCGAGGAACGTCAGGAAAGTATGGAAAAGAAGGTTTCCTTACGTTCTTTATGGTTTGATGATATTAATGTTGTTAAGATTTATATCTTCTTGTTTTTAGGAATCTTGATTGTTTATTCAGCGGGAACTATGTTATTGCCACATATGCAGACAAACACTTTATTCAGGGAACAACTGGAGATAAGGTTTGGTCAGGGTTTTACTGGACAAGCAGCGGGAGGTATTTTTTCCAGCGGTTTATTTTATGATCTGTTAAGCAATAACTTTTTAGTCTTGATTGCTTGTTTCATCATGGCATTGTTAACTGGTGATGGAGCGATATTTTTGATAACCTGGAATGCTTCTGTATGGGGAACAATATTTGGTCTTACTGCAAAAAATGCAGCTTTGTTTTCTGGACAAAGCCATTTTTATCTGTTTGGACTAATTATGTTGATAGTTTTTCCACACATGATTCTCGAGGCAATTTCTTATTTCCTAGCGGCAATATCTGGAAGTGTTATCTCTAAAGATGTTATTTTAGAAAGATTTGCTTCAGATAGATTTTTTGAAGTGTTCGGTTTCAATCTTTATCTGCTGCTGTTTGCTTTAATCTTCTTAGTTCTTGGAGCGGCTGTGGAAACATTTGTCTTGGAAAATGTAGTAACTTACCAAGAAATTATTCGGATGAGTTTCCAAGCATTGGCAGGATAATCTTTTAAATTTTATATTTTCTTTTATATTATTATC
>JAHJGQ010000043.1 GCA_018824365.1 Nanobdellota archaeon | reverse complement strand
GTAAGAACCTTAACGGGCCTTTAATGATCATCGCTAACACTATTCCTGGTAAAGGAATTGATTACATGGAAAATGACCATACCTGGCATGGTAAATCTCCTAAGCCAGAAGAAGCTGAACAGGCTTTAGCAGAATTGCATGCTCATGAAGTTGAAGAAAGAGGGGACTGGTTTAAACAACACCAGAAATTTATGCCTTTACATGTACTGGCTGAAAAGATAAGGAACCAATTGAAAAAATGAACTTGAATAATCTAAAATATCTAAACAAGCAAATGAACTTAGACTTTTTCCGTCAACATATTCCTACAAGGAATGGTTACGGAGATGCTTTAGTACAAATTGGAGTAAGAAACAAGAACATAGTGGTTCTTTGTGCAGATCTTACAGAATCAATCCGAGTAGAAAAATTTCGTGAAAAGTTTCCTGAAAGATTTGTTGAAGTTGGTGTTGCTGAACAAAATCTAGTTACCATTGCTTCTGGATTAGCAGCGGTAGGAAAAATTCCTTTCGCTTCTTCTTATGCGATGTTCTGCCCGGGAAGATGCTGGGAACAGATTAGGACAACTATCTGTTATAATAACCAGAATGTAAAAATTATCGGTGCTCATGCAGGTGTATCTGTTGGACCTGATGGAGCAACACATCAAGCTCTGGAAGATATTGCCATCGTGCGTTGCATCCCAAACATAATTGTTATTGTTCCAGCAGATTACGAGCAGACAAAAAAAGCTACAAAAGCAATCGCGAAACATAAAGGCCCAGCATACTTACGTCTTACTCGAGAAAAAACTGAACAGATGACTACTATTAAAACTCCTTTTGAAATCGGCAAAGCACAGATTTGGAAAGATGGAAAGGATATCGCTTTTATTGCAGCAGGTCCGGTAATTCATCAATGTTTGACTGCTGCAGAGATGCTAGAAAAGAAAAATATTAAAGCTATGGTTATCAATTCTCATACAATCAAACCATTAGATGAGAAGACAATACTTGCTGCTGCTAAGAAATGTAAAAGAATCATTACTGTTGAAGAAGCGCAAATAATTGGCGGTTTAGGAAGTGCAGTTACAGAATTCTTAAGTGAAGCTTATCCAACAAAAATTAAAAGGATTGGTGTACGGGATCTTTTCGGCGAATCTGGTGATCCAGATGAATTATTGATGAAGTTTGGTTTCAGCACTAAACATATTTTCGATGAAGCAATTAAATTAATGAAATGAAATTAATGAAGTGAGATTGGTGAAATAAGAGAGTGGCTAAGAAAAAAATAGCAGAAAAAAGCAGCAAGAAAAAACCTTCCAGCTTATATGAAGTGATTATCATCGGTGCAGGCATTTCCGGTTGTACTGCTGCTATTTATGCAGCTCGTAAAGAGATGAAGTTTGCTCTTCTTACAGATAAGTTTGGCGGACAGTTCATTGAATCTGGCGAAGTCTTGAACTATCCAGGGATTAAACAGACTACGGGAGCTGATTTTTCTAAATTGATGGAAGATCAGCTTGCTTTCAACAAAGTTAAACTACTTACTGGAATTAAAGTTGAAAAAATAGTAAAAAAAGGAAAACACTTTTTAGTTAAGACAGACAAAAAAAATTACCTAACCCGTTCAGTTATCATTACTACTGGTGCACGTCCAAGGGAATTGAAAGTACCAGAAGAAGAGGAGTTCAAACAACGTGGTCTTACTTATTGTGCAATCTGTGATGGCCCTCTCTTTAAAGGAAAAGATGTAGCAGTAATCGGTGGTGGTGATTCTGCATTGGAAGCAGTAGATTTTTTGCTTAAAATTGCTAAAAAGATTTACATCATCAACATCACTTCAGAATTTAAAGCGCATGAATATCTGCAGGAGAGGGTAAAGAAGAATAAAAAAGTTAAGATAATCAATAATGCCAAAACCACAGAAATTCTAGGAGATAAGTTTGTAACTGGTTTGAAGTATGAGCAGAAAGGAAAATTAAAAGAATTGAAAGTTGAAGGTATCTTTGTAGAAATCGGCAGAGTGCCTAATACAGATTTTGTCAGCGGCTTGCTAAAATTAGATGAACATAAACACATTATCATTGATAGTAATACTAATACTTCTGTTCCAGGAATTTTTGCGGCAGGTGATTGTTCTTCAGTACATGAATATCAATATGTTATCGCTGCCGGCCAAGGTTGTACTGCCTTATTAAAAGCTGCAAGATATCTGGCAGCCAAGAAATAAGAGAAGAAATGAAAGAAATAAATAACAATGAAACCTAAAATATTTATCACAGGAAAAATACCTGAAAAAGGATTAAAATTTCTTCAAGATAGTTGTCAGGTAAAAGTATATTCAAAAAATCAAGTAATCTCACAGAAAGAACTTATTAAAGGAGTTAAATGGTGCGATGCTTTGCTCTGCTTACTTACAGATAAAATCAATAAGAAGATTGTTGATGTTAATCCTAACCTAAAAATAATTTCTAATTATGCAGTTGGGTATAACAATATTGACATAAAATATGCAACTAAAAAAGGAATTCCCGTAACCAACACTCCAGGGGTGCTTACAGATGCTGTCGCTGAACATACTTTTGCTTTATTGTTGGCAGTTGCAAGAAGGATTTCTGAATCAGATAAATTAATTCGAGCAGGAAAATGTAACGATTGGGAACCGATGCTCTTACTAGGATCACAGATGAAAAGCAAGACTCTTGGTGTCATTGGATTAGGAAAGATTGGAGCTGGCGTTGCTGAACGGGCTCATAAAAGCATTGGTGTTAATGTACTTTATCATGATATAAAAAGAAATTCAAAGTTTGAGAGAGAATATAAAGCTAAATTTGTTTCTTTGAATGATCTTCTAAAAAAGTCAGATTTTATTACTCTGCATATACCATTATTACCTTCAACAAAACATTTAATTGGTAAGAAAGGATTGTCTATGATGAAGAAAACTGCTTATTTAATCAATACTTCTAGGGGTCCTGTTATTGATGAAGAAGCTTTAGTTCAGGCTTTAAAGAGAAAACAAATTGCTGGAGCAGCTTTAGATGTTTTTGAAAATGAACCTAAATTAAGTCCAGGATTGGCAAAATTGGATAATGTTGTTCTTACACCACATACTGCTTCTGCGACGGTTGAAGCTCGAACTGCAATGTCAGAACTGGCTACTAAAAATATTCTTGCAGTTCTAAGTGGTAAGAAAGCTGAGTTTACTGTAAATCCAGAAGTTTATAGAAAAAGGTAAAATAAAATTGACTGAGACAAGAAAGTTTGCAATTAGTATAATTAAAAGATCTGGGAGATATCTTCTGGATAATTTTAGATATGATTCCAATTTACTTACAAAGCGTTCTCTTGCTAAAGAAATTACTACTAAGTATGATAAAAGAAGTAATAAAATAATAATTTATGCCATTTCAAGAAATTTTCCAACACATAATGTTGTATCTGAAGAAAGTAATTTTATTGATAATAAAAGTGAATTCACCTGGATTATTGATCCTTTAGATGGTAGCAGTAATTTTGCTAATAGTAATCCTTTCTTTTCTATATCAATTGCTTTGATGAAAAAAAATGAACTTATTCTAGGCGTGATATTTGCTCCTTTTCTGGATGAATTATATGTTGCAGAAAAAAATAAAGGGGCTTATTTGAACGGAAAGAAGATACATGTTTCTAAAATTGATAATCTGAAGAATAGTTATTTTCTCAGCTGTGAAGGTGGAGATAAATCAAACAAGAGGATAGCTGAAATTAACCATATGTTTCATGGTTCTTTGCGGGAT
>JAHJGQ010000042.1 GCA_018824365.1 Nanobdellota archaeon | reverse complement strand
TGTTGATTGATTATAAGCAGTTAGGTTTTGGTTAGTATCATTGGTAGCTGGATCGGTTGAATTTAAGATTGGAGTTGATTGTGTTGGTTTAGCATTTAGTATGGTCACACTATTTGAAGTTAAAGTAGTGCCATCCTGACTGCCATCATTAGGAGTAGCTGAAACATTCCATATTTCTCCTTTTGTGGTTTCTTGTGATATGATTAAATCTGTCCTGTTGTGATATAAAGCAAGAATCTGTTCAAGTGATAAGGAATGATTGAAAATCATTACTTCGTCAATAGTTCCGTTAAAGAAAGAAGAGTCGGTATCACTAATAGTAATATTGTTGTTGGTTACATTATGTGTTCCAGCAAAAGTGCCGCTTTTAACTAAAAAACCATCAACATAAATTTCAATAGTGTTATTACTTTTAAATTCACAACCGACAAAATGCCAATTAGTATCTGTCCAGACACCAGTATTAGTATTAACAATATTATATTGACCAGTAGTATTTATGATCCGACAGGATACACCGCCTCCAGAAAGTGGAGCGAAAAGTATTGAAAATGAACCTTTTTTATGCATTATTGTTTTGTATAAATCATGTTGTCCTATTTTAGTCCATGAAAAAACTGAAAAATCATTGTTAGAAGCATTTAGGTTTATATTTGGAACAGTTATATAATCTCCTGAGGAATCAAATTCATAAGCTCCTTTTCCATCATAACCAGCACTTGCATTCCAAGTAACACCACCATACACAGTCCCATTATTTCCATACCCGGAATAATCTGTTGTCACACTTAGTTCATTGCCACCATTAGCTTCAAATGGCATATTTAATACGGTAATTGAATTTCCATCTTTGAACCAATTGTAAATTACTTTTACAGAATTATTCTCTGCATCAAAAGTAATGTCATAAACCGTAAGATTTTCATCCGTATTGTTAGTTGTTGGATCAGTTGTGTTTAAAATAAGACTTGTTATATTTGGCGGAGTATTAGGTGTTTCCTGTGTAGAATAATTGCTAAAAGAACTTACATCAGCATAAAGGATTCCTCCATTATAAGACGTAATATTACAATTATCGGTATCATCACATCTTACTAAATCTTTAAGCAATTGAGGTGTTTTTGAATAACTTAACCCTTTGATTTCAATCCTTGCAGAACCGTTTAAGCTAAGAGTTTGCGAATCATCGATCAACCCTACAGTATTATTTTCTAAAAAGATGGTATTTCCCACATTTAAAGATATATTTGTTGTTAGATTCAAACTCCAGTTGATCTGACCAAAAGAATTGTTGTAGATCAAATAATTTATTTCTGAACTTCCAGTGATGTCATTGATTACATATTGTGCAAATCTATTCTCAATGACCATATTTGTGAAAGTGTTTTGATTACTTGAAGATAAGGCAATGCCGTTTCCACCCATATTTGAACTGTTGATGATATTATCTGTAAATGAATTACTGCTTGAATAAACAGCTAGAAATATTCCCATACTCTCAGAACCATTAACAGTAATGTTATTATCATTTATAATGTTTGAACTGGCATTGTAAAGATAAACTCCGACATCACCATTAATGATATCAACAATATTACTCATCAAAGTATTTTCAGTAGAATTTCTAACATAGATACCTCCACCTAAAGTTGTGTTGAGTATATTGGAAGTTATATTCGCAGAAGTGTTCATGCTATCTGATATTACATAGATACAAGCTTCACCATTATTGTAAGTAGTCACATTATTACTAAATATGGTGTTAGATACAGAATTATTGATTAAAATACCATAGGCATTATCAGCAGTAATCTCATTATTAATTATATCAATTGAATTTGAGGAGTAAGAGTAAATACCATGGGAATTGGTATTATTGGTATCTATAATATTGCTTATCAAAATGTTATCACTTGCAGAAATAAGGTAAATGCCGCGTCCGCCATTACCACTTGTGTTAATCGTATTACCTGTTATATTGTTTGAACCAGAATTGTTCAGGAAAAACCCATGCGCATTTACTCCAATCGTTTTAATCGTGTTATCTTTAAAAACATTTGAGCTAGAATTAAAAAAACCCAAATGAGGAACTACATGAAACCCTGATGCATTTGAATTAATCGTAGTAACAATATTATCTGTAAAATTATTTGAAATAGCTCCAAACAGAAAAAAACCATAACCTGTTACGGAACTAGTGTTAACTGTATTATTTGTAAAAGTGCTTGTATTAACATCTACTAAAGAGAAACCATAATAACCATTATCATAAATAATGTTGTTACGTACATTATGATCTTTAGTTATTCCCATTGAAACTCCATAATAAGAGTTATTATAAATAGAATTACTATCTAAAGTATTTGCAAAACCAGACAATCCTATGCCGTACGTATTATCGTAAATAGTATTGTTAACTGCTGTACTGTTTGAGAAACCACTTTCAAAAAGGATACCATAAGAAAAATTTGTTATAAGACAATTCTTAACGGTAACATTAGTACTATTTATATAAATTCCTGGATATGTATCACCATTTCTTCTTAAAGTATATCCATTACAATCAATAATAATATTATCAGCATTAGTAGTAAGACAAGGCCCTGGACCACTTAAGTTTTCTGTCAGAGTTAAACTTGCAGTTACTGAATCACCACAAGAACAAGGTGTTATACCCCCACATTCAGCCTGGATACTAAGCCCACTACTAGAAGTAGGAATACCAGCCGTTTCAACAGTTTTAGGTATTTCTTTTATGTCTGTTGATACTGCCGCACCAGTTAAAAAGTTTGAAATCCTAGTAAATACATTTCCAAAAGAAAAGAAACCTTGGTTCTCAACGGGGGTGGTATCAGAAATAACTAGAGAACCAAAGCTATAACTATCATGATTCATAAAGAAAAATAAAGAAGCAAGAACCATAAAGATGAACAATAATTTCAATCCAATTGTGTGATATCTAGGAGAATAAAGCTTAATCTTTTGTTTGTTTATTTTTTTGATAAATATTTGTTTGTTATTTTTATTATAATTCCTCTCACTTATTTTTATTCTAGATAGAGTGGTATCTTGATTTAATTCTTGATCAACCCACCAGAGCTGTTCTGCTAAAGGAAGTTTACTTCTAATGCCTGGTCTTCTAGGTTTTTTTATTTTCCTCTTCCAGTTTTCCCTTCCTTTCAAGGAAATTTCTTTATTTTTCTCTTTCATATTTCTCTCTAGCTCGTTTCATTAAAACAGCGATTGAATTTGGGCTTTTCTTAAGCAGTTTAGCAATTTGTGGATTAGACAATTTGTAAGTTTTATTTAGATAGAAGATTACACTTTCTAACAAGCTATAAGAACGATTTTTTAAAATTGAAATTGGTAAAAAGTATCTTTCACTTTTCTTTACAAATTTCTGCTTCCTTTTTTTGCTTGCTCTTTTGTAGGTTGCCCAAACACTTTTTTCATTCCTGTTTATTAATACAGCAATTTGTTTGTAAGAATGATTTTCATTTTCTTTAAGATATTTACATAATGCTTCAGCTGGTTGTAATTTATATGAGAAGATTGATAATGGTATAAGTATCTGACTTTTTGTATCTTGAAAAGAGCTAATAAGTTGATCTATCTGTTCTTCTCCTTGTAGCTTTTTGAAGATTATTTTTAACAATTCTTTGGAATCTAATTTACCTAGAAGTATCTCTAACTGTTCTGAATCCTCTTTTTTCAATTTATTTTCAAACAAATTTAAGATAAATAAACTAAAAACCTATATAAATCTTTGTATTTT
>JAHJGQ010000041.1 GCA_018824365.1 Nanobdellota archaeon | reverse complement strand
GTGCTGGTGGGTGTGCAACAACAGTCGGCTACAATGACTTTGATACAGTTAAGAATTATATTATGAACCAAGCGGAACATCACGCACTAGCTTAGCATCTCAGCATGGATACCCCATCGTTTACGATGGGGAGGAGGTCATTATTGCAAGATATTAATTATATGGATCAAAAAATTTATTCAATAAAAGATTGTAACGATAAATTGATTATATTTTCTTTAGCCTGTAATTCTTTAAATCCCGGATTCAATTTTAGAAATAATTGATTATTGAAAGTTGAACGTTGAAAAGGGATTCCCTTAGAAATAAGAGATGAAACACAATCAGGAACTAATGAAAAAGGAATATCTGCTTTAATACTTACTTCTTTATATGATAAGGGAGAATCTTCAGTATAAAATACAAGAAATATTTTTCTTTCAGTATGATCTAATGGAGAAATATTTGGTTTAGACAAAGGCAGCTCCTGACTAAGCTGCAACTGATCAATTCTTTGGGAGAACTTATCAATCTTAATTTCCAACTCTTGAAGATAATCAAAAAGGCTTTGAATCTCAGAAGTGTTATCGTTGATGGTAGCAAGATGTTCTTCCAAGATTTTCTTTATTTTCGTAAACTCTTTCTTCATTTTTTTATCGGCCTCTTAACACGATAACTACTACTACATTATCATCGTTAAACTGACAAGAAAAACACTTCAATGTTTTTCCTCTACCACCTCCCCAGGTAATTAAAATGATTTTTTCCTGATTTAAATAGCTTTCTATTTTCAGGCATACAATCACTTTTGAATGGTTATCTCATTTTTGGAAAGACTTTTAAATGATTGTTTTTTTTTAACATATTATTTTTATCGACGATAAAAAATTTTCTTTAAGTTTTTTTTGTTTTTTAAGAAGAAAAATCAATCTTTTTTTTTATTTTTTTAATATTTTTATGATTTTTTCATTAAAAGATTTTCAATTCTTTTTTTAATTCATTATTCTTTATTTTTTTATCTTTGCTGTATTAAAAAAAATCATAAATCATAATAATTCGTTAAAGTGTACTACACCAGATCCTACACTAGATAAACAATTAAAATATTTGAAAATTCACATAAAAATACCAATAATATCTTTACAAAACAGTAAAGATTATAAATTTACTAATATTCCAAAATGATATAATTTTAGGATAAAATTGTTTTGAAATTAGATAATATAAATAATATTAAGATTGATTAAACAAAAAAGGTGATATTATGGCTGTTACAAGAGCAGAATTAGAACATGAAGTTGAAGAGATTATGAAAATTTTTGCAGGTATTAAAGTTAATCTGGGAAAATCTTTATTTAATTTCAAAAAAGTTGAATTTAAAGCTGATATAGATTTATATGTTAAAAAATTGCAAGAACTTGATAATAAGATTTTCTCAACGTATCTGTTTGGAACAACTACTGAGAAATCCACTGGTGCTGTACAAATTCTCCGAAAAAATTTAGAAGGGGAATTGACTACATGGAGACAAGTTAAATCTAATGTAAATAAAGTAAAAGATCTAAAAGGATATACTGGTTTTAAAAACAATGTAACTGAATTATTAATAGAAAGAAATGAAAATAAAGTTAAAATCATATTAGGATTAAAAACAGCCTAATCAACTTAATTTTTTTTGTTTTTCTTTAATAAGATTTATAAACTTAATATCTTCACTACTCAATTGTGTTGACTAATGAGTGCAGATATATTATTATTTGATTCAGAGCCAAGAGTTCTTGAATTTGGTTCCTCTTTAAGCAGGATGGTTGAGGAATGCAGAAATTTAAGGATTATTAGGTCAATAGATTTCTATGTTATCAGCGCTCCTGCAATTACTAAAGAAGGAAGTTTGATTAAATGTCTGCCTTTTTACTCTAAATGTGAAGGCAGAGACAGATCAGGTGTAGTAAGAGTGGAAACACTACCAAGTTATGAGATTAAAGTACCTTATGGCCTTTCAGATATAGATTTTGAAGAACCTGCACGGTTTACTAAGATCGACCCTTTAGAAAAGATAATGGATTATGGTATGAATTGTTCTATTTATTTAGCCCAAGAGACATTTGCTGGCATTCCTGATAAAAGATTAAATGATGATATTCAAGCAAATTTTCACTTGCGTTTCAATCCGATCGAAAATGTAAGAAAAGCTTATAGCATAACAGCAAAAGAAGCCAGAAAGATGCCTTCTCAGGGAGAACCGGTACTTTGGGTAGCTTGAAAAATTTAAAAGAGATATTAATTAAAATTTCTAATCACTTTTTTTTTAGTAATAGTAAAACTTATAATCTAAATAGATATTATTAAACATAAAATGGCATCTAAAGAAGAATATAAAGATCTAAAAAATTATCTAAGACGTGATTTAAATGAAGATTTACTACGAGTCGGTTTGATTATAGATAAAACACAACTGAAATCATTGAAAGAAGATTTAGATAATATTAAAATTTTTCTGGAGAAAATATATGGTAAATTAAAAAATTTTGCAGATGCTTTCAGTAAAGAAATAAAGAGCAGGAAAATTGAAAGTTCTTATGTAAAAAAATTAAATATCTATGTCCTGGAATTGGCAAAAAGTATCTATGATTTTCGTAAAAGTCTTAATCTAAGTCTCTGGCCTCAGAATGAGAAAGAATTTAAGATTGTCAAAAAAAATTTAACAAATAGCTATAACCAGATTGAAGAACTATTTGAACAGAAAGAATTGGATAAAGATTTAAAGATGATTGAAAAAAATCTATTTACAGCAGAAGAGATTATTATTTCCAATTTAAGGCATTTGTTTAAAGAGTTATTAAGTTATTTGGGAGGCTCATTTGAAGAGCTTAAGAAGAGACCGTTAATGGCGGTAATACAGCTTTATATCAAATCTCTTGATAAATTAAAAGAAAGTGGAGTAAAAGAGGATATAAAGCAAAAAATAGAAGGGGAGATAGATGGCTGGAACGAGATTATCCTTAAAGTACATTTACTTAAAGGATCAGAATTTGCAGGTTTTGTTAACGATTTAGAAGTTTTATGGAATGATGATGAAGAAATATTTGAAGTGATTGAAGCTCAAATAAAAGCTGCTTAATGATTTTTATCAATAAATTATCAGTAAAATTTATAAATACTTTTGTTACTTACTAGTAATTATGGGGGGAAACTTAGTTAGTTTGGAAAAAACTTTACCTGCAGATACTAGTTTGACGGAATTAGTAGAAGCTTGTGATGAATTTAAGTTGATAAAATCCATCCATTTCTTAATATCCGCTGGAATTTCTTCTTTTGATGATTATGAGAAAATGAAATTCACTCCTTTCTACAGTTCCTGTATATGCTTTGATAACAGAAATGTCAAACGCCTGGAAAGAGCGCCGAAATATATTTCCCGAGTTCCATATCATGTTGATGATATCAATTGTAGAATACCTAAAAGATTCATTTCTAGGCACCCTTCATCAAAATTAATTTCTTATGGCACTGAATGTGTTGATTTCTTAGCGCAGAATGGCTATAATGCATTATTTCGTTTAAGATTTGATTTTTATGACGATTTTAAAGATGTTTATAGTAGTGGTCCAAACAAAATAAAAGATAAGAAACTTGCTGAGCCTTATATATTGATAATTTAAGTTGACAGCTTCTTTTTATCAAACAAAATAGTAAGATTAATAATAATTATAATCTTTTACAATCTATGTCCATCCGTTCAAAAAGAGATCTAGAAGTAGTTCTAAGCAGATTAAAGTCATTTGAAAAGCCTTCTTTACAACTAGAACAATATGCAACTCCCAGCAATATTGCTGCAGAATGGGTCTGGAATATGGCCATGAAAGGTGAAGTTGCCGGAAAAATAATCTTAGATGCAGCTTCAGGGCCAGGAATAATCGGTATAGGCTTATTATTGATGGGAGCTAAAAAGATTTATTTTATCGATAAAGATCAAGAAGCGATAATGATTTGCATGGAAAATTATCAAAATATCAAGAAAGAATACGAAATAGGCGCAGCAGAATTCATTATTGAAGATATCAGCTTATTTGATGCTGAAGTTGATATTGTTGTCCAGAATCCGCCTTTTGGTACTAAAGATGAGCATGCTGACAAGAAATTTTTAGAAAAAGCCTTTGAAGTTAGTAAGATTGTTTATTCGATGCATAAATGGACCACTAAGAAGTTTGTGGAAGCGATAACCAGGGATTTTAATTTTAAGATAACCGATCTATGGAGATATGAATTTCCAATTAAAGCTGCTTTTGAGTTCCATCAGAAGCCGGTTAAAGTAATTGACGTAGGCTTATGGAAGTTAGAAAAGATTTAAGCTTAAATTAACCTATTAACAACTTTAACGTTTGTAAGTGCTATACATGGCCACTAAACCTAATATAGGGGCGATATAAAGATGATCATAATTTTGTTGTGGAAGATTATGTGTTGATAATTCTATAATAGAAACATATAAAGCAGATATAGCTATTCCTCCCAGAATGCTTTCTAGAAGAGAAATATTGCTGACTGTTTTTTCATCTTTCATTTTATCTGTCATTTCTTAATCTTAACCATAAACCTTTATAAATTTAATTTAACAATAGGCTTGTAGAAACCCCTGCCAAATGGCGAGTGAGCACAAGACTATTCGTGAGACAAGCCATGCCCTCTTCTTCGGAAATCACTTCAACTTTGGAGCAATTAGCTAATCAAAAGAGGGTGCGAACGGAAGGGTTTCTACAAAGCCTTAACAATAAAAATTATATACTTTTCCTGCTTTCCAGATGATGGTGATAAGATGAGAATTACTATCGATACAAAAGAAGATTCATATGAAGACATAAGAAAAGTATTGCATCTATTAACTAATGTTCTGGAAAGAAAGGGTGAACCAATTGAAATTCAAACAAATAAACCAGCAGAAATTGTCGATACTACAAATATAATGAGTATGTTTAGTGATCCAGCGACTAAGTCCGGTGATAATCTACCGGATAGAGCTCCTGATTTTAGTGCTTTGTTAAACCTCAACAATAAAAATAAAGAAGAAGATAAAATCAAAGAACAAAGATATAAGATTGAACTTTTTTAAATCAAATAAGCAGAAATCTCCTTGATTCATCTTTGGAGATGAATATCATAAAATAAGCAAAAAGATTTCGCTATATTTAATTTTAGAAAATTAGTCTTGGAAAAGCGGCGCAAATCCCCATAATTTATGGTTGGTTCTAAGAAATGTTTTGCATTTCTGGAACCCTCAGAAAATCTTTGTTTTCTGTTGGGGGATAGTCGCTTTTCAGGATTTTCTTTAATTCAATACCAAACCGGAATCATCTGAATTAAGATGATCTAACAATATGGCATTTGCTCTCATCTTTGTCAGGTAATCTTCCCTTGTCGGGCTTAAATTACTAAGGATCAATGCTAGATTTGAAAATTTTTCTGCTAACTCAAAAAAATGATTTTCAGGTTTTCTGGATCTGATACTCTTACCTGCTATACTATAAGAAGATGAACCGATATCTTCATAAAGTTTAATCTGTCCTTCTTCCTTACTTCTTACCATTTTTTCTCTAAAACCCAAATTCCATAAGCATGATTCTGCTAAATCAATTGCTTGTCTACATCTTTCATTGTCATTACCTAGATGAAATAGTTCCAAATATCTGATCGAAACCGGTTCTTCTAAAGCTTCATTAGGACCTTTTTCAACAAGCTTAACAACATAAACTCGGGCATCTGCAGAAAGTTCAAGATTATCTACTTGTTGAACTAATTCGTTATAAAAATCATTAACATTTTTCATCAATTCTTGTTTGAATCCTACCATAATTTGTTAGAAATTAAGAAATGATATTTAAATCTTTTGGTTGTAATAACTTATCAGTAGTTAAATTATTGATTTTATTTGATCTTTCTATAATTTAGTCTTTATTTTTTGACAATCACAATAACATTATTTCCTAAAAAATGGCTAAATCTCTCCAGAAAACTGAAGTATTAAGATTTACCGCAACCTTTAAATTAAATTAAATTAAATTACTTATAATTAATACACAAAGAAAAGTAGAAAGAGCCAGTCTTTAGACCGGTCTTGCATCACAAAGTGCAGAGTGAGATGCTTTTCCGCACTTTTATGACTTTTAATTAATAAATAAATGATACCTAAAACTTTCAAAATAATTATTCTTGCCCTTGCTGTTATTTTATTGATTCTAATTTTCGTTTTCCTCTTCACCACTTTTGAAAAAGAGTCTTCCCTCCCAAATAAAAATAAACCTTTCACCCCGACTCAAAAACCAATTATCTCTAAGACCTCTCCCAAAATCAACCTTCAATTCAATCCTTCTCCATTCATCCCGTTGGACCCTACTTTCTGTTATAAAAATTACAACTTTAGCAGTGATATGGATCAGGACGGCATCATCGACGATAAAGATGATTACATCGTTGTTGACAAAAACAAGAATAACAACCCCGAATTTCATCGGACTCTTGGTAAAACCGGCAGTGTGATCTATCTTTTTATCGATGAAAACGATGATAAAAAACCAGAATGCCAGTGGATGGATCTTGACGATGACAATAAACCTACTTTTTTCGTTGCTGATTTTGATCACGACGGCAGCTACGAAATAAAATGGATAGATCAAGACGGCGATGGTAATGCTGATTACTTCGAAGAAGACCAGGATGGCAACAACGTCATAGATTATGTTTGGGCTGACGAAAACGACGACAGTACTCCCAATCGTGAATTTGATTGGAATGTTCACTCCGGAAGGAAAACCCCATTCGACGTCGGCCCTTATCTTTGGCACAATAATGTCAGCTTCCCTTGGTTCCATCTCGGCAAGGGTGGCGAATCTGCCAACGCTTGGGATAATTACTGGGAATATCATTATGGCGGCACTGACTGGCCGTTTAATCGCAATCCAGACAACATTTATTTTCCCGAAGGCTTCACGCCTAAAGAAAACCCTTTCTACACCGCTTCCCTCTATGACGACGTTCAGGAAAAAGGCCGTCCTGCTGATGCCAAATTGATTCCTTGGGCTTGGGACGTTCCTGAATTTGTCTCCTTGATGAAAAACCGCTGGGTAGAGGTCAAATACAACAGCAAAAGTTGTTTTGCCCAAATCCAGGACACCGGCCCTTACGCTAGCTTTGATAATATGTTTAAAGAAGGCACCCATAATTACGATGGTTTTGATCTTTCTCCGGCAGTATGGTATTGCCTTGGTGTCCCGCTTGACTGGGGCCGTTTTAGAGGCAGTTGGAGATTTGTCAACGATAAAGACGTCCCTGACGGTCCTTGGAAACAAATCGTGACTACTTCACAGATCTGTTGGGAGCCAAAGAAGGAAGATTGTGATAAGAAAAGTTGAAATATTATCAAATTAAATATTATCAAATGATTAATTAATCATAAAAAGAATATTATTCCTAAACCTAGCGCAATTAGGATTGCATAAAAAGCCATAATTATCCTGCCAAATTTCTTCTCTCCAAAAAAGAAAGCTA
This sequence comes from Nanobdellota archaeon, assembly GCA_018824365.1. GTDB lineage: Archaea > Nanobdellota > Nanobdellia > Woesearchaeales > GW2011-AR9 > JAHJGQ01. The sequence continues at coordinate 11,255 of JAHJGQ010000041.1, read as the reverse complement.
TTCCCCCCTTTACTCCGATATTGCTTAAGGCTGCAATTAAAATACCCTTGACCGCGGTATCTTCTGTCAGAACATTTTTAGATAATTGTGATAAAGAAACAGTGATTGCATCGATACCCGCAAATCCTGAAAAAGCGCTGACCAAATATACTCCTTTGGAAGATAAGTAATAATCTCCAATTTTAACCAAAGCTAAAATAATTGCGAAAAAAGCACCAAACTTTAAAGCAGGACTTAAGGTAAAAGGAGATTTCAATTCTACTTTTCCCTGAACTTTCTTTGCTTTTCTCCAAATAAAATAGCAGAAGATAACAGAAACTATAAAGAGAACAGCTATTGGTAAGATAATTTTCACGAACAAGCTTCTGTTAAGTACAAAAACTTCAATCAAAATACGGATAAACATCAAAGTGTTAGCCAGCAAAGTTCCTAAAACTAATGCTCGATAAATCATTTTTTCTTTTTTACTTCTTTCTGCAAAACTGGTCGTTACTGCCGTGCTGCTGATAAAACCGCCTAAGATTCCAGCTAAGGCAATTCCCTTTTCTCCAAACCATTTCATTAAGATGTAACCAGCAAAACTTATTCCTGAAATAAAGACGACCATCAGCCAGATTACAAAAGGATTAAAGATCTCTAAAGGTCCATAACCCTTGTTAGGAAGCAATGGCAGGATTACAAAAGCAATCACGGCAAATTTTAAAGTGTCAGCCATCTCTTCTTTTTTTATTTTTTCAGCAAAACGATGCAGTATTGATCTTGCATAGAGAATGATTGTAATTAAAACTGCCAATATTACAGCTAGGTTAATCTCTCCATAATAAGATAGGACTCCCAGAAAAAATGTTAAGAATCCGGCCATTTCAGAAGTAGCGCCAAAATGAACGGTAGATTTTTTAGTGATGATAAAATAAGCAACGATAACTAGAATACCTATTAAAATGATTCCGGCAACCAAAATCCAAGGTGAGATCAATACACCTAAATAAGCAGATAATGCGCCAAATAATGCTATCAAAGGAAATGTTCTTATCCCTGCATAATCATGCCCTCTTTTTCTAAATCTGGCATATTCCCTTTCTAAACCGATAAGTGCTCCTAAAGCTAAAGCAACTAAGATATTTTTTATAAGTAATAAGTCAATCATCTAAACACCAATTTCTGGAAATGTTTTCTATTATTTATATTTAATGGTTGCTCTTAACATATTTTCGATAGTTTTCATAGATTATCCATACTATGTTTAACGTTGAAATTCCTGTTATATTCTCCGACCTACGAACGAAGTGGAGTGGGGAGGACAAGGAGCGAAGCGACACAGAGTTTCTGTTGTCAAGTTTATCTAGGGTGTTCAGCAAAGCTTTAATAATGATTTATGTTTATTAATGATTATGGTTAGTTTATCAAAGAAAAAGATTCAGGAGATATTTGATGTTCATTCTTTAGGTATTGTAAAGACTAAAAGAATTCTTGTTGAAGGAGTTAGTAATCCAGCATATATAATAAATGATAAAGTAGTTTTACGAGTAAAAAAAGATTCGAGAGAATTTAAATTTGAAAAAGAGAAATTTCTTTTTGATTTGTTGAAGAAAAAGACAGATTTACCAGTTCCAAAAGTTATTGATTTGGATACTTCAAAAAAGATAATTCCTCATGATTATATTTTGCTTAAAAAATTACCTGGTGAATTATTAAAGAAGTCTTTTTCAAAACTTTCTGATAATCAAAAAAAGAAATTAGCTTTTGAACTTGGTTTATCTTTAGCGAAAATCCAATCCATTCATTTTAAGACTGTAGGTCATTTTAAACCAGATAAATTAGTGAAAGATATGTCTTGGCCTAAATTTGTCTGGGGGATTTATACTGATTCGCTAAAGAGTATTAAGAAAGGAAAATTTTTGAATGTAGTTCTGATTAGAGAAATTGAATCATTTATTGAAAATAATAAAAATTTGCTTGATGTAAAGTTCAAACCAAGTTTGATTCATAGCGATTATAATGGTGGAAATATCTTAATTCATAAGGGAAAGATAAGTGGAATATTTGATATGGAATGGTCTTATTCCGGACATACTGAATATGAATTAAGTGCTATTAATCTAAAGCTAATGAGAACAATTTCTCCATACCAAAATGATTTTTTTAGAGGTTATGAGTCAAAAATTAAACGAAGAAAAGATCATGAAAAATTTGAATCTTTTTATGGAATCATTTATTGGATGAGTATAATATGCTGGATTTATGAAGAGAATGCAAAAATATCTACGAAGAAATACATTGATGAGATAAAGCGACAGCTACATAAAGCTGAACACCCATAACTTTAAAGTTTGCCGAAGGCTTGTTCTACTTAATTGACAACAGAAATTGAATATAACTTGTTTTATTTATTTATTTAGTAAACATAACATCATTAAGCACAACTCTTTTCTGTTCTTTTTTTTCTGAATAAGTATAAGGAACATAAATCTTTTCTTTACTTTTTGGATCCATACCAGTATAATACATACAGGTAGAAGTAGTCATGGGTGTAGGTGTGAAAACCTGCAGGCTAAGATTATCTAATCCTTTAACTGCTTCCGCAAGTTCTTTTGCTTCCTTCATGCTTGAACCGGGATGGGCAGTTATGAAATAATAAGAAAGTTTTTTACCGCATTTTAAGCTGTTGAAAAATTGCAGGAACTCTTTAAAATTTCCTTTATCCTTATTCATCAATTGTAATACATTTTCATCAGTATGTTCTGGAGCTATTCTAAGAGTATCGTAAAGATGATGTTCAGCAATCTCTTTAATATATATTTTTGGTGCAAAGTCATAACGTATCCCACTGCGTAAGTAAATCTTTCTTATCCCCGGAATAGTTCTTGATTTTTTTAACAATTGCAATAGACGTGAATGGCTCTTATCAAGTTTTTCACATTTAAGGCAATCATTATGGCAGATATCACATCTATTACAATCCATGCCATACATATTAGCGCTTGGTCCGCCAAGATCATCTACATTACCTTTAAAATAGGGAAGTTTGGCAAGATTTTTTATCTCTTTAAGGATAGATTCTTCTGATCTTGAAATTATTTTATTTCCCTGAATAAGATTTATAGCACAGAAATTACAGTTACCTATACAGCCTCTATGGGTTACGATACTAAATTCAAATCCTCTTAAACTTTTCAGCGGAATATTCCTGCTAAAGGGCAGTTCATAATATTCGTCCAGATCTTTTGACGTATAAAGCGGACTTTTATATTGTAAGATATATCTTTGTCCGGATTTTTGAGCAAGATTGGTGTGATTGTTTAAATCAAGCTGCATCTCACAAAACTTTTCTTTCGAATCCGTCACTTCCTCTTCACTAGGAAGTTCTTTAAAATTTTCAGGAATTATTCTGCTGACAATACACGTACCTTCTATAGAGTCAAGTGGAAGTTTTTCTGTAGTTCTTTCAGCGATTTCTAGTATCTGTTTCTCCCCATTACCATAAACCAATAGGTCAGCCCTGCTATCAAATAAGATAGATTTTCTTAAGCGATTTTCCCAATAATCATAATGGACAAATCTTCTTAAGCTTGCTTCAGTTCCCCCGATAACTATTAAAGATTCCTTAAAATTTTTCTTGATCCAATTACAATAAACAACTACTGCCTTATCTGGAACCAGTTCTTCATAATCACTATACTTATCCTCATCACGTTTCTTTTTTAATGGAGTATAATTCCTCACCATTGAATCAATTGCTCCAGAGCTTACTGCAAAGAATAATTTAGGCTTGCCTAATTTTTTTACCTCTTCTTCTTTAGTTGGTTTTTCAATTACGCCAACATTATAACCATGTTTCTCCAGAAGCCTTTTAAGAATGGCTGCTCCTGATAAGGGGTGATCAAAAAATAGTTCTCCCAACACAAAAATAATGTCATATTCCATGGTATCAATATTTGTCTGATGATCTATTTGATTGTTTGTTAAATTATTTAATTATCTATTTGATTATATTTATGATTTATCCTGAAAAATATTTATGATCCTAAATCAAATACTTTTAACTTCAATAAATATCAATCAACAGCAATCAATAAATAACAGCCACTAAAACTCCTTTTACATCTTCAAATCTAACTTTGATTGGATCTTCAAAACGATTATTATCTCCTTTAACGATATAATAAATTCCTTTCTTATCTTCTCCCTTTTCGATAACTCTATGGATGATGATCCCTTTTTCAGTTTGATAGGAAATGACATCTCCTAGATTTATTGACTGAGGATTTTCGGGAGAAATCTCGATTGCATGTGAAGTTTCATCGATGAATGGGTCCATTGAATTAGTATCTGTAAAACCTGCCCAGATAGCATCTTGGATGTCTAAAATAACCTTATCATTGTAAACTTTGATCTGTTCTTCTTTCACCCAATTGCTTGGAGAATGCTGTTCTGCTCCGCCAAATATTGTTGTAGGCAGATGAGCATCACTTTTAGAGATTGCTGCCAAAGATGAGATTAATAGTCCTATTAATAAAAGTAATATGATGTTATGGATTTTTTTCATTATTTTTACCTGTTATCTAACTTAATCATTTAACTTAATTTCATATATTATGTTTTATCAGATATTTCATCTAATATCTTTTCTTTCATCAATCTTTTCTTGATTTAAGTATTCTACAAAATCCATAAAGAACCTTTTCAAGTAACCATCTTCTTGAAATCTTCTTGTTGAAGTAATAACTCCTTTCTTTGTTAAGAATTTGAATGGCCCTTCATCAGATAATCTTGAAATCAAATCAACATCTTCCATCACTTTTAGATCTGGTCTGAACACATATCCATCTTTTTTATATAAATTATCTAATTGATCATGTGTACTAAATAAACAAGCACCAGCACCATTATTCCATTTTGAATCTATATTTGTTAATAATTGACTTAATCTTCCGCAAAAATTTACCCATCCAAAGTATGCTTTAGCAGGAAATGAATCTTCATCAGGCAACACTTTAGATTTTCCGCCTACATATTTAATTTGTAGCTCTTTAACTATTAAATCAACTAATCCTTCTTGCATTTGTGAATCAGCATCCAAAAAAATTACAACCTCACCACTTGCTTTTTCATAACCAATATTTTTGGCAAGACTAATACTTTTTTCATCAGTTTCATAGATATTTACCGTAAATTTTTCTGCAATATCTGCTGTTTTATCTGTACAACCATTTGGCACGACAATCAGTTCTAGATTATCATAATATTGATTGACCACAGATTTTAGAGTTGTCTCTAGATATTTCTCTTCATTATATGCCGGTATGATTACAGATACGCTTGGTTTTTTGTCGAACATTTTACGATAAATATACTATAAATAGTTAGAATGAATTCACTTTATAAATATTTCTAAATTAATTACTAAACAGTAAATACACAAATATAAAAGGTTGGGATAAGTTAAAACTGTTTTTTTACATATAAATTAAAAATACATAATATAAACTCTTTTTACCTTTTTTAGAAATAGATCAGAAAATCCATTAAAAATTCCAAAAACAATTTAAATAAGATTATTATCTAAATAAATATGGTTACAGAAGCGAAACAAATCTTAGATGAACTTAAATATATCAAAGAAGAATTACATTATATTAAAAAGCATATGGTAGACGTAGACACAATTCTCACAGCAGAAGAAAAGCAACTCATTGATGATAGTATTGAAAATGAAAAAGCTGGTAAACTTACTTCTATAGAGGAACTCGAGGATGTTCGAAATAGCTCTGGATAAGCAGGCTGATAAATTCCTCAGAAAATGTGAAAAAGTTTTATTTGATAGAATTATCAAAAAATTAAAAGAATTATCTGTTAATCCAATTTCTCATGATTCTAAGAGAATTCAAGGACATAATGAGTTGATATTTAGAGTAAGGATTGTGACTACAGAGTGCTTTACAGGGTAAATAATGATGAGAAGAGAATTATTGTAGTTAAGATTGATAAGAGAGAAAAAATATATTTATAGAAATTGTCCTCCGTAAAACTTAACTCAATAACACAACAACATTTATATAACAAAAATCAATTCTAAGAAGAATGGATTTCGAAAAGCTAGCTGAAGTGTATGAGAAGTTAGAGAAAACATCTTCAGGAAATACCATGAGAGAAATCCTTTCAGAATTCTTCAGGAAAGTTCCTAAGGATGACCTTGCCTTAGTTTCTTATCTTACTCTGGGACAGATTGCTTCTGAGTATGAAAGTGTTATTTTGGGTATGGCAGAGAAATCTGTTCTGAAAGCGATAACCACAGCGGGAGCGATTGATTCTTCAAAAGTAAAAAAGATCATGCAGGAAACTGGAGATGCGGGCTTGACTGCAGAAAAAGTATTACAAAAAAAGCCAAGAACTTTGGTTCCTTTAAGTAAGCTGACTATTGATGAATTATTCGAGAAACTGCATAAGATTGCCAAGACTTCAGGAAGTGGTTCACAAGATCTTAAGACAAATATCTTAGCTTCATTACTGCAAAAGTCTTCCTCAAAAGGTGCGAAGTATATAACAAGGATTGCTTTAGGAACATTAAGGATGGGTGTAGGTGACATGACAGTACTAGATGCTCTTGCAATCGCTTATACAGAAGATAAATCCAATAAAAAAATTCTTGAAAAAGCTTACAACATCTGTCCAGATGTAGGTGTGATTGCCGAAACATTAGCAAAGAAAGGATTGAAGGGAATAGAAAATATTGATGTCCATATAGGCAGACCGATCAAGATGATGCTTGGGCAGAGAGTAAAAGCTTTAGAAGAAATTGGAGAAAAGATTCCCGGAGAAGTCACTGTTGAAGCTAAATATGATGGTGAAAGGATTCAAGCGCATAAAGATAAGAAAGGGAAGATAAATTTATTTTCAAGAAGGTTGGATAATATCACCGATCAATTTCCTGATTTAGTTAAGTATTTAGATGAAGCGATTAATGAAAAAGAGTTTGTAGTTGAGGGAGAAGTGATTGCTGTTGACAATGATGAAAAGCCGTTGCCATTCCAGACTTTGATGCAGAGGAGAAGAAAATACGACATTGAAGAATATGTAAAGAAGATCCCCATCCAATTTAAGATATTTGACATCCTTCACTTAAATGGAAAATCTTATCTGAATATTCCTTATTATAAAAGAGCCGAAACGTTAGAAAAGATTGTTAAAAAGAATAAGGAGATAAAACTTACAGAAAGGATCATCACTGATGATCTAGGCAAGACCAATGATTTCTTTAAGAAGATGCTTAAATCAGGTTATGAAGGTGTCATTGTCAAGTCAAGAGCAGAAGATTCTTTTTATCAGGCCGGTACTAGAGGATGGAACTGGATCAAGTGGAAAAAAGAATATGTAAAAGAGATGGTTGACACTTTTGATCTGGTAATTGTAGGAGCTTTTTATGGTAAAGGCAGAAGAAGTGGAACTTACGGCGCTTTATTATGTGCTGCTTACAATGAAGACAAAGATTTTTTTGAAACATTCTGTAAATTAGGTACAGGTTTGAGTGATGAAGTTCTTGCTGAACTGCCTAAGAAATTAGAGAAATTTAAAGTTGAAAAAAAACCAGCCAGACTGATAATCAAGAAAGAGATGGAAGCGGATGTCTGGTTTGAGCCAAAGATAGTGGTTGAAGTTTTCGGTGCAGAAATCACTAAAAGTCCTTTCCATAGTTTAGGATTAGCGTTAAGATTTCCCAGGTTTGTCAGGTTTAGGGAAGATAAGAAAGCTGAACAGGCAACTACTGTAAAAGAGATTGAAGATTTACAGTGAATAGTATTGAAAAGATTTTTATATTCTAAAAATTTGATATTATAAATGGTTTATCCAAATTTTAAAGATAAACATTTAGAACAAGCTCTTTTCAATCCGCAGGATTATGTTAGTTGGAAAAACTATCTTAAAAAAGATTATAAGAAAGCACCAAAAAAATATATTTTAATTTATTATCCAAAAATTCTTAATCATTTCAAAAAAAAATATAAACCCACAAGAATAAAACTCTTTAGATTAATTACAGTTTATCAACATAAAGATGTTGGCGTAGTATGTATGACTGGTATTGGTTCTCCCCACGCTGCAACTGTAATGGAAGAATTGATTGCTTTGGGCGGTAAAGAATTTTTGAATATTGGTTCAGCTGGAGGATTGAAAGATTTTGGGACCTTTCTATGTGAAAAATCAATTAGAGATGAGGGAACAAGTTCTCATTATGTATCTCATGGAAAATTTGCATATCCAGATAAAGAATTTACAAAAAGATTAGAAAAACATTTAGTAAAAAATAATATTTCATTTCAAAGAGCAACATCATGGACAATTGATGCGCCTTATAGAGAAACAAAAGCCGAAATCCAAAAATATAAGAAACAGAATGTTGCAACAGTTGAAATGGAATCATCTGCTTTGTTTACAGTTGCACAAATAAGAAAAGTAAAAATAGCCTCTGCTTTTGTTGTTTCTGATGTTCTTGGAGATGATAAATGGGACCCCCAATTTGATGCAAAACATGTTAATCAGAAATTAAATAAGTTATTTGATGCAGGATTAGATTGTTTATTATCAAATTAAGAATTTAAAATAAAATCATAACAATAAATCACTATTAATATCTTCTGAAATGTTATCAATCAACTGATTCTGTAATTTAAATTTCTTTTGTGCAATTTTCTTAGATATATCTAGATTAAGCAATTTATCATCAGATGCCCGTAGAACTTCATTTTGTAAATGTTTTATTGAACACCTATTACTGATCTTTGAAACTTGCTACCATAAAGAAAAGGTCGAATAAATCCAGCAAATCCACAATCAGCAATCAAATCAGCATCTTGTAATATTTTTAATTCTAAAGACTTGATTTTTAATTTTTCTCCTCTTTGATCATGGTTAGCAATAAGATAACAAACTTCATCAATAAATTCTTCTGAATGACCTAACTTTTCCAGAATTTCTTTAGCAATAGGAACCCCTAATTTGGGATGCTTATTCCATTCATCTTGAGCCGTATCTAACTTTTTATTGCTATCAAACAATCTGCTGACATCCAGTTTAATTTTGCCTATATCATGAAGAATTGCGGCTACAAGTATCTGTTGAACTTTACAGTTATCTTTTATTTGTTCAATTATTTCTTTTACCATTTCATGAACTCTTAAAGAATAATAAGTTTCATCAAAAGGTCCTGAAAAGAAAAGTTCAGTCTTAAGAAATTCATCTTTGACAATCTGATAGATTTTTTTATAATTCGGATTATTATCAGTATTGTTCATAAGTAATAAAATTACTAGGAATAATTTATAAGATTTTCCTTTGGTTCTCGGAAACCTTCCGGAAGAGCTAGTTAAGTCATTAAATCTTAAGTTTAATGAATATTTGGAGATATTAGCTTAACCATTCAGTAAACTATCGTTTTGTTTCCATTTAATATTGTCATGCGGGCTTCTTATCTTTTTAATATCACTATCGGAAACAGAAACATAATTCTCGGTAGTTTTCTGATCTTTATGACCTAATAATTTCTGAATATATCTAACATCAGTTTTATTTTGATGTAAATGAGTAGCAAAAGCGTGTCTTAATAAGTGCGGATAGACTCTTTTTTTAATTCCAGCATCAAGGGCAGCTTTCTTAATAATCTGCTGGACACTCCTTACAGTTAAATGTCCTGTTCTTCCTTTAAACAAGTAATTATCAGTTTGCAGTTCTTTTTTGAAATCATTGATGAATCTCTCTGAGAGGATTGTTTTACGATCTTTATTCCCTTTTCCTGCCCTGACAACTGCAAGTTTTTCTTCAACCAAAATGTCATTAACTTTTATCCGCACAGCTTCCTGAGCTCTTACTCCAGATGCATAGATCAATTCTATCAACAAACGATGTTGAGGGTTTTTGATGACCGAAATTAATTTAGCAACTTCTTCTGGTGTTAAACCGATAGTTATCTTCTGATCTTTTTTTGGTATCTTAATATTTTGCATGATATCTTTTCTTAATATTTGAGTGTAATAAAACAATAAAGAATTATATGCCAGCCTCATCGTTGAAGCGGAAGATCTTTTATCTGCCAAATGTTCTAAATAATCTCTAACATCTTGGCGGGAAACTTCTTCTTTCTTACAAAAAAGTAAAAATTGCTTATTATAATGCAGATAAGCTTTAGCTGTTTTTGCACTATACCTTCTTATCTTAAGTTCTTGTTTTAAACGAACAAAGTTCATCTTTATCACCTTTCATATCTTTAGCATTTCTCATTTATAAATCCTGGCCGGACTTGTCCAGTGGGTGAGTGGTAAATTGTTAAAAACAAAAATTTACTGTTTTTCATTAAATAAAAACTATTTTTCTTTTCTTATCACTGGACAAAACAGTTCAAAAGAATGTCTAGTGGTTTAATTATCTTCTCTAATTAATTTTTGCAATTTTATCACTCTTAATTTTGTTTTTTAAGCTTAGGTGCAATATTGCCTTTTCGACAAAGTCGAGAAAGAACATAAGCACCATTGCGCAGGGGATTATTAAAAATTAAGAGGTACATAAAAAATGGACAAAAATGAATTGATTGGACAGATAACGAAAACCAACGAAGCCATCTTGTTTGAGTTTTACGGCCGGATGAAGGGAGTAATTGCCAACAGATATGGAAAGAGCAAAGGCTTTCAGTTTGCCATGTTAAACAAGAACTTAAATGAATTGATGGACCTAGTCTGCAGAAACAACCAGCTCATCCGCAGGCTTAAATGATCTTTTTTCTTTTTTTTCTTTGTTAAAACGAAGTATATGCAGATAAAAGATGTTGTACGAAATTTTTCCCTTTTTAGAATTTATTCTACTCTCATTTCATTCGTATTTTTATTAAGGGAAAAACTCAAAAGTTTAATGTTCCTCGTTAAGAAACTTAAACTTTTGGTGCTAACGCACTCGTACAACAAGATTTATGTGGTTTCATTTCATTCCACCCAAATTGCTTCGCAACTTCACATAAATCTGGACGTTAAGAGAAATAATTTCCCTTTTTTATAATTAATTCTAGTCTCGCAAGCTCGTTATTTCAATAGGGAAATTACTCAAAACTTTATTGTTCCTCGTAAAGAAACATAAAGTTTTGGTTTTCTTGCAGAAAACTCCTCTAACAGGTTTTATGCGGTTTCGTTTCACTACACCCAAATTTTTCTTCCATTTCATTCCATAAAAACTTCGCATAAAACCTGACGTTATATTCAATCGTCGTGTAAATT
>JAHJGQ010000040.1 GCA_018824365.1 Nanobdellota archaeon | reverse complement strand
AGGGCAAGAGCAAAAGTTACTGCAGATGAGAATGGAGAATTTATTTTTGTAGATGTGAAATTTTCTGCTTCTGTCTTGGAAAGTTCTTTTGAAGACTTGGCTCCTAAAGAAGTTCCTTCAGGCTTACAAAAATATTCTATTTTTCCTATACAGAAAGTAGCTGAACAACAAAAGTTTCCTTATTATATATTTATCATTGCGGAAGATAAGGCCGGTAAAACTGGTTATTGGCAGAAAAATGTTAATGTCAATAGTTGTTATTCTGCAAATTTTGATTTCAGTGTTGAGTCTGTATCTAAATTTCAAGCACCTTTACGTTTAGTACCACAGTTGATGGATGATGGAAGGCAAGAAATTCAAGCTGTCTTCAAGTTAGATTATTTAGGTGAAGGTTTACCTAAGATGGTCAATGGTGAAGAAGTAGAGAAAGGCGCCAGAATAGTAAACGTGCGTTTTGAGAAAGCCTGTACTAAAGAGATGTCGGAGGACGAGAAGTTTGGATTGGGATGTAAAATTCTGCCCAGCACTGAACGTCAGCAGACAAAAAGTAATGATGATTCAGCAGTATACGCAACCTGGAAATTGCATAGTTCTACTGAACTTAGTGAAAAGAAAGAAGATTTCTGGAATGAGTTTAAGAAAAGGCAGGTTGTTTTTCCGTTAAAGATTACAGTGCAATACCAAGAAAGAGAAGGAGAAAATAAATGGAGCCAGACTAAGTTCCAAACTTCTTGTTATGATCTAAGCTATTTTGTTGACATCCCTGTTGAAAGCAAGAACATGATTCCTGATTTTTTAGCTAATGAAGGTGTTGATGCTTTAGATAAGACTATCGAGACGATACAGACTGTAAGACCTTACCTAGAGAAAGCTTTTTTGATAACTGGCATCAGTTGTATGGCTTCTTTCTTGATAAGGTTAGTAGCACGTTGGAGCAGGGAATTGACTTCAAGATTGGAAACATATTATACTTTTGTTAAACTAGGAAAGAAGAGGGGCGATCCGGGTGGTTGTCCGCTTCCAATTGATCAAGGTAAGCTGTACATGAAAGATACGATTGATAATTGGAAAAAACTGCCGCAGGATAAAATACCTACAGCTCTTGCAGAAGTTATCAATGATGAGGAGAAAGTAAAAGAGTTTACATTAGAAGAACGCTGTCCTCAGACAGCTGGAGCATGGAAGTTTGAAGCTGCTATCAATAAGGCTTACCAATGGAGTTGTGACAGGGCTTTCTGTAGATCAGTACCAGCAGGATGGACTGAAGACAAAACTGAACTAGAGATTGGTGAAGTGATTCTTAAGCAGCAGCAGTGTGCAGTTACTGGAAGGGGAGTTCCTTTGATGAAAAAGGAGAATTGTCAGAAATTAGTAGCTGTAAATCCTACGGCTGTAGATCCTGTTGTCCAAAAAGATAATCCAGCTGAATGTTGGCAGACAACAGATGGTAAACTTTATTATTATTCAGGGAGGTTTAGGGTTCCTCAAGAAGAAAAAGATACTCGTCAAGGCGTGTATAGATTGGATTATGTTTCTAATGTCTTAGGTAAATTAGAAGCTTCTCCAGGAAGATTACTTGTCTATAAACCTGACGGAGCTGAAGATTATGTGGTTGGAAAAGATCAGAGTTGTAAAGATGTCTGTAATAATCCACGTAAAGGTGATTATGGTTATGATACGGCAGGTAGTGTAGATGGTAAGGGTTGTTATAATGAAAAACCAGATACTGATGGTGAGATAAAATTATTTGGAAAAGAAGGTATATTAGGAGAGAAAAAAGAAGGAGAAGATCAAAAACCCCCAAATAAATATGCAGCCGGATATACTAGTGATTGTTTCATAAAAAGAACTGGCACTGATAATACTGGTGATATAGCTTATGAAAATGGAGAACCTGTCTTCCAGCAATGTGTCTGTGTCGGAAAGAAAGAAGATCAAGGTAAGTATCAGAATGCTGATTTGACTAAGAGAACAGCAATTCCAAAAGATGGAGAAATTGAAGAGGAATGGTTTTATAGGCAGGAAAGAGTGTTTAAAGAATCTAAAAACACAATTGGCACTTATTATCCTCCAGAAAGATATATTTCAGGAAGAGATCTCTCAGGAGCTTTTGGACAAGATCACTTATTAGATTATTTTAGAGCGGAAGATAATAAAGAGATTGCAACGATTAATCCCCATTCACAGTTCATCGGCATGTTTCAAAGTCTTTGTCTTTCTGCAATACTAAAGAATCTACGTATGCTGGAAAGCATCTTAGTTGGTTTAAGAAACTGTTTAGTTGAAGCAAAATATACTGGACTGCAAGATGCCGGAATGTGTAAAACTTTATTCACTCAACATGTTTGCGGGTTAATTTACAAAGCTATCGCTTACATGACCAGTGGTTGTCATGCGACTAATTTTGATGATGCCGGAAAGGGGGGAGCATTTGGTGATATTGGTGTAATCTTTTCAGAAGGATTTGATTCGATGGATTCAGCAGTAGAAAGTTCTATTGACGATCTTAAAGATGACTATGGTAATGCTGCTTTGAATCAATACTTTAAAGGAGGGACGCAAGGTTTTGCACAATCATTATGTTTAGCTGCCTTTGGTTATGAGTTCCCTTTATTCAGTGATGAATTCTTGTTAGATGCAGCTTATGCCGTGCCGATGAAGACTAGTGTAGTATTGGCACCGAAAGAAAGGGAATTAAGCACTTATAATCCTGCTAAGCAGACGGCAATTTATAATTATAACATTGGCGGAGTTATTTTACCTGGATGCAGGATCAAGAGCTGGAAAGTTTCCTTGAAATGTATCGGTCCGGAAGATTACGGAAAACCGGGTGTAGATATTTCTTGTAATGGTAAAGGCTGTGATTGTATCAATGCTCAATCTCAAAGTTCTCCTTTAGAAGCAGAAAAAACTAAACAGTTAATGACTGGGTTTGATCTTGCTTCTGGCCAGATGTTCAGTATTCCATTACCTTCACCACAAAAAGTCGATTCGCATTATAGGTATGATCATGTAGTGATTGAATTAATGTTAGATCAATCCGAGAAAGGTAATGAAGACAAATGTTTTGATGAAGGTTATCATGAAGGAATGAAAGGTATTTTCTATGAACCGATAATTGATACTTCACCGCCAGCAGAATTGACTTGTCATGCTGACTTGGTTTCAGGAAGGTATCTATGTCCGGAGTTAGCTACTATGTTTGGTTTTGGCGGAGCGTATCTAGAAGAGCCTTATGTTTCCTGTTGGAATAAAAGAACAAGCTCATGGACTTCTGACTGTACAACACCTAACTTGTTTGTTTTGAATGATGAGATAAAGATAAAGCCGCATCTGAATTTAGATGATAAAGGTAAATGTCTAAAGAGGACAGTATCTCCGGTCGTACCAGGAATTTCTGCAGTATCGGGACCAAGAACTTTACCGGAAGGCATACCTGGCCCTTTTTATCCTGAAGAAACTTTAGGTATAGTAAATGAAAATATGTTTGGGGCAGGAGTTAATTCCATTCAGCTATTGCAAAGTGCAAGCAGTAATAAATGTCAAGGCTTAGCACAGCTTACTTCACCTACTACAGTTGTAAGCACCACACAACAATATTCGTTTAGAATGGATGCAGGCGGATTGCTTCTGCCGGCAGGAGCTTCTATAGAAAGTACTGGCTATTCACGAAATGGTGCTTACCTCTCAAAAGGGAATGTTAATGTTAATGATATCGATGAGATCAATAAAGTTCAGTTTAACGTCGGTGGATTTAAGGTAAGTAATGTACTGGCAGGAATAAGTGCAGTTGATGAGCAGAAAGTATGTACGTATCAGGTGATACCGGCAGGAACTGGTAGTGCGCAAAAAGTTGATACTAGAAATATACAGGTTACTTATGAGTTGTTGGAAAGAGATGAAGGCGGCACTTGTGCTTTTGCTACAATACCTGTAAAGACAACTACTGGTAAAGCAAGATGGACACAGCAAATCAGGATACAACGGGCAGAAACTGCTTTCCAGCAAGTTAGCGGTATGCATCAAGCTTTTATGGCTGGTAATTGGGATCAAGTTCATAATACTGCTATTGAAATTTTGAACCAAAAGAAGAATGATTTGAGCAGTGCTATAGCTTTATATTACGAAGTATCTGCTTTGATCATGAAAGGAAACGGTTTTGATTTGTTTGGAAGTCAGATAAATAATCTCTTGAAAACATTCTTTGAAAGAGATTATGGTGGAAGTAAGATTGATGATTATTCTGCTGAAGCTATTGGTACTTCTGAATTCAAAAAAGTTAAGAAGTATTTATGTGAAGTTGATAAGAAGATGGGTGGAGTTTATCAAGGGAAATGTGGTTCTGGAACTACCACTACGACTATAAATTATTGTCTTTCTGAAAAATATCCTATCAATACTTTGATGGGTGGAGATGCTCTTTATGCTTATAGCTGTACTAATTCAACTTACGCTTTATCTTGCGTAAAAGCAACTGGTAAACCTCCTTTAAGTGTTACGCAACCTTTTGAAATACCAACTGGACATCCATTAAAAGAATTGTGCAAAAGTAAATAATTAAATGATCTCATAAGTAGATAATAAAAATCAAAAAAAAAAACTCATAAAATGCTAATAAACAAAAAAGCAAAAATAGCAACTGAAATCTTATTGATGATGGTTTTAGTAGTAATAACCAGTGCAGTGGTTTTGATTTTAGTTCAGTATGGAATCATTACTGTTAAAGCGGATGTTTCAACTGAACCAGTACTGAATACGGAGTTTATTCCTTTAGGAAGAAGCGGTTATTTGGCAATTAAAGAATTCCAGTTTTGTAATTTTGTTGACGAGAATTTTAATTGTTTTAGTGAACAAAACGAATTTTTGCGGATTGAGGATGTTTATGTAAGGTTTGTTGTTGAAAGCAGTGTTTACAATGGAGAAGTTATGCTTGTAAGAAACTATCGTGTAAAAGATCCTTTAGGTAATGTTATTTTAGAACTTGATCAAAGAAATAATTATGATTTTGAGATGAAAAGTTCAAAGAAAGCTGAACCAATAGTCTTTGCAGATTATTTTATATTGGGCGGTAATGCTCCTTTAGGTGAATATACTATGGAAATTATTGTTGAAAATACTTTGCTTGATAAGAAAGTTGTTCTTACCAAGAAGTTTGATGTTGTTGAAATGGAATTTTTTGGGGAGTAGACTAATTTGTTTAGTTTAATAAGATGTTAAAAAATGGATTCAAAGAAAAATGTTAAATTTTTACTATTGTCATTAATTCTTTTCATTAGTTTGTTTTCTATTGTTGTTGGTCAAACAGATACGAAAAGTTTATGTGATTACAAAAAAGTTGGTGTTGTAGGTGCTTCTAATACTGTT
>JAHJGQ010000039.1 GCA_018824365.1 Nanobdellota archaeon | reverse complement strand
AATCTCTCTACTTTGCCATTAGTTTGTGGTCTGTTAATCCTAGCTAAGCTATGTTTAATTCCGAGCACGTCTAATGTTGCTCGGAATATATGGTTCTCTTGTTTAGAATTTGGATGTGTTCCGTAATATTGAGAACCATGAACAGTCATTACGGCTTTTGGTTTGCCATATTCAAATATTCCAGAATATAAGAGAGCAAGACTATTTTCTGTTGTTGCTCTCTTGAACACGCCGTAACTTGTAATTAGGCGTGTTCTATCATCTATATAGACGCTAATGTTCTTATCTGTAAAAGGATCGTGTGACCAATCAGTATGCCATAAATCATTTGGGTTTGGCAATTCATAACGAACCCATTTTCTTGGCTTCTGTTTTTTTGGATTAGCTATAACCAACCCATTTCGCACTAGAACTTTTTCTATCTGTCTGTGCGAAATGGCAAATCCTTGCTTTTTGAGAATTTGTTTTATATGTAGTGCTCCATAGCCAAAGCGCTTCCTTAAATCTAAAATAATTATTGTTGCGCTTTGATTGAGAATTATCTCAGAACGACCAGTTTTATGGTCTTTTAGACCGTCCCAACCAAATTCTTTATATTTATCGATAATTTGATATATGGCACGTCTATGAATATTCTGAGCTAATGCTATCTTTAAAGCCGAATCTCCTTTTTGAAATTGTTTTATTATCCATACTCTTTTCTTAAAAGTTAATTTGTACATAATAACCACCAAGGCGGTTCATGTACTGTGTAGTTAAAACGTGATAGCACACACCAAAAAGCTTATATAAATAAATTTATTCCATCATGATAATGAAAAAGAGTGTATTGAAGAGTTTTGTAGTTATATCATTGATTTTCTCATTATTATTTGTTGTTTCATGTAAACCAAATGTTGCTGCCGGTGAAAAGCCCATTGATACGGCTGCTGCTTTACAACTTGTAAAAACAGGTACATTAGGAGTAGAGATAAGTTTATTACAAAACTCACCACCTGCATTAATCTATGATCAGAATGAACTGGTTGCACTTGTTGAAGTTAAAAATCGTGGCAACCACGATTTAGATGCCCAAGATTGTTTTATTCAGATTAGTGGTTTTGATACTAACATCATTAGCGGAGGTTTTAATATTCCTCGTTCCTGTTCAGAAAATGCTGGCACTTTAGAAGGAAAGAATGTTTACAATACTGAAGGTTCTTCAAACTTATTAGAATTTACTGCAAACGCTTACTTACCACCAGGAGTTCTGGATTACAACCCAACATTAAATTTTCTTACATGTTATAATTATCATACTACTGCTAATCCTCCTGTATGTATTGATCCATTATTTTATCAAATAACATCAGAACAAAAATCCTGCATACCTAAAGATGTAGGGATGGCTGGAGGCCAGGGCGGGACGGTCGGTGTTTCTTATGTTGGTGTTGATATGATTGGAGATAAAGCAATATTTGAGATTAATGTAAGAAATTTCGGTACTGGAAGAATTTTAAGTCCTTATTCGGATATCGGCAATTGTGGTCAAGCTTTAGAGTACAAAGATTTAGACAGGGTAGGATATACAGTTCAGATGAGTGGAGGAAGCTTAATCGATTGTAAGCCTCAAGACGGCTTAGTCAGGTTAAATAATAATCAAGGTAAGATAGTCTGCAGTTTTAATATCCCTGGAACTTCTGCGTTTGAGACACCTTTAATGATTGATTTGGATTATTCCTATGTCCAATCCTTCCAGAGACCCGTTAGAATAGTAAAGACCCCCCAGTAAACTTTAAATACCTTTAATGATTAATATTTATAAAATTCCTAAAGAGGTTCAAATGATGAAAAATAAAATACATACATCAATTTTAATAATAATTTTAGTTGCAGGATTATTTATCATAACAGGATGTGGTGGCGGAGAAGAAAAAGTTACTACAACGGGTGCATTTATTGGCGGAACGCAAGGAATAGTTACCAACTTTGAAGCTTTTGGTGTCGAAGAAGGAAATGTTGACACCATTTTTGATACTGAAACTTTTCCTTTAGAAGTCACATTAAAAAATAAAGGAGAATATAAACTTAAACCTGGAGATATTACAGTAAAGCTATTAGGACCATCACAAGATGAGTTTAAAGGTGTATCATCATGGGAACTTAAAAACAAAGGTGAAATTGATATAATCTCTGAACTTCTTCCAACAGGAGGAGAAGAAACGCTTACCTTTGCTACAGATGCGCAATACACTCAAGACGTTACGGGGTTGTCTGACAGAGAATGGTTTGCTAACATTGATTATAATTATCAAACTTATCTAATCATTCCAGAAGTTTGTTTGAAAGAAGATCTAAATGATAAAAGAGTTTGTGAAGTTAAAGAGAGTAAAGACTTTTCCGTTTCTGGCGCACCAATTACTGTTAAAAGCGTAGAAGAAGATACTGCAGGTAAAGGAATTATTGCTTTAAAAATTAAAGTTAATAATGCAAAAAATGGAAAAGTAACAAAGTTAGGAGAAGAATTTGGTATACGTGATACATTTTCTTTAAGTATTGACGACTCTGTCTGGGAATGTAAATCAGGAGGAAAAGTCGACGAAGTAAGATTGATTGATAACGAAGCAGAGATAGTATGTAAGCTTAAAAATGCTTTATCCGAAGGCTCTTTATCAACAAAGCAGATTAAGATAACTTTTGATTATAAGTATAGAGACATTATCCAGAAAAAATTAAGAATTAAAGAGAGCGGTTAAAAGTTTTTTATTTTTTTCTTAAATTTTTAATTGAAATAAAGTTATTTAAAAATAATCTTTAATTTTATTATGGATTTCTTCATGAACTAACCAAGTTATTAATATTTATAGTGTCTATTTAATTTACTTTTACAACTTTAGTTACCTTAACTTCTGGTTGACATTCCTCATATTTACATTTTAGAGGCAATAATTCAACACAATAATTTCCTAAACTCATTCCTTCTGCTTCAAGACTATATCCATTCCAGTAATCATTTTCCATAGAAACATCATTTAAACAATTAATATTTTCATTTACTTTAACTTCAAGATTTTTTGAAAAATTTGATGGAGAAAAATATTTTCGGGCTATGTCCACTATTGCTTCAGTAATTACTTCCTGATTATGATTCTTAGTTGAGTAAACATCATAGCCCCAATAACCAATAATAGAACTAGGAGCTACAAAAAAAGCAGATACCATTCCAACCAAATTTATTTTATTATTCATTTTATCTTTACATTTTCTATATAATGTTTCTTTATAAATGTTTGGGTTAAATATCACTAGACAGTAATAACTTTATTAAGAACATTTTACCTACTTCCAACCAACACCACATAAGCAAGAAAACTTTCTAACTGAATATATTCATCTGAACCTTCTACCATCCTAAACTCAGTCTCACCACATTTGTCAACCAACTCAACTTTCTTTCTATCATCTATCTCTAAATTCCAAACTTCTCTCTGTATCTGTTTGATGATATCTAACCCTGATAAACCATAATCTAACATTAATGATAATAATTTTTTCCTTGATTCTAAGAAATTACCTGAAGCAGCAATACTTAGCACTTCATTGACTTCTTTCGGCTTAGCCACAGAAGCCATAGAATAAACTAAATCCGGAGTGATAATATTACTGATGACAGCACAACTCTGCATGATGTTCTCTAACCTTCTACAATCTCCCCCGCATACATCGTATAAAGCTTTTTTTACTTCTTCATTGATAGAAAGATTTTCTTCCAGAGCAACTTTATTAATCATCTCAAATACATCTTCTTCTGCAAGATGTTTAAACCTGAACACGGCACATCTTGATTGAATCGGATCGATGATCTTAGAAGAATAATTGCATGATAAGATAAATCTGCAGGTCTTAGTATAGTTCTCCATAGTACGACGCAAAGCTTGCTGAGCATCTCTGGTTAAAGCATCACTTTCATCCAAATAAATCAACTTAAATGGCACATCACCAATCGCCCTTGTCCTAGCAAAATCTTTTACCTTAACTCTAACAACATCAATTCCCCTTTCATCAGAAGCGTTCAGCTCAAGAGTATTTTGCTTCCAATTCTCACCAAACAACTGTTTAGCAATTACTAAAGAAAGAGTAGTCTTTCCCACACCAGCAGGACCAGAGAATAATAAGTGAGGCATACTTTTAAATTCTACAAAAGCTTTTATTTTTTCAACTATCTCTTTCTGCCCTTTCACTTCATTAAAAGTGCTGGGCCGATACTTTTCCGTCCAGATTGTCGATGTCATTAAAAATTTAAGGAGTGTATTCTTTTATAAGTTTTATCTATAATTAATATTCATATGGCATGATAAGAGAATTTAGAAATGATTCAAAACTTAAAAAACCCACATTATAACATTCATGATCCAGTCAAATATTGAATTTAATGAAACCCCAAAAACAAATACAAAGATTAAAACAACCAAAGCTGCATATAATAAAAACTTAAAGATAAATGAAAGTATCCTTCCTAGATAAAGCACAACTATCGCAACTATTACTATTGATATTATTGAGAACGGATCCATAATTTAAAAAAAAAGAAATAATTCTTTTTAATAATTTCTATATTATTTTGCTTTCTTCATGTATACTGTCCTTGTTGGGAAAGGTATACTAATTTTAGCTTTGTTTAAAGC
Source organism: Nanobdellota archaeon (assembly GCA_018824365.1). GTDB lineage: Archaea > Nanobdellota > Nanobdellia > Woesearchaeales > GW2011-AR9 > JAHJGQ01. The sequence continues at coordinate 2,436 of JAHJGQ010000039.1, read as the reverse complement.
ATCATAGATCTTTTGTGTTGCTTCCAGTTTCTTGTCATAAGATTTATCCCATTTTGGAACCCAAAACTTGACAGAAAACAGAAGAGCAGAATCCCCCATCTGTAAGAATAATGCTGATGGTTTAGGATCATTTAATATATTTTCCATCTTATTAACAACATTCAAAACTACTTTCTTGACTTTTTCGATATCAGAACCATACTCAACTCCAAAATCAACAGACACCCTAACTTTAGGGCTTGGACGTGTGTAATTCTGCACCCTTGAATTAGCTAAATAACCATTTGGAACATAAATGATCTCATTATCAAAATTAACTAACTTTGTACTTCTTAACCCTATGTCATGAATCGTACCAACTTCACCACTTTCCAACTTAATTTTATCTCCAATAGTAAAAGTTTCATCTAAAAGTAAAGTAGCTCCACCAAAAATATTTTTCAACGAATCCTGTAAAGCAAAACCTAAGACTAAACCGCTGATCCCAACACCAGCCAGATAGGGAGTGATATCTATTTGCCATATATCCAATACCCACATAAAAGCGATGAAAAAGAAAATCACCTTTACAACTTTGTGAACTAATGGCAATAATACATCATCCAAACTACTGCTGGTCTTTTTTGCGAAAGTATTGCCCCAAACAGTCAAAATCACGTCTGCAACTCTTGCTAAGATAAATATAAAAACTATTGCCATCAAAGAATCGACAATCCTGATCACAGCCCCATTTATCTCTAAATTAAGCAGAGATAATTTCAAACCATAAACTATTATCAGATAAAAAAACGGACGTTTAGTTTTTTCAAAAATGATATCATCAACTTCAGTTTTAGTCTTCTTAGCTAGCTTTCCCAAAATCTTTTCAAATATAAAAAGTAATAATTTCGCGCTGATAACTGTTGCAACTAAGATTAATAATGAAATGATATATCTATTCAAAAGATATTGGCCGTAAGGCACACTTAATAACCATTGTTTTATTGCTTCAATCATTTTTTTACCTCAAGTAAAGCCATCATCATTTTATGTTCAACTATAAAAATTTTTATGGAACTAAGTATAATTGTTCCAGTAATTACAACGTAAGTAACTTTTCCGATAAAATCTGCGTAAGGGATTCCTGCTTGTACTGCCAATTGTGCTATTGCTGCAGCCGCCAATCCTCTAGCAAAGATAGAGTTAATTAAATCTTTATTTATTGGATTCATTGCTTTTGTCAGCAAGAGAGAAGCCATTCTCGAACCCATTAACAACAATGAAATAACTCCGCCGATTACAAGTGCTTTCCAATCGGACAAATCGATTAATACTCCAATATATACAAAAAAGAAAGTTTTCAGTAAGAAAGAAATCTGATGATAAAAATATTCTTCAGAAGGAGTAGTAACTGAAACTCCTAATTCACCCTTCAATGCTTTCTTCTTTTCTTTTGCTTTATTAGTTAAGATACCTTTGATAATAGAAGATAACTGCTTAGAATTCTTCAAGATCAAACCAAAAAATAAAGCAGCGATTGCCCCATTACCATTTAAGAATTCTGTGACAACATAAATCAGGATAAGATAAGCAATCGCCATCACATAATTATGCTCTTTGAATACTCTTAAAATCAGAATGATCCAAACTATCCCTCCAATTAAACCAATCAAACCGGCAACGGCAAACAATGAAGCAATTTGAGTCAAAGTTTCTCTAAAACCAAATCCCCCCAACTTAAATATCTCTATTACTGTAAGTGAGAAGACTATACAAAAAACATCTGTAAGAGCTGATTCCAAAGTTAATAAAGAATAAATTTTCTCCCCGACATTGATCTGTTTCAATATCGGAATAACAAAAGAAGAAGATACGCCTCCTAACATAAAACCAGTCAATAAAGATATTAAAAATGAAAACCCGCTTACTTTCATCACTGCTGTAACAACAATAGTTGAAATAAAAAAATTGAACAAAGTCAAGTAAAGACTTTTTGAAAATTCCCTAATCAAAGAAGAAAGATGGATATTGAACGCCCCATCAAAAAGAAGAAATAGAAGCGTAAAAGTAGTAAATACTGGAGCAATCTGTATCAAATCTTCAGGCATAACATAATTTAATCCGGCAGGGCCTAAAGTAAACCCCAAAACTATCAAGAATAAGACATCAGGTATGCTCAGTTTTCTGAAAATAAACTCTGCAAAGAAACCAAAAAATAGAATTAAGCTGATTGCCAATAATGTTAATGTTATAACATCCATATTTTCCCTCTGTTTAAAACAAATATAGAAGATTTAAATAACTTTCGTAAAGAATGGCTAATATGAAACCCTCTTCTTTAAATCGTAAATTATATTAAGAAAGCCTCGACGATAAATGATTAATGACAACCGATTTATCGACGAGGTGAACTACAATGGAAATAATTGTTAATAAGTTTAAAAAAGTTACGGATTT
>JAHJGQ010000038.1 GCA_018824365.1 Nanobdellota archaeon | reverse complement strand
GTATAATAATATAAAAAATTATTGGCTGTAAGACGTAATAGGTTTACTCCAGTGATTTATAAATGAATGATTATTTTAGAAAGATTATTTCTGCTAAAAACATTATATGTGATTCTTTACATACTATTAAATGCAATTAAATGCTATTAAACACTATTTTCAAAAACCTAGATTTTGCCATCTTAAGATAGCTAATCTCTGATATTAAAAATTTATTTTTTTCTAATTGGCGCTTTGATAAAATGTTTGTTAAACTCAAAATATATAAACTTGCTCTTACCTAGGTTGAGTATAATAAAGAAGCAAAATAACATTCAATCATAACTCTTTCAATTCATTAAGACCTTTTTTAAAATATTCTTTCTTTTCTCTTATTGCTATTGGACTTCCACCACCATGCCAAGTAAATCTTGGTCTCATCTGTACTGGAAATATACGTTCATTAGCATCATCAAAAAGTACTGCTGCACCTTTTACTCTAGGAAGATGATCAAGTTCCTGTTCCAACCCTTGACGCATGTAACTTTGTGTAAGTTGTCCTAAAGCTTCCACATCCATCCTGGCAGTAAGACGATGAGCTAAAACCGTATCAGATTGAGTCATCACGTCAGTATGAATCTTTCCTGGCTGTTGGGAAGCTAAAATTAACGAAATCCCTGGCTGACGTCCTTCTCGTAATATTGTAATTAAAGCTTCAGTGGCTGCTGTTTTTCCTTCTTTAGGTAATAATTCATGGGCCTCATCAATTGCTACCCAAACTAAAGGTTCTTCCATTTTTTCTTCCACTTCTCTGGAAAAATAATGCATGGCAGCATCAACAGTTTTGAATTCTTCAGTTTTCCTGGCTAACATCCTTTGGTTAAACAAAGTCCGGCAGATTAATCCAACTACTAAAGCTTTAATTTCCCAACCAGAAGGCATTGTCGCGTAAGGACTTACGTCTAAAACTGTAACTTGCCCGCCGGCAATAATATCCTTCAGCGGTGTACCTTCTCTTGCAAATATTCCCCAACCTTTAGCTTTTTCAAACTCGTTTACAACAACACTTCTTGTAACCCTTTCACTTTCTTTATCTTCTTGCACTGCTTTGATTAACTGATCAATAGGATAACTTTCACCCAATTTATTAAGTTCCTGAACAACCTTAGTTAACAATACCCCTTCAGCAGAATTAGGATTCATGGAAAAAGCATTTAACCAATCGTAAGGAGAAACATCAATCGGACGAATGGAAAAAGGAAAATCAGTAGGAATTCCTTCTTCTTTGTATTTATAATAAAAAGTTGTTGGAGTGTAAACTTTTACATCTAAACCTTTTGATTCAAAGCCCCATTTTTCTACTAATTCAGCATCTTGAAAATTTGGATACTTCATTGTCCAATAGATACCCATTGTATCCAATAAAACAATAGAAAGGTTTTGTTTGATCTCTAAAGGAAGATCAGCTAAACCTTCTGCAATAGAACCCATAGTGTAGGACTTACCTGAATTATGTACAATTAATCCCGAATCTAAAGCAAAATTATTTGTATTCGGAACTTCAATATCATAGACGTCAGCTTTTTCTTTTTGGAATTCTTTTTTTATCACAAATATCTTATTATTATTAACGGATTTCAAAGTATCAGTTTGATCCAGACTTTTTGCTTTTTTATATGATAAATCTTTTAACATAAATCTGTGGTCATGAGTACAAATCACTTCTTTATTATTGGAAAAAGTTAATTTTAATACTTCAACATTTCTCTCTGTAATTTTAGGGTTGATTATCTTTTCTTCACCAACAGAACCATCATTCTTTAGAGTATAACAATAATATTCTTTTCCTTGTTTATAATCTTCAATTAAATCTTTAAAAGAAATATTTTTTCCATTAGTTAATTTAATTTTAGTATTACCAACAAAACATCCCCTTTTACCAACAATAAAAACTACGTGTGCACCTGCAACATCCATGTAAACTGGATTGGATAAAGAAGTGGTCTGGCCCATCTTAACATATTGTTTGCCAATAAATACTGTACCTCTTTTTCCATATTTATCTACATCTTTTTTGGATCTGCCAATTATAACATCAAACACCATAGTTTAATTTAAAATGATTAGAGAATAAAAAGATTGTGGTAATATTGGTTATGGGTTGTAAGTTCTGAGTTGTAAGTTCTGGGTAATGAATACTCAAAACCCAATTTCCATAATTAGATTACGACCACTGTAAAGATGATGTTAAAGTAACAGTTTCTATGTCATTCTCCCCACAAGAATGTTCAGTTTGAAAATACGTTGGGAATTGATCAACAGTTTTAGTACCAGATAATTGAGGTAAAGACAATTCAATTATAGACAAACCGAATTCTTCAGCACTTAAAGTCCAAGTTTGTTCAGGTAAAGATTTTTCATTCGTTGAACAACCTTCTTCTCCAAGTTCAGTAATTGTTTGTTCAATCTTTCCTGTTTCTGTGTACTTAATTTTTGTAGGCAAGGAAAATGTATAACTCCCATCTTCATTCAAAGAAATTGTTACTCTAGCAATTCCATCGTCAAGACCACTATAAACACGATATTCTTTTCTTGTTTGAGTATTGGTTATATCTATATAAGTCATTTCTGAATCTTTTTCATAACTGCATGTTTCTTTTGATTGAACAAGCGTTTCATAATTAGAATTGCCTGAGACCGTGTAAGTGTAAGTTCCTTCTAAATAATTATTTTTATCTTCAGGGTCTGCTTTGGAAGAAAGCGTATAAACAATTATTATGTCAATATTATTATTTATATCACGATCATCCCTGCTTCCTTCTTCAGCCTCTTCATTTTTTAATTCGCATGAATTCTTATTAGAAATCTCTAACTTAATTGTTCCAGAAAGTTTAGCCGGTTTTTCTTCTTCTTTCTCTTCGCAGGGAAGAGGAAGTGTTTGTCCATCTTTAGTTTGTTCACAAGCTACTTTAGTCATTTCTTCTCCCTTTGGTTCGCAACAAACCAATTCACATTGGGATTGATCATCACAAGAGCCGCTAAGCCATTGTCCGCCATAACCTTGTCCTTCCGTACATTGAGCCATAGTAAGTTCTGTACAGAAAGGCAAGCAGCAACCAATCTTACATTCATCTAAATTTAAACAACTGGCAGCATGCCATTCTCCACCATAGCCGGATTCTTCTCCACATTCATCTGAACTTGTTTCTGTGCAGAAAGGAGTACAACAACCTTTCTCTACTTTTTCACCTTCGCAACTAACTAGAAATAAAGATATTGTTAGTAAACAAAATAAGACTGCTTTTTTCATTATCTTCTAAGAAGATAATGTGAGAATATAAATTTAACGGGAAATTTTCCCATACTTACATAGAAATATAAAGAAGTATAAACATTTATACAGAAATATTTAAATATTATGGAAAAGTCTTCTTTATTATCGCAGTCAAAAAAAAGAACAAAAAGGTAACTTTGAGTATAGATTCTTCTATTTATGATTCTTTTAGGAAATACTGTGAAGAGAACGCCATCATGCTTTCTAAAAAGGTTGAATTATGGATGAAAAAAGAGTTGGAGGAGAAGAAGAAATGAAAAGAAGTTATAGAAGCAATAAAAGTAATGTAAATAATAGAAAGAAATTTTTCTTCGGCCTAACTTTAATATTTATAGTGATGGGATCATTTACATTATTACATCTTCTAGGTAAAGCCAGCATAACTGGTTCAACTGTATTTGAAATCCAATCAAGTCAAGAATTTAAGAAAGATCAAAGTTTCTTTTCAGGTATATTTTCCTCAATAAAAAATTTGTTAGGATATTCAACTGAATCAACCACATCAACAAAACCAGTCATTATAAAATCATCCGAAACCAAACCTGAAAATATACTAAAAATTGAAGCTAAAAAAGAACCAGGAAATGAATTAACCATATCTGCCAGCCCAACAACTGTCAAATTAGATTCAGATAAGGATGTAGCAGACCTCCATGGATATGATGCAAACATAGGACAATTTGATTATGCAATACAAATGAAGTGGAATATCTCATCTATTCCAGCCAGTGTAACAATTAACGATGCAACATTATGTTTATACATTACTAATCAATATGCAAAAACAAGTAAAAGTGCTGATATTAGAAGGGTAAATGATCAAAGTTGGACGGAATCATTAACAATTTCTTCTTTCAATTCACAATCATTAACAAATCAAGTTACAGATAAAACATGGTCATCAGCAACCGCTTCAACATATTCTTGCATCAACATTACTGAGCAAGTAAAAACAGATTATGATTTAGAGCATGATTATGCCAGTATAAGAATTTATGACCCTAACTATTTTTTGAACACAGCAACAAATGTTCTTGATCAAACGACAATGAGATATGGTTATTATGTTAATTATTTTTATTTTGCATCTGCAGAAAACAGTAACAATAAACCTTATTTGAATATCACCTATACAAGTTCAGTTAATAATGTCCCGAATATAACCTTAAACACTCAAAATGATAGTGACTTTACGATTAATGTCTTCAATGTTATCTTAAATTCCACAATAACAGATTTGGATAGTGATACAACTACAGTTAAATTTTTTGCTGACGATTCTTCAAGTATTTCTGCTGCCAATGGTTTAGTTTATCAAGAAGAAAATGTTGCTAGCGGCAGTATTTTAACTTATAATCTTACTTCTTTACCTGTAACTCCAGACGGAAATACAAAATTATTATTCCATTTTGATAATAGAAGTGAATTTAGCGAGAACAATGCACTTTTTTATGATTTTTCCGGAACGGGAAATAATGGAACTTGTAGCAATTGTCCTTCATTTAATTTAACTGGAGGGAAATTTGCAGGAGCTTACAGATTTGACGGCAGTAATGATTATCTTAATGTAAGCAACGATGCCAGTTTAAACTTAAATGATATGTCCATTGAAGTCTGGGTAAAAAGGACAGCAGATTCTTCCTGGAAAGGAATTGTAGAAAAAGGCTCTGCTGGAAATCAGTACAGATTAAGATTTATAGGAAGCAATGCTATTGATTTTACTGTTTCTGGATTTGGAACTCTTGCTGCAACTAAACAAATTCCTTTAAACACATGGACACATATCATAGCTACATATGATGATACAGCTAACGGAAACGACGTGATGAAAATTTATATTGATGGAGTGATAAATGCTACTTCTTCGCTAGGTTGGGGAACAGCTAACCACGTTAGCTCGCCCATAATCATTGGTGCTCTAGGTGCACCTTCTCATTATTTTCCAGGGTATATTGACGAAGTAGCTATCTACAACAAAGTATTAAGTGCTGATGAAGTTTTCAACCGCTATAGATTGGTGAATAACACTTATTATTGGTATGTTAATGCAAGCGATGGTACAAATGAAACTCAATCAGAAACAAGGCAGTTTAAGATCAATCCTCCCGCTGCAGCTCAAGCAGCGCCAAGCATAACACCAAATACTCCTGAAAATAACAGCAATTTTGTTGCCAGAGTATTCAATATAATAATTAATACTACTATAACCGATGTAAACAATGATCCTTCGACTGTTAAGTTCTTTGCCGGAAATAGTTCAAGTATTTCTAACGCGCACGGATTGATTTATCAAAAAGAGAGTGTGTCTAGTGGAAGTTCTATTAATTATAACATAACTTCTCTACCTTTAACTCCTGATTCAAGTACCAAACTATTATTCCATTTTGATAACAGAAGTGAATATGGAGAAAATGACATGCTTATTTACGACTTTTCTGAAAACGGAAATAATGGAACCTGCAGTAATTGTCCAGCATTTAATTTAACAGGAGGAAAGTTTGCTGGTGCACCAAAATTTGACGGCAGTAATGATTATGTTAGTGTAAGCAACGATGCCAGTTTAAACTTAAATGATATGACAATAGAACTATGGATAAAAAGAACAAGCGACGCTTCCTGGAATGGAATTGTAGAGAAAGGAAATAACAACCAATATCGTTTAAAATTTGCTGGAAATAACAAGATAGATTTCCTTGTTTCTGGATTTGGCAATTTAGTTACAACCAAATCTATTCCACTGAACACGTGGACACATATTGCCGCAACATTCAATGATACCGATAACGGAAATGACGTGATGAGAATTTATATTGATGGGGTTTTGCAAGCTTACACTCCTCCAAGATGGGGAACTCCCGCCACTACAGATTCACAATTAGTAATTGGTGCTTTAGGTTCATTGTCTCATCATTTCCCTGGATATATCGATGAACTAGCTATTCACAATAAAACTTTAGGTGCTGAAGAGATAAAAGAACATTACAAATTAAAAGAAGGAGCATTCTATTGGAAAGTTAATGCTAGTGATGGCACTGATAGCACTCAATCAGAAGCAAGGTTATTAAATGTTAATGAACAATTTCTTCCACCAAATATTGATGAATGTGATGGAGCTGAATGTACAACTTTAAATTCAGATACTGCCAGTAGTATTCAATCAAAGAATTATTTTACTTGGCAGAAAGCAAATAAAGGAAAGATTAAATTTTTAGACACTGTAAATCTTAGCAATGCTTTAATCGGTAATGATGATGATGTAAGCAACGATATTGAAATTGGAGATGGGTTTATTTTTGTTGATTCTTCAATGGCACCTGCGTTTGCCAACAAAGCCGCAAATATCACTTTTGAAAATGTTAGCTGTAATCAGTGTAATGGAAATGACATTCTTTATGCTAGTGGTTACAATCCCTCTTTAGCTGAGATTCAAGCTGATGGACAAAGTTGTAATCTAGCCGGCAAATGTTCAAACTTTGTTTGCGCGGATAATACTTGTTCTTTTATTGTCACTAGTTTTACTGGTTATGCATCAGAAGGTAATGCTAACTTAACTATTAACGATTCGGCAGAAGGAAGTTATGCCAGTACTTCAACTTCAATCGATTTCTTTGCTTATTATGTTAATGCTACTTCGGGAGAAGCGATTGCTGATGGAAGTTGTAATGTTAGTTTTGACGATGCTCCAAGTATTTGGAATCCAATGACCTGGAATGGTACAGGAGATGGAAGTTATAATTATACAAAATCATCTGGATTTATTTCAACTGGAACACATGGCTGGAATGTTACTTGTGCTTATGGAAACTTTTCAACTTTATTGGCTAATGACACAATTGTTATAATTTCTGGTGGAGGAGCTGTACCAGAGTTTGAAGATTATGCAATATTGTTTATCTTGATAACTATCATTAGTGGATTTTTTATTATGAAGAAAAAAAATATATAAAAAATTTACAATTTATCTTCAGTTAGAATATTTACTTTCTGAGTCTCTTTAACTTTTGATCCAGTTCCAATTAAATGAGCAATGTCTAACTTTTCTGCTAATCTTACCAGTTCAATATCAATCGTTCCGTCTAAAGTAATTGCATAGATTCCTCCGTTCAGGCTTCTTACTGTTGAAGTAAGTTCGCTTAAAGGAACTTTGCCAAGAATACTAAGTTTCTGGTCAAAGATGCATGCTCCTCTAGTTCCAAAAAGATTTTCAATAGTCTCTTTAAATATCTTCTTTTCTCCAGAACTAAGCTTTTTGTCAGATGCAATCTGTCTCTGAGAAGAAGGCAAAGAAGGTAATGAAGATGAAGAAGATTGTTGTGGTTTCTGATATTTTGGATTGATTCTGCTTCCATTGCTTGGAGGGATGTTTTTTCTAATATTATTCTGCTGTAGACTATTACGATCAAGCATATGCTTCTTCTGAACTTCTTCCTTTAGAACTCCTTCGTCGTCAATGCCCAAATCCATCTTAGCTTGTTCTGCAGTAATCCTACCTCTCAAGGCTTTATGGATCTCCTTCTTAGTTAACTCTTCTACTTCTTTTCCATCCGGAGCTTTACATACAAAATCAATCTCTGATACACTCAGTAGTTCCCTGATAATAAGATCTCCACCACGATCACCATCTACAAAAACAGTGACGGTCTTCTTACGTGACAAATCTTTTATAGTTTGTGGACAAGATGTACCATTCATTGAGATTGCATTCTTAAATCCATGTTTCAACAATGTCAAGACATCAGCTCTACCTTCAACAACAACAATTTCATCACTCTCATCAATAGAAGGTCCAGCAGCAAGCTTCTCCCTGCCATAATCTACAACTTCCATCATCCTGACTGATTGTGAAACTTCGTAAGACAATTCTTGAGAATCAGGAAGTGTATTATCAGTAAGCTCTCTTAACAACACTTTAGCTCTTTCAACTACAAAACTTCTCTTGCTGATCCTAATATCTTCAATCTTCTTGACTTCTATCTTTGCATTACATGGACCGATCCTTTGTATGATTTCCAATGCTGCTGCAACGATAGCAGTTTCAGTCTTATCTAAAGAACTAGGAATGATGATCTCTCCTTTTGTTTTACCTGATATGGTATTGACGTTTACTTCTATTCTTCCTATTTTACCGCTACGTTGCAATTCACGCAGTTCTAAATCGTTACCAAGCAAACCTTCTGTCTGACCGAAAATCGCACCGATTACATCAGGTCTGTCTACAATCCCTTCGATGAAAATAGTTGAATGTACAATATATTTAGCCGCAACCGGACTTATCTTTGCCATTTTTGAACCTCCAATTCAACCAGAAAAAGCGAACTACCTAATTACTTGTTTTTATATGCTTCAAGCATCAGGTGAGTAATCATAATATATTGAACCTATGAAAATAATATTCAGTTTATTAGATTTTTTATTCGCTTAATCTAAATTTTTGTCCTAATCAACTAAGAAAATAAACATTACAATAAATCCCATCTAAACATAAATTTTGATATGATATAAATGAAAATGATTATGTAAATCTTTATTTTCTTAATATTAATTATGAAGCCCGTAGCACTAACCCCTGAGTTCACTGCTTGGCACCAAAAACACGAAGTCCTTGATGATTGCCGTGTGCTCCCGCAGGTACTCTCTGTGACGGGCTAATTATTAGCCATGGGACCTACTATATAAATATTGTGGTTTAAAATATAGATTCCATTAGAAAAAAATAACTTTGAAATTGACCCCATATCAATAAAAAGAAGAAAATTTGGATTTTTGTAATAATAAAAACCTCAGCAAACCAGGAATTAATCCAAGCCGAAGCAAGTAAATAAAGCCTGATTGCCGAGGAAAAGAGGTGGTTTATAGGTGTTTACTACTTAGAAATGACTATTGTTTATAAATCTTTTGGAACATTATCACTTGATAGTAAGAAATTATTTAAATGGCTGTGAAATCCAGATAATTATGCAGAAATATTTCATCACGCATGTTGAACCATTCCATCCTCAGAAGGGAAAAGGTGCTCTTTTCGTTGTAAGGGAGCAAGATAAAGAGAAAGGGATCTATCGTTCACATAATGTTTTCAAAGAGATACCCCATGTTTTTGTCAGTAGAGGCGATGATGATATTAATATCAAAAGAACTATTAAAGAGCTGGAAGAAAACTTTAAGTTTCATAAGATTAAATTCACTCAAGAATACATTAAACTAGGAAGATCATTCATACAAGCAATAGGCAGTAAAGAAGACCGGCTAATTCTTCCTGAAATTTTTATCTGTAAAAGAAGTTCTAAAGATCGTAGAGATATGTTAGGCTGGAATTCTCCATCAAGAATGTTGAGATGGCAGTATCCTCCATTAATGGTTGTAGACTTCCCTTTAGCAATCCCTTTAAGAGATGAAATTAAAAGTAGAGAATATGCCTCGATTGAAGACTTAGTAAATGAGAAGTTTGCAACTATCGATATTGAAGTTGAAGACTGGGAAATTGGGGAAGATAAAATCTTTATGATAGTTTACCATTCTTCATACTCTAGCCAGGTATTACATAATCTTCCTTTTGAAGATGAATTCCATGATGATTTCAAACTAGTTAAAGTAGATTCGCAAAGAGAATTTGGCAGTAAATTAACTAAAATCATACTTAAAGAAGACCCTTTATGGATTGAAGGTCACAATATCATGAAGTATGATAATATTAAGATAAGGGAATTAACGAAAGCTTATTTTCCCAGTACTAATGAATATAAGCCCATTACTAAAGCATCACAGGGTCTGGCAAGAGTAATAACCAAAGGAAGATTTACCATGGACACTTTCCCTTATCTCTTTAATCACTTATCAATTTTCCAAAATTGTAAATTAGAGACATTAGGAGAATATAAAAAAACGATCAATTATGAAGAGCAGGCAGAACTTGTACAAAAAGCAAAAAGTGGAGATAAAGATGCTTTTCATGTTTTGTTAAGATATGCAATCGATGACGTAATAACAACACATAGGCTTGCACAAGAATATAAAGAAAATCTTCTGCTGCAGGCAAGATTATTTAAGAGAGATATTGATAGTAACTGTACGACTTCTAAATTGAATGTTGCTGAAGAACATTGGGATAGAAAATATTTTTTAATCAAAAAAAGATTTCCTTACAAACGCAAAAATGATAAGACCAATCCAGAAGAATTGAAACTAAGACACTTAAATAAAAGTAACAGAGAAGGTTTTTTTGAAAATGTGCATATAATCTACTTAACACCATTTGTCAGAGCATTCTCACCTTTATTTGATGAAGATGCACAAATAATTGTAAATAAAATCAAGAAAGAGAAAAAACCAGAATTGAGATTTGGATTAACACAGACATTAAACTCTTACTTATATCATCTTATTGATGAGTTTAGCAGTATCCTTTCATTTGAGGGCCAATCTTTAGGAGAAAGAGTTGATTCTCTTTCAGGCAAACAAGAAGCAGCATTCTACTCACTAAGAAAAGGATATGGTTTGCCCCAACATGATCCTCAAGAAATAATCAATCGTTTTGCTGACACAATCAAGAAAACTAATAATGCCATAAAAGCACATAAACTAGTCAACTATTCTGGTTACTTCCATTTTTTTCAGGATGATATTGATGTTGAGAGATTAGAACAGGATAATTATGGTTTGTATTTAGGTACGGGTCCGATTTTATCTTTAGCCGAGAGAAAGCTTATTGCCAACCCATTCAATTCTGAAAATCAGAAAAGATTTGTTTATCAAGGCATAAATCCAATCCGTGGAAGAAAAACAAAATTTGAAAAGAAAATTATGGAAGAGCTGATAAGTAAGATTTTCAATAGGGAACAAAGAAGAAAAATCCATGAATTTCTTGATTCTGAATTGAAAAGATATCTTTCAGGCTCATTGCCTTTAGAAAATTATCTACTGGAAACTAACACCGAAACATATTATAGAAATGAGATTACAAGACTGCTTGAAAGCGATCCAGACAGAAGCCTTCTTACAAGATGGAACAAAGAGAAGAATAAAGTTCACCAGCATCCACAATCGGAAGTTAAAAGATATGTTAAAGAACTGATGAAAGAGATGGATCGTAAATTTTATGGACCGGTCGTTCAAGAACATATCGAGCAGATATTTCACCCATATCCACAAAAAGTAGGATGGGGTTATGAAAAAGGTATAAAGATAAGGATACCTTTCTTTATGGAACCGGATTTATATGTTTATGGGGAAAAGTTAGATGAACATTTTAAAGATTTTTTCAGATTTCTAAGATACAAGCCTTAAACAAAAGCATTATAAACAATATTACTATTTTTAATTTATGGTCACCCTTACTTACCAAGAACGTTTTAAGACACTTAAAGGAGTTTTTGATGAGTTCACTAACCGCACTTTGTTTGATTTGCAAAGTAAAGGGTTGTTTGATGAGATAATCAGCCCTATATTTGTTGGTAAGGAAAGCAATGTATTTTTAGCGAAAAGTGGCAAAAAGAAAGTAATTGTTAAGATCTATCGGATGCAGAACTGCGATTTTAATAAGATGTTTGATTATATCAGGAAAGATCCACGTTATGAATTTCTTAAAAAGCATCGCAGACAGATTATCTTATCGTGGGCACAGAGAGAATATAAAAATCTGATTAGAGCTAAAAAAGCAAAGATAAACTCTCCTGAAGCGTTAGGTTGGAAAAACCATATCATCGTAGAGGAATTTATTGGTGAGGGAGATATTCCAGCATCCCCTTTGAAAGATGAATATCCAGAAAATCCAAATGAGTTTTTTAAAATCGTAATCAACCAGATGAAACAATTATACAAAGAAGGGATAATCCATGGAGACTTATCTTCATTTAATATTCTAAACTATAAACAAAAACCTTATTTCATCGACTATTCTCAAGCAACATTAGTAAGAACACCAAATTCAGAGGAGTTATTAGAGAGAGATGTAAAGAACATCATCAAATTCTTTTCAAAATTTGGTATCGATGCTGATTTTGAAGAAACCATCAAAAAAATCAAAGCATAAAATATAAAGCATAATTTTTATAAAAAAAGGATATAAGAGATAAAATAATGGTTGAATCAGAAAATAATAATAAAGAAAATTATAACGGACAAGAATTTTCCTATGAGTTGAAGATCCCTGAAGAAAGGATAGCCGTATTAATCGGTAAAGATGGAGAGACAAAAAAAGAGATTGAAGAAAATACAAAATGCTCATTAGATATCTCTAAAGAAGGAGATGTGATTATAACAGGGGAAGATGCTTTATTGTTATATACTACAAGGGAGATTGTCCATGCAATTGCTCGTGGCTTTAATCCAAAGATTGCTTTATTATTACTTAAGACAGATTATACTTTGGATTTAATTGATATGAAAGATGTAGCCGGAAAAAGCAAGGATACGATGCTGCGCCTTAAAGGAAGAGTAATAGGTAAAGGAGGGAGATCAAGAGAATTGATTGAACAGTTGACTGATACTTATATCTCCGTTTATGGAAAAACTATCGGAATGATCGGCGAAACTGACAAAGTTGCGCTTGCCAGGCAAGCCGTAGGAATGTTATTAAGCGGCTCAATGCATAAGACAGTATATCAATTTTTAGAAAGGAAAAGAAAAGAAATCATGTTCGGATAATCATTTATTTTTCCTAATAATAATCTTATTGTTCTTATTTATTTTTTTGTTGGTTTTATTTTTCAAATTACTTTCCAAAGAGATCTCTGCTTCAGTCTCTTCTTTAAACAGATAATATATTCCAGGCAAAAAGATCAACACACCAACAAATAATATGGGATAACTCCAAGGAAATGCTAAATCGGAAAACATTAATCCAATGGACAAACCAATAAATAACTTACCAGTAAGAAGTATAAGAAGATGTAAAATAGTTATTTCTTTTCGGATCAATAATAACTTTTTCATTGTAATTACCTCTTTTCTGTAAATAGATGATACCAAAATCCTTATAAACATTTCTTTTTTCTCAAAAAACATGATTCAGAAAAGTGCAGAAGAATTAGCTAAGAAGCAAAGGGAAATTTCAATAGCCGAATTCTTTGAGAAAAACAGACATTTGTTAGGTTTTGATAATCCAAGAAGGTCTTTACTGACTGCTATCAAAGAAGCTGTTGACAATGCACTTGATGCTTGTGAAGAAGCAAGGATCCTTCCCGAAATAAATGTTGAAATAATTCAATTGGGAGAAACAAGATTCAGGGTAATTATTGAAGATAACGGACCGGGAATAATTAAAAAACAATTGCCAAATATCTTCGCAAAACTTCTTTATGGTTCTAAATTTCACAAGCTGTCTGCTACAAGAGGACAGCAAGGTATAGGGATTTCTGCTGCCGTACTTTACGGACAATTAACTACTGGAAAACCAGCTACAATCATCTCTAAAACTGGACCTGACAAAACCGCCCATGAATTTAAGCTAAAGATTGATACACAAAACAATAAACCACAAATTCTTGGAGATGAAGAAAAAGAATGGGAAGGAAAAGACCATGGTACGAAGATAGAAATTGATATGGAAGCTAATTACATAAAAGGAAGACAATCTGTTGATGAATATATTAAGGAGACAGCGATTGTAAATCCACATTGTACAATCATTTACACTAACCCAGAAGCTAATCAAATCATATTTCCGAGAGCTACTGAAGAATTGCCTCCTGAACCAAAAGAGATCAAACCGCATCCTTATGGGGTGGAATTAGGAGTGTTGATTAAGATGCTGGAAACCACATCAGCAACAACACTACAACAATTCTTGATAACAGAATTTGTAAGAGTCGGAGCTGGAACTGCAAAAGACATCTGTGAAAATTCTGCTTTATTACCTAAAACTAAACCAAAACAATTAGGCAGGGAGATGGCAGAAAAGCTGTACAAGGGAATTCAAAAAACAAAAATTATCGCTCCGCCGACAGATTGTATTTCTCCGATAGGAGATGAATTATTAGAAAAAGGATTACGTAAAGAAATCAATGCTGAATTTTATTGTTCCATAACCAGGCCTGCTTCAGTTTACAGGGGAAACCCTTTTGTTATTGAAGCTGCACTTGCTTATGGGGGAGAACAAGAAAAAGAATCAACTATCAGAATTCTACGCTTTGCAAATAGGGTGCCATTATTATACCAACAAGGCGCCTGTGCAATCACCAATGCTATCCAGAACACATCATGGAAATCTTATGGTTTGCAGCAAAGTAAAACATCTCTACCATCAGGACCTTGTACAATCATTATCCATATGAGTTCTGTTTGGGTGCCTTTCACTTCCGAATCAAAAGAAGCTTTAGCACATTATCCAGAAATCATAAAAGAGATTAAGTTAGCTTTACAGGAATGCGGCAGAAAGTTGGCTTCTTATGTCAACAAGAGAAAAAGAATTGGAGAAGAAGCAAAAAAGAGAAGTTATATTGAAAAATATATTCCACATGTAGCAGAAGCGCTTAAAGAGATTATTGGCTTTGATGAGATTGAGAAGAAAAAGATTGAAGATAATCTGTGTGAGATTTTAGAACATACAAGAGGAGAATTGGAAGAGATTAGTGTTGATAATCCTGATTATGATCCTGAACTAGCTAAAATCGGACAAGAAGAAGAAGACGATGAATATCAAGACGAAGAGAAAAAAGAAGATAAATATATTAATGATGCTGAAGAAAAAGAGGAAAGTAATAGTAAAAAGAAAAAGCCTGGCCAACAGACTTTAATATGAGAGTAAGATGGCAAAGAAAAAAGAAAACAATGTTGTATTAAATCTGAAGAATATAGCCCAGGGTATTTATAATAAAATAAAATTACAAAAACAGCCACAACTTGAAATGCCCATCAGAGCGTTAAGCAACGTCTCTTACGATGAGAGAGAAGGCTACTTTAAAATTCTTGAAAAGTTTAAATTGAGAACACTAACTGCTTCAACCATCAAAACTTTCGCTCAGACATTAAAGATGATGGGATTATCTAAGAATTTAATTGAAACAAATGATATCGCTACTAAAAGAGAAGCTTATTATGTTTCTAAGAACTGGGGAGATGCACGTTTCAAAGAGCAGCCCGAATCAGACACAGTAATGGATGATGTAGAAGCAATGATGATGGTCAACAGGGAGCAGATTGGTTTCATCCCTGAAGAAAAAGGAGGAGATGTAGCAGGAAAATTGATAGTCATCGATAAAGATCAAGATACTGGCAAAGAGATCAAAATTGATTGTACTAAATTCGGATCCGGTGCTTATTCTGTACCAAGTTCAGTTGAAGAATTAAAGTTTGATACAAATGCCAAGTTTATCTTAGCGATTGAAACTGCAGGTATGTTTCAGAGACTGGTTAAACACAATTATTGGAAAAGTGCTAACTGTATCCTAATCTCCATGGGAGGAGTGCCGACAAGAGCATGTAGAAGATTCATCCGAAAATTAGCTGATGAATGTAAACTGCCAGTTTACGTTTTTACAGATGGAGACCCTTATGGGTTTGGTTCTATTTACAGAACATTAAAAGTAGGAAGTGGAAACGCTGCCCATATTAACGAATTCTTTTGTGTTCCGCAAGCACAATTTATTGGGATAACACCGCAGGATATTGTTGATTATAAACTTCCAACTCATCCATTGAAAGAAGTTGACCTGAAAAAAATTAAAGATCTTATTAAAAACGACCCTTTTATTCAACATCACAAACCATGGCAGAAAGCTCTACAAGAGATGGCTAAGATGAAAGTTAGGGCGGAACAGCAGGCTTTAGCTAAGCATGGATTAAATTTTGTTATTTCTGATTATTTACCAGATAAATTAAAAAATAATAAAACTTGGTTGCCTTAAAATAGATCAAAAAAATTATAAGTGAAAATAATAATATCAAATTAATCAAATAAAACTAATATGCCAAGCAACTGCATAAATTATAACCTTCATTCAAAGCATTTGTTTTTGTTCTGAAGATTATTTTGTTTTCTTTGCTTATATTTCTTGCAAATAAACAATTAGCTTGATGAACTTTCTTACCGCTTTTAGAAGCAATATATTGTTTGTTAGCAACTTGTTTTACATTTTTTACAACTGGTTTAAACTGAGCAACCTCAAGAGCTAATTGTTGATTTTTAATCTTTAACATTTCTACTTCAGATTTCATCGCATTAAAGTGTTCATAAAGATTGAAAATATCTTTTTTCGCTAATTGGAATGATTTAACTATTGTTTCTTCATTGATCATTTTTTTTAACCTCATTGACTTTTATTGTTGAAAGTAGAGTCCATTTATAAATTTTTTGAGAAAAACACCACTGAACAGTAGTTTCAAATAGATTAGTAAAGTTTAAATTGAAATGATTTTTAATGCCTAATCATGAAAATCATGAAGCTTTTTATGATGATAATGGTAATTATGCTTATTGCCTTTTTAACTTCTTGTGGAGGAAAAACTATGGGAAACAGAACTGCAGTATTTGAAACAAATCAGGGAACATTCAAGATAGAATTGCTTGAAGATAAGATGCCGATTACTACAAAAAACTTTATTGATCTGGCAGAGAAAGGATTCTATGATGGAACTAAATTTCATCGTGTAATCTCAGGTTTCATGATCCAAGGAGGAGATCCTTTATCAAAAGATGATTCAAAGAAGAATTATTGGGGGACAGGTGATCCGGGATATAAAATTAAAGATGAATTTGGTGATCTTGGCAACATAAAATGCACAATTGCTATGGCTAATGCTGGTCCAAATACAGGAGGAAGCCAGTTTTTTATTAATTTAGTTGATAATAATTATTTAGACAATAAACATCCGGTTTTTGGAAAAGTAACTGAAGGTATGAATATAGTTGAAAAAATTGGTAAAACAAAAACAGGCCAGAGAGATATTCCAACTGAAGATGTAGTTATAGAAAAAATCTTAATAAGATAATAATTATTTCT
>JAHJGQ010000037.1 GCA_018824365.1 Nanobdellota archaeon | reverse complement strand
TACACTATGATAAGTGTTCTCTGAACTTCTTCTTAAAAGTGATTTAATAGTATATTTAACTGTGATGGAACCTTTCTTAAAGTAATCTTTATTATTTTCAGTATCTGAACAACTGGTATAAACAATGTTACCTACAGCTGAATATTTACCACTAGCCTGACCGGCAATCGCCCCTTTTTCCTGTTCGCCAGCCTGTGCCATGGCTGCTTCCAAGTCTTCATCTGAAAGTTCTTTTTGGGCGCAGCTTACTAAAAATAACATCATTACGAACAAAATTACAATAAACAATATTGATTTTTTAAATTCCATCTTAATATACCTCTTTTAATTATTAATAAGTTTTTTTTATTTTTTTCAATTAAGGATTTATAGTTCAAGAATTACTTTAACATTTATATTTATTTCTATTAAAGACAATGTAAAGTTATGAGCAATAGACTTTTAGCTTTAGCCAAATTTTCGCTTTGTATAAAGCAAGCAGAAATTCAATCATACTTCTAAATATATTTCTTCCTAAGTTTGATTGTATTTTTGCAGCTTGAGCCGGAGTTGTCATATTTAAACTCATGTACTTTCTGATAAAATTGTAATCAATTCTATAATGAGGAAGAAGTTGAGTGGTTAAAGAAGTGAGTTTGTAATTATGTTAATTATTTGAATGAATTTTTCTTTGTTCTTTTCATAAAATTCTACTGGAATACTTTCACCATAATAACACAACCTATTTCTGAAGTGAGACATTTGCAAAATAATTACTACTTCCGTTTCATATTCAGGATTTTTTTTGTGAAAGTATGAAAACAAGCATTGATGGTTTTTTGATCTCATTCCGTCTTTAAGTAAATAAGCAATAAGAAGCTCTTTAATTACTTCATAATAATCTTCAATTATAAAAGAAACAGTCTCTTCTGAGATTTCAGTATTATTGACTCTTTTTAAACGCTGGTTTGCTTGTTTAATTATTGATTTTATTCTTTCTGGATCTTCGTAAACCTGCCTAATGAAACTTTCTTTACAAACAGACCAATCCATGACATTCGGTTGAGTCATTTTAATGAGAAACTTCCATATAATTTAATTCCATTGATAACATTATTAAAAAGATGAGGTTGGAGCTTATTTATGTCATTATATACAAACAATTCAATTTTATGTTTAATTTTTTTTTCAAATTGAATTAATTTTAATTCTTTTTTAACAGGAGATTCGATAAATAAATCTATATCACTTTCATTAATCGAATCACCTTTTCTGATACTTCCGAAAAGAATAATGCAAGAAGGGTTTAATTTTTCTATAAGATATTCAATCACCCCAGATTCAATAATCTTTTCTGTATAAAAATTAACTTTTTTTATTCTAAATAATAATGAGGTGCTGGCTTTATTATCTTTAGTGATCAGATTTTTCTTTTTGATAGCTTTAATATATTTCTGAACTGTCGACTTAGGTATTCTTGTTTCTTTAGCAATGGCCCTAATTGTAAGCGATACATTTGGTTTCTCGTAAAATAATTCAAGAATCTTGTCCAATTTTTCAGCCTTAAGTCCCATTTTATGTACTTAAGTCCCACAATTTGGACAAACTTAAAAACTTTTCCATCAAAAACTTAATAAACTTAACTATGAAACACTTTCAACATGACAATCAATATCGAAGAGATGGCTGTTTTTTGTAAAAAGAAAGGTTTTGTTTTCTCTAATTCTGAAATTTACGGCGGCTTGTCAGGATTTTTTGATTTCGGTCCTTTAGGAGTTGAGTTGAACAATAAGATCAAACAAAGCTGGTGGAAAACTTTTGTACAGGATTCTGATAATATTGTTGGTATTGATGGTGCGATTGTCTCTTCAAAGAAAATCTGGAAAGCTTCTGGTCATTTAGATTCTTTTGCTGATATCTTGATTGAGTGTAAAAAATGTAATTCACGTCATCGTGCAGATCATTTGATTGAAGAGCAGCATAAAGTTAATGTTGAAGGGATGTCTATCAAAGATATTGAAAATATTGTTAAAGATAAAGGTTTAAAATGTTCAAGATGTGGTTCAGAAGAGTTAAATTCTCCCTCAGCATTTAATTTAATGTTCAAGACTTTTGTCGGTCCTAATGAAGATGATGAAAGTGTAGCGTATCTTAGAGGTGAGACTGCCCAGATAATCTTTGCTGATTTTAAGAATGTTCTTGATACTTCCCGAGTAAAGCTGCCTTTTGGTATTGCTCAAACCGGTAAAGCTTTCAGGAATGAAATATCTCCAAGAGAGTTCTTGTTTAGGGTAAGAGAATTTGAACAGATGGAGATTGAGTTCTTTACTCATCCGGGAAAGGTTGACGATTGTCCTTTGATTAAGAAATATTTAGATCTGGAGATTAATGTTTATTCTGCAAAAAGTCAAGAGGAAAGCAGAGAACATAAGAAGATTAAAGTCAGCGATCTGTTAAAATTAAGGATCAATAAATGGCAGGCTTACTGGTTAGTGCGGCAATATCTTTGGTTTACAAAAGAGTTGGGAATTAATCCTGAGAATTTAAGGGTGAGAGAACATTTACAGGAAGAATTGGCGCATTATGCTCGCTCATGTTTTGATTTGGATTATAAATTTCCGATGGGCTGGAGAGAAATTTATGGTAATGCTGACCGCGGCCAATTTGATTTGACAAAACATCAGGAACATTCCGGCAAGAAGCTGGAATATTTTGATGAAGATACTCAAGAGAAAGTCATTCCAAGGGTTGCTTCAGAACCATCTCAAGGTGTTGGCAGAGCTTTCTTAGCTTTGATGTTTGATGCTTATAATGATGATAAAGAGCGAGGAAATATCGTTTTAAAATTATCGCCAAAAATCGTCCCATTCTTTTGCGCTGTCTTTCCTTTAGTAAAAAACAAACCAGAAATAGTTGGGAAAGCTAAAGAGGTTTACGATTTAATAAAAACTTGTTACCCTTGTTTCTATGATGAGACTTCTTCTGTTGGCAGGAGATATGCAAGAGCAGATGAGATTGGAGTTGCATTCTGCATTACAATTGACTTTGAAAGTTTAGATGACGATTGTGTAACAATAAGAGATAGAAATACTACTAAACAAGAAAGGGTAAAAATTTCTGAATTAAGAAATAAATTGTTTCAATTGTATATCGGTTAAGTATATCAGTTAACTTGTTGTGCACAGACACAAGTAATTCCAGTAGAACGGGTTGTACATCTGCCTAACTTACTATTCTTTGTAGCGAGTATACATATCTTATCTGTATCTGAACAGACATCGTTGCAGCTTCTGAGTTCTCCATTCCAAATAGTTGTTTCGGCGTTGTGAATAGCATTTTGAATATTTTCCGGAGTTGCTACTGCTTTCCCAGTAACTTTGGAATGGCTGGCTATTAGGATTAGGATTGATATCGCTGATACAATCATTACTGCCGCTACCATGAGCTCATCTAATTTCATCTTCTTTGATTTTTTATGTTTCTTATTTTTCATCTTCTAACAGCAGGTACATTTACCCCCTCCAAATCCGATGCCGAAAAAGGATTTCTTTCCCATTCCTGTACATACATCTTTACAATTGCCTGATGAATCTATATACTGGCAATTTCCAAACAGATTATTAAATATATCTTCATACTTTGAAACTGCCTTTTTAACTTCAATTTGTCCTGGAGCAAATCCTGCCTCTTCTTTTTTTACACAGACATTGTTAATGCAGGTTGATTTATCTCCACATACTTTATAGTTACAATCAGAATCTAAACAGTCAGCATTTCCATCAGCATCATTGTCTTGTTTATCACTGCAAATATTTTCATATGGCTCCCAATAATATCCATTACATCTGTAATTATTACTGTCACTTATTTGTCCTTCAATATCTTGAGTGCAAGTGAGCCAGTTATTGTCTTTGCTGCAAACACTTAAATAATCTGGGGTAGCAGTTCCTTGAGAAAAGCACGAATACCATGAACATTCTGTTTTTTCACAGCAGTTAACGGCAGCATAAAGTGGTACATATGCATTGATGGGTGCTGTATTATTATCTAGAAGAGTTTGCCATGCTGGTAAAATATAACTCCATACTACTACTTTATCAGTTTGGCAAGTTTTTCCTTTACACTCTTTTTTATCCCAACAATCTTCATCGTAACAATCTTTTTTTTTATCTTTATCATCATCTATGTTGTTTGTACAATTTTCAGGAGGAATAACTATTTTAAGTTTACAATAAAGATTTTGTTTACTACTTTCAGCATAACCTTCTGGACTTCCATATAAATGAGCGTTATAATCTTGATTTAATCCGATGACAAATGTGTATCCGGAAGGTTTACTATTTGTCCAAGTACAATTAACTCCAGAGATGCAGACTGGTTCTGTATATAAGCCGCTTTTAGTTTTAGCTGCATGGGCATTGTTTTTTTGATTTAGCCATAAGAGTTCGTTGTTATCAATTTTGTTTGTGTTTAAATTATAACTCCAACAACTTTTTCCCACCTCTCCTCCAGAACAACATAAAACTTTAGTTGTAGCACTCCCTTCCTCTTTATAGCCATGCGCATTATCCATTTGGTTAAGATACATTATTGGAACTCCGTTTGAAGGACATTGATTAATATCATAAACTCCACAAGAAAGCCCGGTTAAATATTCTGTCGGTATTGATATTATGTCTATCTGAG
>JAHJGQ010000009.1 GCA_018824365.1 Nanobdellota archaeon | reverse complement strand
TTTATTTTATATTTTTTTTAACTACATCCGGTAGTTTCACCACATACTTCACAGAGCATACAAGTTCCATTCTGTCTTAGCTGTGAAGCGCCGCAAGAACTACATTTTTCTTCAGAAGAAGATTCATCATTTTTATCTTCTTCATAATTATTCTTGTTATCTTCATTTTTTACATTTTTATCTTCTACTCTCTTAAGTAGAGATTCTTTATTAAAAGTATTCTCTTCTTCAAGTTCAGTTAAGAAATCAGACAACTCAGTTATCAAAGGGTTGCCCTGTATGTTTAGGCTTCTTTCTGCAATTAAAGAAGGGTTTAATCCGCTTTGCAAATTAAGATTTATGACGCCTATCAAAGCATCCATCATAGTTTGTTGCGGAATGGATAAACTTTCTATTTTATAGGATATCTCGGATATTTTACCTACGTAAATATCAGCAGATAAAGTGAGGACTTTTGGACCTATTTTTATCTTCTTTCTAATTATCTCTTTTACAATAACATCTCTTCTTTCTTCTTTTCTCTCTTCAATCTCCTCTAATGATTTCTTAAGTTCTGGACTATCTTCAAGAGTAGTATTTAATGGCTGTGATAATTTACATCCATCTCTGTATAAAGCAACGCCTTTGGTCATCATCTTCCAAGCATCGTAATAAGCTTTTTTGATTTGTTCTATTGTCCATTCATTAGGCATATTTATTGTTTTAGAGATGGCACCTGAGATGAAAGGTTGTGTTGCTGCCAACATCTTTAGATGTCCATAAGGATGTATGAATCTTTTTCCTTTACTGCCGCATTTGTTTGCACAGTCAAAGATTGGGTAATGCTCTTCTTTTAAGTGTGGAGCCCCTTCTAACATCATTGTACCACAGATAAAATCATTTGCTGAATCAATGTCTTCTTCAGTATATCCTAAAGCGGTTAAAAAGCTGCATTGTTTACTTTGTATGATCTTTCTGTAGATATTTTCATTAATGTTCCATTGGTTGAAGCAATGTCTGATGTCCATGGCATTCTTAAGTTGCCCTTCTATCTTATCTAAACTTTCTAAATCAAGACCATTATCGAGCAACGATTTTTTATTTATTACTGGACTTTTTTCTAAACTGCCATGGCCAAGACAGTAAGAAATGATTTCATGAATCTGTTCATTATCATAACCTAATTTTTTTAATGCTTTGGGTACGGATTGATTTACAATCTTAAAAAATCCTCCTCCGGCAAGTTTCTTGTACTTCACAAGAGCATAATCAGGTTCAACTCCAGTAGTATCGCAGTCCATTACCAACCCAATAGTTCCTGTTGGAGCGATAACTGTAACTTGTGCATTTTTGTAACCGTACTGCTCTCCTAATTGTAATGCTCTATCCCATGAATCATGTGCTGCCTGTAATAATCTTAAAGGACAAATATTTTGATTGATTGGATGAGGGTTAATTGACAAGTTCTCATATTCTTTCGAGTCGTATACTGCTGCACGATGATTTCTGATGACACGTAACATGGATTCTTTGTTTTCTTCATATCTTTCAAATGTACCAAGAATACTTGCTAACTCTGCTGAAATTGCATAACTATCTCCGGTCATTATTGCTGCAAGGGATCCTGAAATTGCTCGACCTTCATCACTATCATAAGTTATGCCTTGTAACATAAGCAAAGTGCCTAAGTTAGCAAATCCCAATCCTAAAGTTCTATATTCATAACTTTTTCTAGCAATCTCTTCAGAAGGAAAATGAGCCATCAGTACTGATATTTCAAGGACAATTGTCCATAGCCTAATTGTATGTCTATAACCTTTGATGTCAAACTCTTCAGTGTTTTCATTGTAAAATTTTATAAGATTGATTGAAGCAAGATTGCAGGCAGTGTCATCAAGAAACATGTATTCGCTGCAAGGGTTGCTGCCATTGATCCTTCCACCTGCCGGGCAAGTATGCCACTCATTAATTGTTGTATCATATTGTACTCCTGGATCTGCGGATGCCCAAGCGCAATAACCTATATCGTCCCATAATTTTACAGATGAAATTGTTTTGAATGTTTCTCCTGTTGTTCGTGCTTTTAATTTCCATTCTCCTTTTTTTTCTAATACTTCAAAAAAGGTGTTAGGAATCCTAATCGAATTATTGCTGTTCTGTCCTGAGACGGTCAAGTATGCTTCTGATTCGTAATGAGTGTCAAATTCCTGTAAAGGTAAATCGTAACCTTGCTTAGCTAAATTTAGAGCCCTTACAAGATAATTAAGAGGAATATTTGATTTAGCTGAATCTTTTAAGGCTATCTGCACTTCTCTTTCTTCGAGAGGATTTTCTTTATTTTTAGATAACTCAATTAGTTTAGATAATTTTTCTTTGATAATTTTACTGCCTGTTACTAAACCTGCAACTTTTTCTTCTTCTTTTACTTTCCATCTGATAAAATCTTCAATCTCTGGATGATCTAGATCTAATGAAACCATTTTTGCAGCTCTCCTTGTAGTTCCACCTGACTTAATGCTTCCTGCAGCTACATCGAATATTTTTAAGAAACTCATTAAGCCAGAACTAGTTCCACCACCACTTAATGTCTCTCCTTTACCTCTTAACCTTGAGAAATTACTTCCGCTTCCACTCCCGTATTTGAACACTCTTGCTTCTCTGGTTAGTAAACTGAGAATCCCGCCTTCTCTGATAAGATCATCACTGATTTTTTGGATAAAACAGGCATGGGGTTGAGATCTGGTATAGGCATCTTTGGAATATTCTAATTTTTTAGTAACTGGATCAATATAGCTGTGGCCTTGTGCCGGTCCAGTAAGTCCATATGCCCAGTTTAATCCTGTTGTAAACCATTGTGGACTATTTGGAGCAGCATATTGATTGATAATCATAAATACTATCTCTTCATAGAAAATATTTGCTTCTTGTGGGGAAGAGAAATAACCATATCTTTCTCCCCAATGTCGCCAACAACCAGCAATCCTGTGGGCAACTTGTTTTATGCTTGTCTCACTTCCCGTAATTACCTTGCCATTTTCGTCAAATAATAATTCTCCTTCTTCATTCTTTAAAGGTACTCCTGCTTTACGAAAATATTTCTGAGCTAGGATATCAGTAGCCACTTGACTCCAGGAAGCAGGAACTTCAACATCATTCATCTGAAAAACTGTAGAACCATCAGGATTTCTGATTATAGAAGATCTACTTTCATAAATGCACATATCAAAAGGGCTGATTCCCTCTTTAGTAAAATAACGAGATATTTTGAGTCCTTTCTCCCTGACTGTAATGCTTTTTTGATCTTGTTCCATTTTTTTTACCACCCTTCTTTTTTCTATTGTTTAACAATTTGGTTGATCTCTTTTTCTAACATCTTTGGATCGTCAATTGATTTATACACTGAAGCAAACCTTAGGTAAGCAATCTTATCATACTTTTTTAGTTCCTGCAAGACAAAACGGCCAATATGTAAAGTCTCAATCGGATTTGTTTTTTTCCTGAGAATCTTCTGTTCAACTTTTTTTGTTAGCTTAGAAATAATCTCTTGATCTGCTTTCCCGGAAGCTTTTTCGATACTTTGAGATATCTTCTTTATATCAAATGGCTGCACTTTTCCATCTTTCTTTAAGACAGTTAGGCTGAATGATGCTTTCTCATATGTCGTAAATCTATTTCTACACTTAAGGCATTCCCTCCTTCTTCTTAAAGAATCATCATTGATCCTACTTTCAAGAACTTTTGTTTCTTTATTTGAACAGAACGGGCAATACATCTTTGTACCTCTTTTATAGTTGTGATACACTAGATGTGGTGTTTTTATTTTTTTAGGTTAGTTATCTAGTGTTTATTCATGACAAAAATTAATCATTTATATAATTTTAAGTAATTAAAAATATGGTTTGAAGACTACAATTCTGATCTTGGTGAATCTGTTTGATAAATCTGTTTGATAATGTGCTTGATAAATAATTACATTTAAATAATCATAAAAATTTCTTAGTTTGATGGTTATGTTGTTATTAATAAAAAGTTTGTATTTTTTTCTGCCAGCTTATTTTGCTAACATGGCTCCTGTTTTGTTTAGATGGATACCTTTCTTAAATAAGCCAATAAACAAGAAGTTATTCGGAGAAAACAAAACTTGGCGAGGTATGGTGGTTGCTGTTGTAGTAGGATCTTTAGTGTTTTGGCTGCAAAAGATTTTTTATGTTAATGGTTTTAGAAGTTTAGCTATTATTGATTATCAAGGTTTTTCTTTAATGTTTGGGTTTTTGTTAGGTTTGGGAGCAATATTGGGAGATTTAGTTAAAAGTTATTATAAGAGGAAAAATAATCTTAAACCAGGAAAATCATGGCCACCTTGGGATCAGCTGGATTTTGTTATCGGAGGTTTATTGTTAAGTTTTTTTGTTTACGTTCCACCTGTAGAAGTAGTTGTAATATTGTTATTATTAAGTCCGCTTCTTCATGTGGTAGTCAATTACATTGGCTACCTTTTAGGGATAAGAAATGTTAAGTTTTGATAGGTGTATCATCATGATTAATTGTTAGCTTAACTGGTTGTTTAGTTACTGTGCAGTGATTTAGTTTGGTAAGTTTTATTAATATGAATTATTCTATTTTATTGCATGAAGTTAGAGAGCAGAATAACAACTATGGCATTTACTGCTGTAATCGCTATTTCCAGCAATCTTGGCTGTGTAGGTAAGACACTCGGAAACTATTATTTGTCTCAAAGTGAATACAAAGAGCTGGCAAGTTCAAAAGAAAAAGCTACCTCTGATGATTTACGTTCGATATTCAATAAGTTTGTTCATCAATATTTTGATAATTCTGATGACATCTTAATAGAAGAACTTCTAAACAACGAAGTAAAGTTTGAAGAAGAGATAAATTCATCTGCAGTTTATAACAATGGATATTGTTTTATTGGAATTTGTGGAAATGACATCATAAAAGTGATTCCCATGACAAAATATGAACTTTCTATAAATGACAAATTGTTTATTCACGAACTCTTGCATGATGTTTATGCGAATTATCTTACTCCTGAACAGAAGGCTGAATTTCAGATACTTTCAGAGAAATGGCATCAGAAGATAAACAGCCATGGTTTTGAGATCAGAAATCAAAGACATCTAGTTGACAATCTTTTTACGACTGATATGGAAGATTATCAGAAGATATTTCCGGATGTTGAAAATTATGATAAATTATATTTAGGAACAGAAATTTTTGCTATGATAGGTTCTGCTTTAGCTGTCGGGAATTTGGAAGAGGTTCCACCATCTTTCTTAAAATTTTATGAAAATATATTGAAAAAGGAATATATAGATAAAGCAAGAAATACAGCAAAAAACTTTCAGTGGGAAAGATATGGATTGCCATTGGAATGAGGTAATATAAATAAAGTTTAATTCTACCTGAAATTTAAAAATATTGAATACCGTAACAAAAAAATCATAAAGATGATAAAAT
>JAHJGQ010000036.1 GCA_018824365.1 Nanobdellota archaeon | reverse complement strand
TTAGAAAGTTGTATCCAAGAGGACATCTGTGGAGTCCAGGCAAGTTTGCTGCATCTATTGGACATATAACTTTAGAAAAAGCGAAAGCTTACTTAGAGGCTCATCACGCCAAAGATTTTGCTTTCCTCACAGGGAATCCCCCCCTTTAGGGCGTGGGAGGATGTCAATTAACTAATTTTAATAACTCAATATTACATTACAATAATCTTTATTAAGCAAAGTGCTACTTAATTTCTGGGTGAATTAATTGGCTAGCATTATTTTTTTAGGTACAGCAGGAAGTTCAGCTGTAGTCAGTAAACAGCTCAGATCATCCGGAGGAATAATTCTTCAAGTGGGAGATCTACAATTTCATATAGATCCCGGACCAGGAGCATTAAATAAAGCAAAAGAGTATGGCGTAAACCTTCATTATAATACTGCAATATTGGTATCACACAATCATGTCAACCATTGCAATGATTTGAACGTTGTCATTGATGCGATGACTCATGGAGGGATAGAACAAAGGGGAATTATTCTTGCCAGTAAGTCGGTTATTCAACCATTAGAAGAGAGTCATCCATTCTTAACAAGACATCATCAGAATCTTGTTGAAAAAATAATTCCCATGGAAAAGAACCATAAAGTAGGGGTTGAACTCGTAGAGATAAACGCACTTTCTGCTGAACATACAGATCCAACTGCAATAGGTTTCAAATTCTTTTGTCCGAAATTCACTTTAAGTTACACAGGAGATACAAAATTAACGCCCAAATTAATTGAAGAATTAAATGGAACAGATATCTTGATCCTAAACGTACCTTACCCTGGAGAGAAAGGCGTTGGGCTTAATTTAGATACTAGTTTTGCTATCAAGATTATTTCTGCTGTACGCCCAAAATTAGCTATATTGACACATTTTAGTTTAGAAATGTTAAAAGCAGATCCTTTGCAAGAAGCCAGAGAGATTCAAAGAATAACCGGCATACAGACAATTGCCGCCCGTGATGGATTGATGGTTTCTCCGGAAGGTTATGGACAAGAATATAGGTCTCCTGTGAGAGGGTACTATTGAAATTGTATTGTGTTAATTTTATGTTTTTTATTTCTTAAATTATAAAAATTTGTAAAAATATCCAGATAAGATATCTCAAACAAATAACCCAATTACCCAAACAACTCCTAAAGCAAGAAAACACCCCGTAGAAATAAAAGGCATTGCCGGATAAAATTTATCTTCATTACCTTTCCATAATAATACTGCTAATCCTAATAATGCTCCAAAAGGAATAATTAGGCTTTGCCATAAACCGAATACTTTCAAGATAACTCCTGCAAAGATTAATGGAAAACCAATATCTCCTCCGCCTAAAACTGCCGTTCTTACTTTCGTAAGTTTTGTTCCAACAAGAACTTTCTTTTTTGGTTTACTAACAATTTTACCAACTTTATATGGAATCATCAACCCAGCAAAAACTTTTGCTTTAGTCTGTGATTTGGCTAAAGTAATCATATGCTTTGACTTCCAGACAGCATAAGCATCATATACAGAAATTAGAATTAATAAAATAATTACAGACAACAAATTAAACAAAGGTACAAAGATAACAGCTAAACCACCATAAATAAACAATTCAGTAAGATTATGTACCCAAACATTTGGTTTAAATATTTTCCATATTCCTAATCCTAAAGCAAATAATAAAGCTATTTCCTTTCTAATAAAGATACTCCAAGCAACTGTCAAAGAAATCACAATTGCAATTAAGAACCATAATTTCCAAATCAACATTAAATTGTATTTTATTAGTACCAATAACAATCCAGTTCCAATTAGAATAGCAAGGATTATTGGAAGGAAAGAAGTTTCTTCTTCAATTGGAGGTCTTTCTCCAATAGGTAGATCTTTAAACTCCGTCTTTCCTGTTTCAGCACTTTTAGCAGAATCAATATAATTATAAAGTATCCCAATTCCGATAAACTGTGCAATAAGAAAAGTCAATAAAACTATAGTTGTAATCTTAAGATTGTGTTTCATTAAATAAAAGTAAAATAAGATTGTTTATATAATTAACTAAAACCCATATAATCGTGCTCGATAATTTTCTTCTCATCTTTCTTTACAAACTCTTTAAACAAAGGAATCTTGACAGGAACAGCAAACTTAGTAAATGTTGAAGTTACCAAAGCTTCTCCTTTATCTAATGAAGCGATATTCCTATTATCCTGACTCAAATCCTGTGGCGAAGATTCAATAACTGCTTGTCTTTCAGAATTCATCTCTATTCCCAATATTATTTTGGTATTCATGTTAGCTAAAATATTTTTAGGAATTTCGCTCGGTAATTGTGTAATGGCTATTAGACCAACTTTAAACTTTCTTCCTTCTCTAGCTAGAGTATCAAAAATATTGCTTCCCTGTTCCAATACTTTTTTTCCTAAAACTCTTGGTGCTTCTTCAAGAACAATAGAAATTACTGGCTTGTAATTTAATTGACCATTTTTCTTATAATATTTATATTTATCAAACACTTCTGAGGTGATTAGACTTCCTACCAAAATCTCTACTGCTCCAGAAAAATAACTTGTATCGATGATAACTATTTTACTTTGCTCAAGATCCTGACAAATTTCAGCTATAGTATTTTCTCCTGCAATTGTATCAAAAATTCCTTGGCAATATAATTGACCATTTTCAAAATCTAAATTCAACAATGAGATTAATTTTCTTTTCACTACAGAAATTGTATCTTCATGAAATCTTACATTTTCAATTCTTTCTTCTTTTAACAAACTAACAATCCAGTTTGATTTGAACTTCTTATAATATACATAAAGACATTGTCTCTGCGGATCGCTTAAAGATGTTGCACCTTGAAAATGTTCTGGTTTAAGTTTATTAATATTAATTTTGAGTGAACGTGCTCCAGGAGGAGGAGATACCGGTGTATAATAGCTGACATTATCCTTCTTCGGATGATCTTTTAACCCTAAACCAGTTCTTCCATAATATTCATCGTGCGGATCTAACACCAATAAACCAGCATAATCCTTATCAATCAAATCCCAAAGGATACAAGACATCAAATTCGATTTCCCTTTCCCAGTACTTGCTGGAATCAAAACATGGTGGCTTAATGTATCTTTACCTGGAAGAAAAATGTCAAAGTCCAGCTCTTTACTCCCGCTTCTTAACCTGCCCAAAAAAAAAGGGTTTGTAGGTTTAGTAATAAAGAACAAATCTTCTTTTGTTATCCTTCTTACTTTAGAAAAGAAAGAAGGCAACTTTTTACAAGTTTTACTTTTTTCTGCAATATTTAATATTGGTTTAAGAAAAGCCAGTTGATAGTTTCTTAATTGTTCATCCATTATTGAGAAATTGCCCTCTTCCAGATTCATACCTGCAACCATCTCTAAGTTTTGCTGAGATATCTGGCTGCCATATACTAAATCATAAACCTGAAGGATAAATTTTTCCTGATAATCATTGATTACCACTAATTCACCTAATTCAACCTGCTCACTCCCTTTAACACGCATTATAATCTTAGAAAAGTCTCCAGAAACTACTTGCCCATTAACCATAATTTAATCACTTTTTCTTTCTTTTTAACAATTTAGATACTTAACACAATACATTTTTTTCAACAATAACTTTTATAAATAAACCCTAATTTTAGCATTTCATGGAAGCAACAGTTATGCATTTTAGGCAAGGAAGACATCATGTTAATTCAAAGCAGATGATAATTAAAGTAGCTGAAACATTTGAAGAAGCTGAAAAGTTCGTTGGTAAGACAGTTACCTGGACTTCTCCTGCTGGAAAAGCTATCAAAGGCAAGGTTTCTGCTCTTCATGGCCGTAAAGGTAATGTAAGAGCTATTTTCTCTGAGAAAGGGCTTCCTGGACAATCTTTAGGACAGAAAGTTAAGCTAGAATAGAAATTTCAAATTCTTGGTTTTATTAATGATTTTAGATTATTTTATCTATTTCTAAACAATAACCACTAATGAGTGATAAAATAACGAAATATTTATAAAGTTTAAGCTCAAATAAATATAAAAATGGTGGAATTAAGAACATTACATTTTACGGACTTGCATGAAGATTATGACAAGATTTCAGTAATCGGAGAATTCTTAAAAAAACGTAAAGAGCAAGGCAGTTCAATAGATGCTATCTTTTTCACAGGAGATTTTATCGATGCCCATAGTAAAGACATTAGAGATCATAATAAAGATGTTGACAAGACCATTGATTTAATTATAGCAAATATCCAACAATTTGTTAATCATCCGGATTATGTTAATACTCAAAAAGCAATTCAAAAGATAGTTAAGGAACATTCAGATGCAAACGGAAAAGTTGAATTAGATAAAATTCCTAAATCTGAAATAGATAACATCGCTCATTTTGAACAGACTAAAGTTCAAATTCTTAACAGCATTGTCCAGAAACATATTAATGCAGCATATCAAAAAATGGCTGAGGAGTTTGCAAAACTTAAACAACATACACCAATATATAGTGTTCTTGGAAATCATGATCTTAAACATGCTTATGAACACTTAGATGAGGTTGTTGATTTCTTAGACAGAGTTGACTATAATGAAAAATCAGTTACCATTAATGGAAAAAATGGGGTTCAATTTAGATTAAAAGGTGATCAAAATACATTCGAATTTCCAAAATGTTATTCTTACGACGAAATAAGACCATTTTTAAAACCACATTTTATTGATTATGATCTTGGTAATAACTCCAAGAATCAAGAGAAAGAGATCAAATTACTGGAATCTTACCAAACTAACGATTCTGTGATTGATAATCTTAACGATGAAAGTAAAAAAGTTCTAAAGAAATTGAAAGAAGAAGGAAGATTAAATGATGTGATTATTAGCAAAAGGGAAGCTTTAACTCAACTAATAAATAAGAAAGGACAAGAAAGATCTCGTTTAAGTTTACCTGATGAAGTTGACATATACTTAACTCACAAACTTCATTTAAATAACGGATATGGTGGATCAAGCGAAATAACTCAAGAATATTCAGCTAACGCTTCCGGAGTACATGGCGGTCATTTTCATGCTTTACAGATTGGCGGCTACAACTTAGAAGAACTGATGGAAATTTTTGAGGGTGATGAGAATAAAGAATATACTGTTGTTGACGGAAAGGAGATACCAGTAGTTTACATCGATGATGACAGGCTAAGATATCTCAATCCTGGCACACAACATTTCCTTGTTACAGATTACAATTCTGATAAGAAAATTAAAGAAGTGGTTGTTTACGATTTTAATTAACGCCTTGAAGAACCTGGGCGAACAACCGCTTGTGGTCCACCACTTCTACCCCTTCTTTGGACTTGCCTTTCGGTTTGTCTCTGTGCTTCTTGTTGAGTTCTTTCTTCAACAACATCTTTTGCAACTTCAGCTTTAGCATGCTCAACGAAATCATCTAAAGCTTTAATAATTAACCCGCAAATTTCTTTAATGCCTTTATTTCCCGACAATTCTGTTTTAATTGAATTGAATTTATCTTCAATTTCCGGATCATTACTTGCCGGAAGCTTAATCTTATCTGCTTTACTTAAAGCCACTCCACCATACCCATATAGTTTGTCAAACATCTCGTACAATTTCCCTTTCTCTTTCTTTCTTATTGCACGTAGATAATGAGTTGCAAGATGAAGGTTTTTCTGCAATCTTCGTAACTGGCTTTCTGCAGAACTGAAATC
Source organism: Nanobdellota archaeon (assembly GCA_018824365.1). Lineage (GTDB taxonomy): Archaea > Nanobdellota > Nanobdellia > Woesearchaeales > GW2011-AR9 > JAHJGQ01. The sequence continues at coordinate 4,557 of JAHJGQ010000036.1, read as the reverse complement.
TTTCCTATCCAAATAACGCGATAAATCTTCACAATTGCCCACGGCTTCTACAAGAGATGATTTTGGATACCTGATCCTATCTTCTCTATGTTGCTGTTCTCTCTGTTTTTTAAGAACCTCTTCACGAGCGATTTGGTCCTCTTTCATCTTTGTATGCTTCTCCCCTAACCATCCCCTTAATCTTGCACCTTTCTCTTCCCGTTCCTGTTCCTGTCTTCTTTTTTCCTCGTCTGAAGGAGGCGCAACTACAAAAAACTTAACAACATAATAAATTATCATCAAACTGACAATAGTAAGTGCATAATCAATAAACTCTTGTACTGTTCCTGCAACTGCATCAAAGACCATTATGACAACACCACTGAATTTTTCATCGCACTTAATATCCAGAATAATAATAAGCAAAGTACTAACTTGATCAATACAGTAAACTTAGTATCTCTTCCTCTGCCAGGATATGTCATTAACAAAGCACCTAGTCCTACAATTGGACCACCGATAAGAATCAAAGATATTGCCGTCGCCCAACCGGCTCCAACTGCTAATAAAACATCTACAGGTATAAATATTGCAGAGATTGTTGCCATAACTCCCGCTACAACTATCGCTTGAGTCCTGTTAAAGAAACTGAACGGCGCTCTTCCCCCCCCGCCGCCTAAAGCGGTGATCACAGCAAAAAATAAAGTGAAGATAAATGTCCAGATCAATATTCTTGTAAAAGGAACCACTCCTGAAACGCCGATGAAACTTAACGTGCCTACGGAAAGAATCTTCTGCCAGACATTGCTAATTGTCCCCATAAAATCAGCAGCAACGAAAGGAATACTTAACATAGAAATTAGTCCAAACATCAGCCACTTCTTTTCCATGATTAGAAAGGATAATTTAATGGTTTATAAGATTTTTGGAGAATGAAAAATAAAAAACTTATAACAACTTCTTTGTCTCAGCCACCAAAGCTTCTAATACCGTCAATACACCGGGTTTTGAAGCAGTACCTTCTCCTTGTAAATCAACTAAGTTAGTAGCTAAACCAGGAGCTTTGCTAAAATCAAAACTTTTAATTGATTGAGCTGCATTATTATAATCGAAAGCTGCTGTTTTCTTGTCTTTCATTTTATAAGCTTCTTCCGCTTTATTTTCTAAACTTTCAAGCAATGATTGTAATGCTGCAACATTTGATTCTGTTTCTTTATGTAAAGCTAGAATATCCCTTTCTAATACTTTTAGCTTATTAATTTCACTTGGCGAAATATCTTTATTCTCTTTCAAATCATCTATAACTTTACTCATCGTATTTTGCTGTTTAAATGTTGTCCTCTTAACTTTTTTCCATTGCCGAGTACTTTTCTTAACATCTTCTACTGCCTTTTTTACTCTACCAGCAAAATGTTCAAACATATGTTCTGCTTCATCTGTTTTTGTTATACCTTTTAATTGAGATAATTCATCTTTTTCAACATTTATTTCATCAACTTCTTTTTTGATTTCCTGCATAATCTTAAGTTCTTTTTCTTCACGTAAGAATTCAAGCATTTCAAATTCAAAAGTACGTTTTGTATGCTTCCCGCCAATTCTTTTATACTTCTCTTGATGTTCTTTAGTAAATGGAATATGTCCCTTTTCCTTCAACCATCCAACAGCTGCTTTCCCTTTATCAGCACCAAGACCCCAAGCTTCTTTATGTGTAGTGCCTTCAGTTCCACCTTTAAATATCAACCATAGATAATAGATAGCAGCAATAAATAACACTAAGTGAGCATAAGTTTCAATTTGATCAATTATTAATGCAAAATCTAATAGTGCCATTTTTAAATAACTCCAGTTGCTCCAGCCAAAGCATCTGCCCAAACATTGATTTGACTAATTAACCACATCGTAAAACATACCGCTAAAAATTTAACGAAAGCTACACCCCTATTGGGAGTAGGGGTAAAAAAACAAAGCGCCATAACTCCAGCTATTGGCCCGCCGATGATAATTAAGGCAAAAATTGTTGCATAAGTTTCACCAAACATTACTAAAACTTGTTTTGGCATGAACAATGCAGTCAATAATGCTAGTAAGATACCTATAGTTATTGCAATATTTCGTGGTAAATTTGGAATTACTGATAAACCAAAATAAAGTATTGAAAACACAAGTACGGCCATTAAAATTCTAATAAAACCAATAACTTGATTATCAGCCCCAGATCCAAAAAGAAATTCTAATCTTCCAATATCCAGAACACCGCTAACCAAATCCCCTATTCCTTTTTTCTCTTGCGCGAGAGTAAAATTAGATAAAAGTACCATTAACATTAAAATCACAAAAAATAAATTTCTTTTCTTCACATTAACGCCCTTTTTAATTTTGGTAAGTTTTGTTAATGTTTAGAAAAAACTTTAATGCTTTTAAACCTTTCTCTTCAACGAAAGGTAAAACCTCCAGAAAACTTTATAAATAAACCCAAATCCTGAACAAGCATGACACATATACTTGCAGTAAATCCAAATGAGCTTAATCCAAAAGTAGCTGATGAACTTAAGAAACAAAAGTTGGTTGAACCGACTGAATGGTCAAAATTCGTCAAGACGGGACATCACAAAGAAAGGCTTCCAGACAACCCAGATTGGTGGTATCACAAATCTGCAGCAATTCTAAGAAGCATAGCTAAGCTTGGTCCAGTAGGTACAGAAAAATTAAGGACAAAATATGGTGGTAAGAAGAACCGCGGACACAAGCCGGAACATGTCTATAAAGCATCAGGATCTATCATCAGAAAGATTTTACAGCAGCTTGAGAAAGCTGAACTTATCAAACAAACAGAAAAAGGCGTACATAAAGGCAGAGTATTAACTCCAAAGGGAGTTTCACTTATGGATAAAATCGCTGTACAGCTTGCTAAAAGCAATCATAAAGAATCAAAACAATAAAAATGGCACACACAAAAATTACATTTTTGAGTACCATTTTAGAGACAAACAACTAAAATGGCAGTTCACAAACATCCAGCAAAAAAGAAACGGTTGATTAAACTTAATAAGCAGACTAAATGGGCTCCATTCTGGACAGTCTTCAAGATTTATGGAAAGGGAAGAAGAGTTCACCCTTCCAGACATACAGAAGTTAAACGCTTCTGGAGAAGAGGAAAAACCAAAGCATAAAGACAATGGCAAAGAAAGAAACAACTGCAATAGAAAGGACTTATAATGTACCTCTTAGAAAAGAGTTTATGAAAGTTCCAGTTTGGAGAAAGACTAAAAAGGCCGTTGCTGCTTTAAGACAATTCCTAGAAAGACATATGAAATCTGATAATATCAAGATTGGTAAAGAAGTTAACGACTTACTTTGGAAACATGGAATAAAAAATCCACCTCATCACATCAAAGTTAATGTAACTAAAGATGACAAAGGAGTTGTTAAAGCTGAACTTTTCGGTGCAAAAAAGAAAACAGCAAAGAAAAAAGAAACTAAAAAGAAAGAAGAAAAGAAAACACCTCCAGAAACTAAAAAAGAAGAAACAACAAAAGTTGAAGACAATCTTAACAAGTAAATCAACAATAAACCTATTTCTTTAAGGAAATTATTTAAAGAATCTTTATGGATTATTTCTTAATGAAACAAATATTCATAAAAAAAGAAGCTAAAGGAGAATTTGGCAATATACCGGAAGAAAGAACTGCTGAAGAGCTAATCAATTATGGTATCGTCAATATAGATAAACCCAAAGGACCAACTTCTCACCAGACTTCTGATTACGTCCAGAAAATTCTACACATTGAAAAAGCCGGCCATTCAGGAACATTAGACCCTGCAGTGACAGGAGTGCAGCCGATAGCTTTAGGAAAAGCAACAAGAATCACTCAGTTTCTTCTCACTGCTCCAAAAGAATATGTTGCTTTGATGCATTTGCATAAAGAAGTTGAAGAGAAAGCAATTAGAGATGCATTTGAAAAATTCACCGGTAAAATTAAACAGCTTCCGCCAATAAAAAGTGCAGTCAAAAGGCAGCTTAGAGAAAGAGAGATTTACGAAGTTGAAGTTTTGGAAATAAAGAATAAAGATGTTCTTTTCAGGATAAAATGCCAGGCAGGAACTTATATCAGAAAATACATTCATGATTTAGGTCAGCAACTTAAAGTAGGCGCTCATATGGCCGAATTGAGAAGAACACAAGCCGGACCTTTCACTGAAGAAGACAATTTGATAAATTTAAACGATCTTCAAAATGCTTATCATTTCTACAAAGAAGAGAACAACGATAAATTTCTTATGTACTGCATTCAGCCAATAGAAAAAGCTTTGAAACACATCTCTAAATGTTGGATTTTAGATACAACCATAGAAAGCATTTCTAACGGTAGAGATTTAGCTATACCGGGAATTAGTAAACTTGAAAACTTCAGGAAAGGAGAATCCATTGCTGTGGTGACTTTGAAAGGTGAACTTGCTGCCATTGGTGAAGCATTAATGTCTGCAGTAGAGATTAATACAAAGAGTAAAGGAATTGCGATTAAGATTAAGAAAGTGTTCATGTAAATCAAAGCCAAAATTTAAATAGTATAACTATTA
>JAHJGQ010000008.1 GCA_018824365.1 Nanobdellota archaeon | reverse complement strand
GATTATTACAGGGAAGATCTTCTTTTTCTAAAGTGATACATCCTTGGTTAAGGAAAGCTTTTTTTCCAATCGTCGGTAAAGATGATCCTCAAGCTTTTGAAGAGCAATTTCCTCTTGCTTCCAGGAATGTAGAAATCATGGTTGAATATCTCTTGAAGATGTTAAAGTATCCTGTGAAATCTTCTTTAGTCGGTTTATGTATCTCTGATTGGTTTACTAATTATTTTGGTGCACAGAAAAAGACAGCTGATGATTTGCACTACTTAGTCTACACTAAATCAGATCATGAAGTTCCTTTCAAGCCAGAAGAAGATATCATGTATACTTACATGGTTTCTCAGCTTGCTTACATCGGCAATGAACTTGTCAAAACCTGTTCATTGAAAAACATGAAGATCGTTACGGATTGTTTTAGAAGAGCTAATCGTCTTGGTACAGAAGTTTTTTACAGATATCCAACGGTGATGCCCAGATTTACTATTCATGACAGGATTTCTTTAAAGGTGATCCAGGATGTTGATAAACCGCTAAATTGCTGTCCTTCATTGCATATCACTTATTCTTTGTTATTAGATAATATTGGAGAGAAAGTTGTTTATTTACCAGAGAAAAATGAAGATGCCTGGAGATCGGTAAGGACTGCTACTGAGGAGATGGTAAATTCTGTACTTTATACAAAACAACATTCTCTTGTTGATGTTGCTTTTGGCATGCTTACAGCAAAGATGGTTTTTGAACAAATATTTCCTGATCTAAAGTTTAATGATTTTATGGACGTGTATTCAGAGATGCAGGAAAGTAATCCTGATGTTTCTTATGATAAGATTAAATTGATCTATTCTCAAGCTAATGATATTCAGCAGATGTTAAAAAGATCTAAATCACAAGATGATTTGTCTTCTATCGTAGGTATCTATTTTAAAGATAAGAAGTTTCCATTGGTAAATCCTGGAGAGAATAATGCTTATTTTGATCAGGAGAAAGGTTTGGTTATTCCGTTTTGACCGCTTCTTCTTGAACATAATTGAATTCATTTATGAATAATCCAGCAATCTCTTCATCTTCAATAATTAAAATATTCTCATCATTATTTGAATCTCCGCCGCCAGTAGGGTTGAAGGAACCGGTGATGACTGTTTTTTCGTCAATTATGAAAACCTTGTGATGCATATTGTTTTTATTTCCGTCTTTGAAAACTTCTATTCCATTATTATTTAATCTTTCAAATTGTGAATATTCAGAAATCTGTCGAGTTTCCATCACTCCATTTATGGTAAGATTGTCAAGATTTTTCATAAGTAAGATGTTAGCTATTCCTTCATGTGTGAATGAAAAAGTCATGAAGTAGATCGATCTTTCTGCTTTCTTCAGTTCTTCTTTGACTCTATCTGCACATTTATCTTCAGGACAGAAGTAGTTTTTGATATCTATATTGTTAATTGAGATTGATGGATTTAATATTTTGTTTCCTTTCTTGAAAGTTCCGTTCCACATCTCATCAAACTCGTCTTGGTAGTTGCTTGCCAATACTTTTGAGCTGATCAATAATAAATTATTATTATTTTTATGTGCGCCGTTATTGGTTGGGTTCATCGATCCTGTTGAAATTTTGTTTTTGTCAATGATGCAGAATTTGTTGTGCATAAGCCCCCATTTATCTGCTTTGACAAATGAATGGTTGAACTTCTTAAGGTAATCATTGTCTGTAACAATTCTTACTGGAATTGTTTTTTCTTTTTCCAATAATTTATTTTGTACTGATTCAAGGCCAATATCAAATAAAGCACAGTCTATTGATTGTTCAGCTGAATCTATAAAAGATGTTAAAGCAGTTTCACAATCATCTCTTGGACAGAAGTATGTTTGGATATCTCCATTATCCTGGACGTAAGTGTTGATTGTTTGTTCTTTTGGTTCTAAAGTAATTAGTCCAGTGAGAGTGTTTAGATCAAAGTCTGAGAAGTAGAATGAAGTCATTATGGTTATGAGAATGATTATACTAAAAATCTTACTTGGGTCAATCATCGAACCTGCAATCGCTGACATGTGGATTGTCGCGAAAGGCAATTCTTGGTCTATAATATTCTCAATAGATTTTTTTTCAAGCCATGGATAAAAATACATCATCAAGAAGGTTCCTATCGGGATTGCAAATAATACCCAAAAAACTTTTAAAAATCTCCCTAAAAGATTTTCATTAACAGGGATTATAATGGGGAGCATCGGAGAGATATTAAAAAACAAAAAAAACAAAAAAGTAAAAAACCCTCCAATCAGCGATAATAAAGTTGTGAACAAAATGACTGAAATATAATTAGACGGAATGAATTGCAAGTTAGCTTTTATTAAATCTCTCTTCAAATTCCTAAAAATTCTATTATCCACAATAGACATTGAAAAGTTTGAGAAGACTTTATTTGCTATCCAAACATACTTACTCGCTTCTTTCACTTTTTCCTCTTTTGTCTCCTTGCCCTTTTTCCTAAGTCTCTTAATAGTCTTCCTTTCAAGTTCTGGGATTTTTTTTCGTAGCAATCTTAAAATTTTAGAAGAAGATTTATGTTTGTGGGAGACTTCCTTTTTCAAATCTTTTTTTAAGGGTGTTTTTTGAGCATTAGAGTTAAGAGGTTTTGCAAGATAAATTTTATCTAATATCTCAAGGGTTTTATCATTTGCTTCTCTTAAAGAAACTTTCAGAGAACTTATCTGGGATGAAATAAATCTATTTTCATCTTTGTTAGACGTTCCTATATTCTCTGAAAGAGACGAAATCTCTCTGGTTATTTTTTTAATCTTTGAAAAGTTATCTTTCAATGCCCCTATAAAATTTCCTCCTTCTTTCATTTGGCTACCTCTGAAATTTTCTTTTGAATCTCCAACATCATTTTTTTCGTCCTATCAAAATTTTCGTAATCTTTTTTATTATAAGATTCTTCAAGATTCAGTATCGCCTCTTCAGAAGCTTCAACTATCTGTTTAAGAAATACTATTTCCTCTTTCCTCATG
>JAHJGQ010000035.1 GCA_018824365.1 Nanobdellota archaeon | reverse complement strand
ATCTTCTTTTTCCACCAGTGTTTCACTGGTGGCCTACATCCATTAGCACAATGATTGGAAAAAGAAGGGTCAGAAATTCGACCGAGCCGTAGGCGAGCATGCCCCTAGTCTGTGACTAGGGGTGTCGGATTTCTTTGACGAAGAAAAAAAAAGAAAATCACTAGTTGAGAAGAATCAAATTTACAAAAAATTAAGTTTGATTGAAGAAAAGTTAAAGTTATTAAATAACAAGAAAGTAATTGGAATAAGAGAATCATTAGAGATTGTAATTGGAGCAAGGGCAACAATTGATGAACTTATGCAACACAAAGATTTCTTTGATGTTAATAATATTAAATTGTCATTATTATGGAATACTTTAAGTCAATGGAAAAAATATTTTGATAAAAGTATAGAAAACCTCAATCTTATTATTGAGTATTCCCAATCAGGTTTTTCTGATGAAGATCTTAATGTTGAAATTAATGAACAGGCTAAATTGCAGGAGAACCTAAAAATAGATAATGATATAATTGCATCAATAAAAGGTCAAATTGAATCAATAAAAACCAATGTTACAATAAATTATACTAATTCTTACAATGGTTATTTTATATTTGCTTCAGATCATGTATATAAGAAATTAAAAGATAAAAAGGAAATCAAATGGTTGCAGATGTTCAAAGAAAATTTTAATTATATTGTTACAGAAGCTCCTAAATATGGCCATTTTTTTTCAAGTAAAATGAATCGGTGGTTACCAAAACCGGGCTTTCTAAGGATGGATTTACCAAAGGGCTACAGGATTTTTTTAAGAATAGATGGAAATAATTTACATATTTATGAATTTGTTTATCATCATAAAGAATATGAGGAGATTAGTAATAATATTAGAAAGGGTGATTACTTAACATTGCCTGAAACAATCCCATTAGATGTTTTTGAGAGATTCAATCTTGCTGCTTAAAATATTCTACTAATTCGCGTAATAATTGATAACTTTCATCATGTTCCATTTTAAATGTCATAATGTCATGACAATCATTTCTTGTGATTCTTGAAATTTTTTTAATTTGAGGGTATTCGTTAGAAATCTCTTTGTCTATTAATAATTCTGGGCTTAATAATGTGAAATCAACCTCAAATAATCTTTCACGAAAATGAAACAAAACATCATCATTTAAGTAACCATATAAGTTAAGTGGGTAGTATTTAATCTTAAAATTATTTATTTCATATATTCTTGGATCAAACGATATCTGTAAAAATTGATGTTCTTCAACAATTTCTTCTAAAACATAATCTAATCCATAAAGTGTATTTTTATCATCCATAACACCATTTTGTTGACTTCCACTTAAAAATCTTGTGAATTAACTATTGTCCAATGGTGAAATCTTTCTATTTTTCAGAAAATTATATAAAATAAGCAATAAATCATCAATAAATGGACTCAGTACGTAAATCCGGAAGTTAAAAACAATAATTCTTTCTACTAAATATTATCCTAAAAATTTGTCTTAGATCATTAAATATGGTCAAATATCAATAATAAAACAAGATAAAATAAACAATCTAATACAAAAAATCTAAAACAAAAAAACTAAAAATTCATCACGAGGTTATTAAAATGCAATTAAATCAAGAAAAAGTTCAAAAATTAAAACATATTCAATATGGTTCAGTAAAACAATGCATGACTTTAGAAGGGCATCCACAGATCAAAGGTTATGATTTTGAAAATGGACTTGACTTCAAGGAATTCCTTAAAGCTTACTCTTTAACGGGTTTTCAAGGAACACATTTAGCTCAGGGAATTGAGATTGTTAAAGCGATGCAGAGAGAAAAAGCTAAAATTTTTCTATCTTTCACCTCAAACCAAGTAAGTTCAGGTAATAGGGAAATTATTAAATTCCTCGTAAAAAACAAAAAAGTTGATGTATTGGTAACGTCGGCAGGCGGAGTAGAAGAAGATATCATCAAATGCCTTAAGCCTTTTGTGATAGGTAATTTTGAATCTCCTGGAGCGATGCTATTTGAGAATGGTGTCAATAGGACGGGTAATATTTTTGTACCTAACGACCGTTTTTCATTGTTTGATGATTTTATGAAAACTTTTTTTGAAAGAATCTACAAAATTCAGAAAGAAAAAAATAAAATTTTCTGTCCAAAAAATCTGATAAAAGAGTTAGGTATTGAAATTAATGATGAAGATTCTATCCTTTATTGGGCAGCAAAGAATGATATTCCTCTCTTTTGTCCGGGAATCATCGATGGTTCATTAGGAGATTTAGTATATTTCTTCAAACAGAGTCATCCTGATTTCATGATTGATGTAAGTAAAGAGATGAAAGATATGGTTGATTTAGTACTTAATTCTGAAAAGACGGGAGGAATTCTTTTAGGGGGAGGAATTAGTAAACATTTTACTTTGAATGCCAACATCTTTAAGGAAGGTTTAGATTACGTTGTTTACATCAATACAGCTCAAGAGTATGATGGTTCAGATTCTGGAGCAAGAGTAGAAGAAGCTATAACTTGGGGAAAAGTAAAGACTAATGCTCCAAATGTAAAGATTCATTGTGATGCGACGATTGCTTTTCCTTTATTGGTTGCCGGTTCTTTTATGGATTAGGCAGTAATTCCAATAACTTAATATAACTTAAGTATTTTCTTTTGGTTATGTATGAACTGATTTTAGCCATTATAGCTCTTATGGTTTTAGTAGTTGCTTCTTATACAGATTTAAAAGTAAGAGAAGTACCTGATTGGGCGAATTATAGTCTTATTTTTGCGGCTTTAGGTATCAGGGCTATGTTTTCAATTCAACTAGGTTGGAACATAATCATTAGCGGCATTTTGGGATTTACAGTATTCTTCTTACTTGCATTTATCTTTTACCACACAAATCAATGGGGCGGAGGGGATAGTAAATTGTTGATGGGTATGGGAGCAGTTATCGGGATAAGTTTTCCTTTTGATAAGTCAAGCTTGACAATATTATGGTTTTTTTTAATTCTGATGTTCATTGGTTCTATCTATGGTTTAATCTGGATGTTTTATATAGCAATTAGGAAAAGAAGCTTGTTTGTTCCTAATGTAAAAAAGAGATTCATAAAGCATAAGATACTGCATGTTTCCTTTGCGATTATCACTTTTAATGTTTTGATTATGGGATTAGTGGTAAATATTGCCTGGCTGATTGTTTTGTTTCCTATCTTTATTTACTATCTATTGATGTTTGTAAGCATTGTTGAAGATAGCTGTTTCATAGTTAAGGTAAGCACAGAAAGATTGACAGAAGGCGACTGGCTGGCAGAAGATGTTTTTATTAAAGATAAAGTTGTGTTAAGAAGAAAGACTTTAGAAAAAGATGATATAGAAAAACTTTCCCAACTTGAAAAAAGTGGAAATATAACTCATGTTGCTGTTAAAGAGGGAATTCCTTTCGTTCCAAGCTTCTTTTTTGCTTATGTTATTGTATTGTTTGGCGGAAATTTTATCGCTGCGTTAATGGGAAGCTTCCAAAACATTTTTATATAGAAAAAGATTGCTTTACAATAGGTATAATAATTATAATATCATGTTCATATTGTAATTGCATAATAAATTCATAAAAAAGAGGTGTATGATGATGAAAAAAGCATCGCTAAACTTATCTATTGAGGTTATAGTGGTAGTTGTTATTGCTTTTGTAGTTCTTGGTCTAGGCTTGGGTTTCGTAAGAACTCAGTTTGGAGATGTCCAAAAGACTTCTACGGCAGTACAAGAACAAATTAGCCAGCAGATTTTGGATGAATTAAGAACAGGAAATAAACCGTTAAGTTTTCCTGCCAGCAAACTGGTTTTAGAGACTGGTGAGGAATCAGTACAAGCAATTGGAGTTAAGAATACAGGTGATTCACCTTTAGAATTGATAATTAAATTTGAAGTAAAAAGCGGTTTAACTTTTAGTGAATTCACTTCTGAGACTGAGTTGGCATTTTCAACGTCAGGAGGGGATAGCGCTTCTGCAGTGATATTATGGGACGATTCCCCACAATCTCTTAAAGCTGGTGAAACTAGGGTTGTTCCGGTGACGATAACTGCTCCGAACAAAATTGGCAATTATCTCTTTAAGGTAAAATTGGTTGATGCTGCTGATGATTCCGAGTTTGCTTCAAAGACATTTTTCATTAAAACTACTTAGAGGTGTATTGATATGGCAAAGAAATCAATTTCAGGTAAGAAGCGTATGAGTGAAACTCAGGAATTTGAGATTATGAAGTTGGTATTAGACAAGTTTCTTTGGCTGGGTTTTATAGTCATGGGCTGGGGAATGTACCAGTCACTGAGCCAGGCAAGTGTGCTAGCAGGAATATGGTATATGATTGCGGGAGCAATACTATTACTGATTTTCGTGGTAATGATTGTTAAAGAATACGAAATATTCAAATAAATTATTTCAATAAATTTTTTTTATTTTTTTATTAGGATTTTTTATTAAACATGAAAAAAAAGCATGAAAAAAAAGCAGCAATTGATTTATCAATTAATACAATAGTAATTATTATTATTTCTTTAGTCATATTAGCCGGAGGAGTTAGTCTTCTTTACAAGTTTATCGGCGGAGCTGAAGAGATTAAAGCTGATCTGGATTTGAGAACCCAAGATGAGCTTGAACGGCTTTTGGTTGATCAGGGGAAAAGAGTGGCTTTGCCATTACATGTTGCTGATATAGAAAGAGGTAAGTCTCATGTGTTTGGAATTGGGATGCTTAATACTTTAGATAACAAAGAAGATTTTTACATTGAAATAATATCAAATAAAGTTATTGATACTTCAGAGCAAGACGTAACGGGCCAGCAAAAGGTGATGAGCTGGTTGAGTTACCGTACTGATGGGATTTCAATCGCTTCCGGTAATAATCAAAAAGAGTCGATTTTGGTAAGTATTCCTGATGATGCAATCAAAGGCCAATATATTTTTACAGCAACAGTAAAAACAACTGATATGAATTCTTATGGGAATCCTCAAAAGTTTATCGTTAATGTTAAGTAAGAATTAAATAGCTGAATGAGTGATTGGAGAGTTAGATTGTAATAGGTAAATAAATTGTAATAGGATATTTATTAAATCAATATATTTAAATTAACATCTCTTTCAAGAATTTTCCTGGATTTTTTGCTTTAGGTACAGCATGGCCTATCAAGACTCCTTCTGAACCTAATAATAAAGCTTGACCTAAATCTTCTTTAGAATGTACCCCTGCTCCACATAATAGCTTTGCTTTTGGACATAGATTTTTAACTAACTCTACTGCTTTTATAATTATTTCAGGTTTGGATTGAGTTACAGAAATATTTCCTCCGATAAGTTCTTTTGGCTCATAAGCAATATAATCTGGACATAATCCAGCAATTTTTTTAATCTCTGATAATGTCGATGCACATACTACGGTTGTGAACTTTTTATTTTTACAAATTTCTACTGTCTCTTTAAGCAAATGCAAAGGAATTTTCTTTTCAGAATGGTTCAATATTGTTCCTTTAACACCGATAGAAATTAGTTCTTCTATCGAGATACTTCCTGTATGGGCTCCCAAAGTTACATTATCTGCATGTTGTGAGAATATTTTTAATTTAGTTCTCTCGGCAATTTCTTTTATAGTTAAAAGTGATGGTGCTACTATGATCTCATATCTGTTTTCCTTAATGCCGACCAGTTGTTTAGCCAAGAACAAGGCTTTTTTTCCTGCTGCTTCTTTATATGTTTTGAAATTGATTAACACTAATGGTTTGCTTGCTTTTTTCATTTTTCTAAATTCATTTTTTTATTTTAAACTTAACGTCAATAAAATCTTTATGCTTCTCTTTTTTAATTTTGTTGAGCATTTTAAAGAAGTAACTTAAGATAATCAGAATGATAATGATGGGCAGTAAGATAATAAATATCTGGAAAATAATGATTAAGAAAATAATTATCGCTAAAAAAATAACTAATGCAATCATCCATGCTTTAATCCCTCTTATGAATATTCTCATTTTTAAGGTAAAATGATACAAATATAAAAAGGCTTCCTAATAACAAAGCTTGTAGAAATATTGTTCTGCTAATGTAGATAAAAAAACTTAATGGAAATGTCTGTATGAGCAGTGAATCAAAAGGAAATATCCAGTTTCCTTGCGGAAAAAAGATCTGATGAAAAACAGTGAATGAATAGTTAAATGAGATTATTGAAGTCATGATGATGAATAATATCAATAAGACCGTGGTTATGCCTCCAAATCTTATTAATCTCTTAATTTCTTCTAAGTCATTTCTATGATAAATTATGATTAATGTAGTTAATGATAAAAAAAAGTAAAATAGATAGTTGACGGATATCATCACTTTTTTAACATCTTGTAAATGTGAAACTTCCTTTGCTGTATAATTCAATGTTAAATCTTCATTATCATTTAGAAAATTCATCGTTTTTTCTTGATTTAAAGTAAGATCAGAAAAATAAATGGTTGTTTTGTAAGAGATTAGTAAAAGTAATAAAGGCAAAGAGATGCAGAAAATTATTAAAAAGACTTTCTTGTTCATTAATCAAAGAAAATCAAGATATAATAAAAATCTTTACTTAATACTTTACTTAGTAATTAGATGTTGCTATATAATTGCCGTTATTCTTGCCAAAATAACTGCCTCTGCTGCACCACCATCGTTGATTTAAATGACAACCCTCATAATTTAGTATCTCATCTCTTTTTTCGATGATACTTTCTAAACTTCCGTTATGTAAAGTTCTATCGCTTTTACTTTCACAAACAAGATTAAAATAGGATTTTAGTGATGCAACTGCTTCAGTACATCTTGAATCTGGTTTTTCGCTGGCACATCCATTAATTCCCATTAAGGCAACCATAGATATTGTGGTTATTTTTGGAACATATTTAGGCATTTTCATAGTTTTTTAGTTCACTTAGTTTAATCCCAAAACTCTTTAGTATATGTTTTATATGCTTTATTTATAAATTTTATCATTAAATTTTTAACAAAATAATGGGAATTATGATTTAATTTACAATTTCTTAGAAATTCTTACTTATGTCCTTCTCTTAATATCTTTTTGATATTTTCAGAAATAATTTTTCCAGAAGCTTTTCCAGCCAATTTTTTCATACAGATACCCATCAAAGCTCCAAATGGAGCATCCTTGTTTTCTTCAACAATTTTTTTGATGGTTTTATGCAATTCTTCTGTAGAAAGGGATTCATATTTTTTAATATCAAATATCCCTTTGATCATATCGATCAGGACATCTAAAATTATGTCTTTGTGGATCTTATCTTGTGATAAGTATAAGAATAATTCTCTGAAATTATCTTCAGTTAATTTTCCTGGATCCAGTTCATATTTTCTTTTGATATCTAAAGTTGTAGAAGTAAGAGTTTCAGCGATGAAAGCAGCTTTAATCTTTGGATATTTTTCAACAAGTTCCTCAAACAACTTTACTTTATCTGATTTAGCGACAAAATTTGCTAAGTCAACACTTAATGAAAAATCTTTCTGATAACGTTCGATCTTTTCTTCTAATACTTCAGGTAATTTTATCTCTTTTGTATCAGGAAATATTAAAGGGACATCCGTTTCAGGGTACATCCTTGCTGCACCGGGCATCGGCCGCATATATCTACTTGTTCCATCAACTTGGTCTTTACGAACTTCTTTAGGAATACCTAAAAATAATTCTTTAGCTCGTTCATGAACTGCTGTCAAAGCAATTTTTGCTTTATTTTCATTATCTGCAACTAATACGAAAGCATCATCAGGAGTGCAGTTCAATTTTTTTCTAATCCTTTTAATTTCTTTTTCTTCAATTCCATAATTTGGTAATTCATCAGAATGAAATATTCCTCCCACTCCTGCTTTGATTTTTGCTCTGCCTGCAAATTCTGTTCCCAATCTATAATTCGGCTGTAATTCCCTGCCGATCAAACCATTAAAGCCATGTAATTTGATTCCTAAGATCTTTCCATTTTTCTCAATAGTTTTTTTGATAACTTTAGAATCACAATCATTCAATAAAACACTTAGATCAACTATGTTTAATCCGTTTAATCTTAAATTTCTTAATTCTTCTTTAATCTTTAATAATTCTATTTGTCTTTTAACTTCTAATTCTACTATGGTTGGAATCATTCTTAATTCTTGAACGCCTTTAAACTCGATTCTTGTTCCTCCAGCAATAGAAACATTGACGTCCTGCCTAATTGTTCCTAACCCTCTTTTTACTCCTGATAATGAACGAAGTAGCATACCTAATCTTTTAGAGGTTTCTAAACATTGTTCTGGAGATTTTATGTCAGGAGCAGTACCTATTTCGATTAATGGGATCCCTAACTTGTCCAAGCAATAAACTTTTTCTTTAATATCTTCAGAAATAATCTTGCAGGCATCTTCCTCTAAAGAGATGTTAACTATTCCAACTTTACCTTCAGAAGTGTTGATATATCCTCCCCTAGCGATTAAAGCGGTCCTTTGAAACCCAGATGTATTTGAACCATCGACTACCGTCTTTCTCATCACTTGCACAACTGGAGAAATGTCAGCATTTACTAATTTACAGAATTGCAGCGATGTGTACAAAGCTTCTTCGTTTATTTGATGAGGTGGTTCGGAATCTGTCTCTACTAGACATGTAGTATCATCATAACCCTGATAGATAAAAGTTTTGTCTCTTAACTGTTCTTGTTGTGCAGCAACGTCGATATCTCCATGTTCTCCCGCTACGGCTCTTAATTTTCTTCTGATTTCAAAGTTATGTTGATCATCCCTAAGTTTAGTAGGACAATTACAAAAAAGTTTTTTTCCTTCTAATTGCTGGTGAATCTCTATTCCGCATTTCAACCCTAGTTTTTTATAATCCATCTTTATATCTTTTACAGAATAAAAATCAGTATATTTAAAATCTTCTTTTTCTGTTTGTTAAATTATTTTCATAAAAGAATTTTTCTTATAATTTATCTATGACTTCTTATTTTCGATACTTCTTATTTTTGATATGTTCTTACTTATTAATAAAAACTGTTATAAAATAATCCTGTTTAGAAATTTTTATGAGAGTTAGTCTAACAAGACAAGAAGAAAGCGGTCAAGTATTCATTGTGCGTAATGAACCTTATAAAGGATTCTTTAAAGAAATTGGTTTCAACCCAGAATATAATGATGGTTTTAATGTTATTGAAGATTATAATTCAAAGATAAAAAAAGTTTTTTTAGGTAAAAATATCAATCAAATCACTCCAGAAATTATTGCAGACAGAGTTATTTATTATGAAAAAGATGGGATCTGTTTTGTTTATGATGATATGCAGATTAGTGGGGGTAGAAAAGTTAAATGTACTGGTCTTGATGAGATTGTAGATAGAGAGAAAAATGGTGAAGGTTCTTATTTTATGATTCAACAGATGTTAGATAAAATAAGAAAAGCTGGTAACAAAGCATGGCATGGACATTTTATTTATCTTACAACTAGTAGTTCATCTTAACTTGCAGTTGTTGAAGAAGATTTTAATTTTGCTGGAAAAATGGTGAGTGGTCTTGTTGATTATCTTGAAAGAGCAGCGGTGTATGTTTATTCAAGACTTGACGAACAAAAAATAAAAATATTAGACCAAAACATTTCTAAAAAGAGAACTGAAAAAACATCTGAAAAATTCTTTGCAGAAATGGAAGCACAATTACAAGAGATTGGTTTTGATCGATGCGAGAAAGATCTTTATCAGAGAATGAGAAGATATTGTTCCCGTAATGAAATCAGATTAGCAAGTTCACAAATAAGCAAGATAATAAGAAAAGAAACATTATTAGAGATTCTCAGATCATAATTATTCAAAATTAATTATCAAAAATAATTTTTTCTAATTAATCACTAGATAGTAATCAGATAATGGAAAGATTTATAAAGTATACTGCAAAATTTATAATAATCAGCATAATTATTGATGAGAAAGCACTTGCTCGCCACATGAACATTTCGCTTTTTCTTGAGAAGTGCTAGTTAAAATATGAGGTATAATAAATGAAATTATTTGAAAATTTAGGACTTAGCAATCAGCTATTGACTGCTATAAAACATTTGGGTTTTAATAAACCAACACAAATTCAAGAATCATCTATCCCATATATCATTGAAGGTAAAGATGTAATCGGAGAATCAGCTACTGGTTCAGGAAAGACCTTGGCCTTTGGCTGTGGTATAATTGAACAGGTAGTTCCTGGAAAAGGTTTGCAATCATTAATCCTTACGCCAACCAGAGAACTTGCCGAACAGGTAAAAGATTCCCTTAAGACATTTTCCTATCAAAAACGGTTGAATATCACTGCTATTTATGGCGGTGTTGCTATCAATCCACAGATTTATGATTTATCAAAATCTGAGGTAGTTGTCGCTACTCCCGGCAGGATTTTAGATCATTTACATCGAAGAACAGTAGATCCTTCAAGGATTAAGCTTCTTGTTTTAGATGAAGCTGATCGTATGCTTGACATGGGTTTCATTGAAGATATAGAGAAGATCATTGAAGCTTGTCCAAAAAAAAGACAGACATTATTTTTCTCTGCTACAATATCTTCACGGATAAAAGATATGGCTGATAACTATATGATCCAACCTAAAGAAATTTTGGCAGAAAAGATGGTTGATCCAAGTAAATTAAAACAGGTTTACTATGATGTTAATAAAAACATGAAATTGTCTTTGCTTGTACATCTTTTACAACATGAAGATTCAGGTTTAGCAATGGTTTTCTGTAATACGAGAAGGACTACTGATTTTGTTGTCAAAAATCTTCGTGCAAACAAGATTGATGCAATTGCAATCCATGGTGGTTTAACACAAAACAAACGTACAAACACCATCAAGCAGTTCAATAATGCTAAGATAGGGGTATTGGTATGTACGGATGTTGCAGCACGTGGTTTACATATCGATAATGTATCTCATATATACAATTATGAGATACCAAATGATTCTAATGATTATGTACATAGAATAGGTAGAACTGCTAGAGCAGGAGAAGAAGGAAAAGTAATCAACTTACTTTGTGAATATGATTATGGAAATTTTTCCAGAATTCTCAGTGAATACCGTGATTTTTCAATCGAGAATGTTGAGAAGCCGCATCTAGAAAGAATAATGGCGATTAAAGTTGATGAACAGAGAAAAGGCAATTCCAGGGATGGTCTTCGAAGAGATTACTCTAGAATGTCATCTGGAAGAGGACAATTTCCACAGAAGAACAGATGGAGACATAATTAAATTTAACTTTTTTAGTTAAAATGGTAAAAGAATAAAACTGGTGTTTTACTATATTATGATTTTACTCATCGTAAGAATAAGAAAATAAAAAAATAAGACAGTTTATTTTTTTTTCTTTTTTGCATCTTTAGTGCATGGATAACATGACATTACCAATAATAGCAGTGCCTTAATCAATATTAATGCACCAATTACAATCCAAATATCCCAAACAGTGTAAAGTCTTACTAAAATAAGAACTACACCTAATACAGCTAGCTTAGCTGCTTTACTTTTTGATGTATACTCACTCATAAAAAAATCACCTCTTCTAGTAAATAGTATAATGTTATAGTATTTAAGCTTTTTTAGAAATTAGGCTCTGTAGAAACCCCTGCCAAATGGTGAGTGAGCATAAGACTATTCGTGAGACAAGCTATGCCCTCTTCGTCGGAAATCACTTTAACTTTGGAGCAATTAGCTAACCAAATCAGATGTCAAATAATTTTTTTAAAGATTTTAAAAATAATTTTTTTTGATTATACTAAAAAGAACAAGTTATTGTTTTTTTATTCTGATAAGAAGATGTATCTTGGCAGAAATGATCTCTTGTAATATTGATAGAACTCAATACTATTAAAGCTTTCAATTATATCTTTAAATTCCTCTCTAAGGTAAACGATTAATTTTCTTATTTCTGGTTTATTGGTAGATTCTATATCTATTTCCATGTCCCAATCACCAACTGTCTTATTTACAGTGATGATTTCTTTTGTATTTAACATGTGTTTCATTAGATCAGATTCTCTTTCACTTGTTAAATTATGTAACTTTAGAAAGAGCCTGAACCTATGCAGGTTAAGCTGATTTGCACCAACATTATACTTAAATCCCCTGATAATTTTTTTGTTCTTAAGATTTTTTATGATGTTTGTTGCTGTCTTGACATTCATTTGGCATTTCTTTGACAATTTTATTAGCCTTATTAATGGATCTTCCAGGAAATGTTTCATGATAAGCATCTCATTTTCGTCAAATGTTTCAATTTTTCTATCTCCACCAATTAATATTTCATGTTCCACCATTGTTAAAAGTTCTGGTTCTTTTGTCAGATGAAACCTTGGATATAGATAAGAAACAATATTTAGAATCATCTTGTAATTGTTAAGGGTTGGAATTAGATTTGCCACTCTTTTTAATTCTTTATTGAATCTAGAAGGGTTGGGTGATACAAGTTCTATTGCAAGATCAAACTCACCAAGCAATTCATATACAGATACTACATAAGGATTTTCAATAAGCTTAGAAATTATTGTTTGCTTATCTTTTTCACTAATATAACCTCCTTTAAAGTAGACTCTAAATAGGATAAGGCCAAAATACGAATAATCAAATATACAGAATGGATTATATATTATCTTCTCTTTTTTTAAGATTTCAATTGCGTATTTTGTTCTTTGAGAACTATGATGTAAAGTTTTGCTGATAATTTTTATTTTTTCCCGGGCATTTTCAGAACATAAGAACAATAATTCTTTATTTATTCTAACCATTATTGTGATAATTTTTACTT
>JAHJGQ010000034.1 GCA_018824365.1 Nanobdellota archaeon | reverse complement strand
GATGCCTCACTAGCTCAGATTACTGACATAGTTACAGAGAAAGCTGAAATCCAGCTGCAGGTTTTGGATGATCCGCTTGTTTCAGCAACTGTGCGGGAAGATATCAAGAAGCAGGTTTTATCTTCTAGATAATAGGATCCAGTTCCTCATTTACTTCTCTAACCCATACTAAAAGTTATCAAAACAATGAAGACAATATTCATTAAAAGCAACAACAATTCTTATAAAATAATAAAAATACATAAACAAAATAATGACCATCATCCAAGAATCCTACCAACGACTGTTTCCAGAAAAAGAATTCTTTTATCAAACAGAAATCGAATACAATAGAAGGCTCAGCAATTTTAATGCTAACATCCGCCTGCATAAAAACAAGATAAAAGTCAACCTTAACTTGCAATGGAAAGATATAGACAAAGAGATTAAGATTGGACTTATCCAATCACTTCTCTTAAAAATATTCAAAAAAAGAAAAAATTCTGCTAACATCGATCTTTACAATAATTTCATAAAAAATATTCCTATACTTACACCTAAAAATAAGATTGATCCTACTTTAGAAAAATCTTTCCATAGGGTAAATGAAAGATTTTTTTACAATAACTTAGAAAAACCAAATTTAGCCTGGGGCAGCGATTCAAGAAGAAAGCTGGCCAGTTATAATTTCCATAACGATACGATTACTGTTTCAACTCTTTTTATTGATGTTGGATCAGAAATACTTGATTATCTCATGTATCATGAATTATTGCATAAACACATTAAGTTCAAACATAAAAATGGTAGAAGTTCATTCCACACAAAAGAGTTTAGGAAAGCAGAATCTCAATACCCAAACCAAAATAATATTGAAAAGCAGATTAACAGAATAATTGCCAATAAAATATACAGTTCCTCAAATATTATAAAAAAGAGCATTTTAAGTAAATTAAAGCTTAAAAAAGCTAAATATTTCTTTGAACAACAACGATAAATTTAAAAACAAAGCTAATTTTTTGTATCTTATGGCTAAAAAGAGGTTTCTGTCCCACAATGCAATGGACAAGATTATGCGTGAAGCAGGCGGATTAAGAGTATCAGATGATGCTAAAATTGCTTTAGCTGATATATTAGAACAAAAAGCTCTTGAAATTTCAGCAGAAGCAAAAAAATTAGCTGAACATGCTGGAAGGAAGACGATTACTGAAAAAGACATTCGCCTTGTTGTAAAACAATAAAAATCAAAAACAAAGCTAAAAACGCAGTTATCCTGACATAAGAATGGGTGAGTTAGAATGTATGAAAAAAAACTAGTAAGCGTAGGAAGTTTGAAGAAAGGAGACACGATTATAATTGATGGAGCTCCATGTAAAATAACCGATACATCTACTTCACGTCCTGGAAAGCATGGACATGCAAAAGTCAACATGATGGCAGTAGGCATTCTCGATGATAAAAAACGTAACTTAGTTATGCCGGGCCACGATAAAGTAGAAGCTCCGATCATAGAAAAAAAGAATGCACAAGTATTATCAATATCCGGGAATAGTGCGAATGTCATGGACATGGAAACATACGAAACTCTTGATATGGAGATTCCCGAAGAATTAAAAGGCGAAGTAAAAGAAGGTTCAGAAGTTCTCTACTGGATAATCATGGGGATGAAAATCATTAAACAAGTAAAGTAATGATAAAAATAAAAGATTATAAATCATAAAGACAGAAAATGGCAACAAAATTTGAAGAAGCGATAAACCGTAACTTAAAGAATATTTATGTGTGTAGATCATGTAAATCAAAAATTAGGGCACCAAGCTTAAAGGTAAGTCAAGGAAAAATAAAGTGCCGTAATTGTAGTTCTGCAAAATTAAGACCTAAAAGGAAGAAATAAAGCTTAATTTTTCTTGTATTAATTTTTTATAAATTATTATGTTTTAGATTACGTTTTTTATCCTAAATAAAGGCGCAATATCTCAATCTAGGTTGAGGATGTAGCGCTTTATTGGGATCCAAAGAAATGCATGAAAAGCATTTCTTGGAGCCAGAAATGGTCTTTGCCATTTCTCCGCTCCTAAAAATGCGGTGTTTTGAAAAGTGTTCCGTCATACCCCGTCATTTATGGCGGGGTGGAACACTTTTACCGCATTTTTATGATTTATGTTTATTGATATGATGTTTATATGTTTATTTACAGTTTCATTTTCTCTTCAACAATAAAAAATATTCAACTAAATTAAACCACATTCAAAATAGGAGATTTTTTAAACACTTAATTATTACTAATAATCATGTTCAGTAACATATTATCTTTCATCCTAAAATACAAGTTTATACTTCTCTTCTACTTATTCATTATTGCTTTCCTTATCTTCAAGAGAAAAAAAGTAGATGTTCAAGCGAAAATCATATTTCTTTATCGTACAAAATTAGGATTAAGATGGATGGACAAATATGCTGCAAAATTTCGTGAGTGGATTATTCTTTTAGGTTACATTGGTGTAGGTGCTGGTTATGTAGGTCTAGTATTCATCTCTTACATTTTGATTAAGAACTTATACAACATTATAACCCAGCCTGCTGCATCTTCAGGAGTGTCATTAGTATTACCTGGTATAAATGTTCCCGGTTTAGGAATATTACCTTTCTGGTACTGGTTCTTTGCAATTTTTATTATTGCAATAGTTCACGAATTTTCACACGGAATTGTTGCCAGAGCACATAAGATTGAAGTGAAAAATTCAGGATTTGCTTTCCTTGGCCCAATCATTGGAGCTTTCGTCGAACCAAATGAAACTAAAATGAGGAAAGAAAAAGATATTGTCCAGTATTCAGTTCTTGCCGCTGGACCTTTCTCGAACATCATTCTTGCGGTTGTTGCAATTCTTCTTCTAAGTTTTGCATTTGGACCTTTACAACAAAGTATGGTTGATCCAACAGGTTTTACATTTGATAATTATGTGAATGAATCATTACCTTTTGCTCAAGCAGGAATTCTTCCAGGGACTCTGATAACAGGCATAAATGATGAAACTATGGATGGTTTCGAAAAATTTAGTGAAGAACTATCTTTCCATCGTCCTGGTGAAACCATCACCATCAAAACTCCTGAAAAAGATTATTCCATCACTTTAGCTACAAATCCAGATAATCCCAAAAAAAGCTTCTTGGGGATAAACAGCATACACAACGAATTTGAGACTAAAGAAAAATATTCAATGGGCTTATGGAAAAGAGTATATGTATCTATCAATTGGTTTAATGAATTCTTGAAATGGTTGTTCATCCTAAGCTTAGGTATTGGCTTATTTAACCTTTTACCTTTACCGATTGTTGATGGTGGAAGGATGGCACAAGTATTCTTGCACAAATTAAAAGGTCCTGAAAAAGGAGAAAAAAGATATCATCAGATAAGTTTATTCTTTCTGCTAATTTTATTATTAAACTTATTATATCCTTTGTTCATTAAATTGTTCGGGTTTTAAACAAATTCAATAAACATTATTCATACTCAGCTAAATACTTCTCAGCTTCCATCGCCGCCATACATCCAGAACCAGCAGCAGTGATAGCTTGTTTAAACCTAATATCCTGCACATCACCGGCAGCAAATACGCCCGGAATGTTAGTGTGCATAAATTTATCTGTCTTCAAATAGCCTTGTTCATTCATCTCCAATTTATCTTTAAAAATCTTGGTATTAGGAACATGTCCAATAGCTAAAAAAACTCCGTCACACTTGAATTCACTAACTTTATTGGTATTCACATCCTTTAACTTAACACCTCTGACAAACTTACCATCGCCCAATATTTCTTCGATGACAGAATTCCAGATAAATCTAATTTTGGGATTATTTTTCGCTTTCTCCTGCATTATCTTAGAAGCACGAAGAGTGTCACGCCTATGTATAATTGTAACTTTATTTGCAAACCTTGTCAAAAAAGTTGCTTCTTCCATAGCAGAATCGCCACCACCAATGACAATAACTTCTTTATCCTTAAAAAAAGCACCATCACAGGTTGCACAAGTTGTAACCCCTCTGCCTTTATATTTCTCTTCAGAAGGGATTCCTAACCATCTTGCAGAAGCGCCAGTTACAGCAATTAACGTTTTTGTCTGAACTTTCTCACCGCTCATTAAAGTTAATTCAAATCCACCACCGATTTTATTAAAATCCATAGCTATATCAATCTTAAAACGTGCACCGAACTGCTCTGCCTGCTTTTTACATTTCTCAACCAATTCAGGACCTTGAACTCCTTCAGGAAACCCAGGAAAATTTTCTACTTTAGTTGTAAGCATTAATTGACCACCATCTTCCGGACCAGAAATTATCAATGGTCTAAGATCTGCCCGAGCAGTATAAACTGCTGCCGTACAGCCGGCAATACCAGAACCTAAAATGATGATGTTTTTCATTTTAGATTTAAAGAAAATGGTATTATTTAAAGGTTTATGGTTTTAATATCATGTTTAATAAAAAATATCTCATTACAAAATGATTGTTCTTTATACTTAAAATTTAAGTTTAGAAAAAAGGAGATTTTTGAGCAAAGTTATTTACTTTGCCTTGCAGTTTATACCAAGACTAAAAATCTTTAATGTTAATGAAAAGAATTGCTTATTGGAGTTTGTATTGCCCGGCATAGACTCCGTAGTCACTCCCGTCTTGTCCCCGACTTTCCCACGCTATCACAAAGTTCCCTGCATCGTCCATAGCTACAGATGGCGACGATTGAAAGCTTTTTGTATATTTATTGACCTGAAACTCTTGACCTACTTTATTTCCCTTACTGTCATAACGCTGAGCAAAAATTTCAGAATTCACAGGAATTCCAACAATATCTTCTTCTACACCCAGTTCCATCATCTCCCATGCTATCACAAAGTTCCCTGCAGCATCCATGTCCATGTCATAGCTGGCTATACTCACGCCTATGATTGAATCAGACTTTATGTCTTCTTCCGTATATGCCTTAACTTGAAATTCTTGTCCTAATTTATTTCCATTACTGTCAAAGAGCTGAGCAAAAATTCCAGAATTACGCCCATCTTTTTCCCAATTATTCCCCCATTCATACCAGGCTATTAAGAAGTCACCTGCGTCATTCATAACCACCAGCGGATTACTCTGACGACCTTTTGTATATGTATTGACTTGGAATTCTTGGCCAATTTTATTTCCATTGCTATCAAAACGTTGAGCATAAATTCCTTCTCCATCTCCGTCCTGTTCCCAGCTTTGCCAGGCTACTACAAAGTTTCCTGCACTGTCCATAGCCATAAATGGATTTTCCTGCTTCTCCTCTGTGTAGGTATTGACTAGAAAATCTTGACCAATCTCATTTCCCTGAGAGTCATACCGTTGCACAAATACACCATCTTCATATTGAGGCTTTTGCGTATTCCCTCCCCAAACTACTAAAATGTTACCTGCTTTGTCCATTGCGACTGAAGAACCAGGACGGCCAGCACTTTCACCTATACTAAGCTCGCCTCCCAATTTATTGCCGTTGCTGTCATAACGCTGAGCAACGTACCTGTATATGATTTGGTCGTAATTTTCCCATATTATCACAAAATTACCTGCTGAGTCCATAGCTACAGATTGGCTGTCTTGATTGAGTTCCGTATTTGTTTTGACTTGAAACTCCTTGCCTACCATATTTCCATCACTATCAAAACGCTGAGCAAAAATCCCGTGTCGCAAATGTTTACCTTCACTAGTCCACGCTATCACAAAGTTGCCTGCATCGTCCATAGTAACAGAGGGATTCCATTGATTGTTGATAGTCTCTGTATTCACCTGGAATTCATCACCTAAGTTATTGCCGTTGCTGTCAAAGCGTTTAACAAAGATTTCCGCTTCACTCCCACCTTGTCGATGGCCATCCCACGCAATCACAAAATCACCTGAACTACCCATCGCCATTGAAGGAGAACCCAGTGCATAACTTATCTCTTCATTATTCACCTGGAAATTTGGCCCTAATTTATTCCCATTGCTGTCATAACGCTGAGCAAAAATTCCATAACCCTGTTCCCAGCTTTGCCAAACTATCAGAAAGTTGCCCGCAGCATCCATCGCTACTGAAGATTTAAATTGATCACCTTGTGTATATGTGTTGACTTGAAATTCCTGCCCTAATTTATCTCCGTTGCTGTCAAAACGCTGACCGTAGATGCCATCTCCATCCCCATCTTGATCCATACTCTCCCACACTATAACAAAGTTACCTATCTCATCCATGGCAACTAGAGGGTTCCATTGCCCACCTTCATTATATGTATTCACTTGAAATTCATCACCTGATTTGTTACCATTGTTGTCAAAACGTTGAGCAAAAATCCCTTGCTCGCTCCCATCCTGTTCTTCACTTACCCAAGTCATCACAAAGTTGCCTGCAGCATCCGTAGCTACAGAGGGATAGTATTGGCTGTCTTGCGTATGTGTGTTGACTAGAAAATCTTGATTGATTACATTTCCTTGGTTGTCATAACGTTGCGCAAACACTCCGCTACTTTCATATCCAACGGATTGGGTGAATCCGCCGGCTACAGCAAAGTTACCTACAGCGTCCATAGCTACATCATCCATAATCGCTACTTCAAACTCCTCGCCTATTTTATTTCCCTTACTATCATAGGTTTGAGCGAAATTACCATGGTGATTATCATCATTACTTTCCCATGCTATCAAAAAGTTGCCTGCGGTATCCATAGCCACAAAGGGGCTGTGTTGATAATCTTGTGTATATGTGTTCACTTGAAATTCTGGGCCTATTTTATTTCCATCATCATCATAACGCTGAGCAAAAACTCCAGTACCATTCCCATCTTGTCCAAAGCTATCCCACACTATGACAAAGTTCCCTACATTGTCTATAGCCACGAACGAGTTCTTCTGATTGTCTTGCGTATATGTGTTCACTTGAAATTCTGTTACTGCTACATCCGAAAATAACATTAGATCTAAATTACCTCTTAGAATAACAAGGAAAAAGAAAATCCCAAACACCAACATTACCAATAATAAAATTGCACCAATCATCCATTTTTTTTTATATTTTGGTAAAACAGTGTTTTGTTGTTTTGGATAAATATTTTTTTTATTTGCATAATTTATTGCTTCATCAACTTCTTGAGCATTATAACCTTGTTGAATAAGATAATTTCTTAATTGTTGAGATGTATATCCTTGAGCTTCTTCAGTTTTGATATAATTAATTAGTTCTTTATTTACCATATTGTTATTAAGATTAATAAATTATTTTGGTTTAAATAATTATCTATTTTAGGGTGCAGTCAAGTTAGATGTGTTAATGACACTGGCGCCAATGGAGGCACATGGCGTAGTTGAAAAATAAAGTTAAAACATACGCCATTATAGGTGCCGTGCCCCAGTGTCATTGTACTTTGCCAATTAACTTGACAGCATCCTATTTTAGTAAATAATATAAACCTTGAAACTTTAATTGAATTATGAGAAAGATGTTGGTGTTTGTTCTTATTGTATTCGTATGTGCCTTATCTCTTCCTAGTTATGCTCTTTCACCCGCTATCCAATTTGTCAACATTAAAGTTGAATGTGGTGTTGAGAACTCGCTTCTTCAACAGAATACTACTTGTTTAGAGGATGATTGTTCTGTCAACGTTTCAAAAAAATATCCTGGCAGACTGGAGTTGGTTCTTCCATCTGATAATTATATCCTAAATACTGAAATAATAACAGATGAGGCTAAAGATTTTTTTGGTGAAAAAATTAATGAAGGGATATTAATGGTTGGTAGGTATAAAATTAATTCTGGTTATCAAGAAGTCTCACCATATCTTGGTTCTATTTGTGTAGAAAATACTGATGACATAGAACCAATTTTTGCTGAAGAAATTGAAAACTGGGAAAATAACATGGAAGTATATGTTTATGATCATGAGATGACTTTAACTTTTGAGCCTTATTCATCAGAGAGAGAAACTGAATTGATTGCCATCAAAGATTCTTTTGAAGGTTGTGAATATTTAGATTATAAAAAAGTGGGGAATTGGCTTATTGTATCTGATTATACTGAAGAGTATTGTTCTTTGATTGGTGCTAATTATGGCAAATCTGCTGGATTCATAATATTTGTTGTTGGATTGTTAATTATTTTTGTAGCGCTAATTAGTTTTTTGATCTACCTCTGGAAACGAAGAGAACTAAAATTATTTTTTAGGCCAAATAAATTAAATATAATCATTACTTTAGTTTTAGGAGCTTTAACTTCTTTATTTTCCCTTCTTGTTTGGCATCAATTTATGGCTTTAGGTTTTCCTAGTCCGAATTTTACACAGGTTCTATTTGGTTGGATTCTTAGTTTAATCATAGGATATTATATCTTTTCGTCTTTACTAAGATATCTTTATATAAAGAAAAAATCTTTTATCTTTTCTTTAATTAGTGGCGTTTTAGGAATTCTTTGGGCAGCATATTTATTGCTTCGTTTTTATCTTGAATTAAAGTATTCAGGAGGAAGTGTTATTGTTTTATTAATGTTAGTAGCTTGGATTATCATTGCTTCAATAATCATTCTGGTGTTTAGTTTTTGGATGAGAAAACCAGAAAAAGTTTTGAAATGGGCAATCTTAATTTTAATTTTTGGTGTTTTGAGTTTCAATATTATTGCGGTTATTGCAGGGATTTTAGGAATAATGATAGGAAAAAAACAAGAAGCTGTTCCCATTAAAAATCCAGTAAAATGATACTCCTCGGACTAAAGTCCGAGGTATCTTTTGAGGGCAACCTCATGTGAACGCAGTTAATCTGCGTTGACGATAGTAAGTAGGAAGCTTATTATCGGGTAAAGACCAAGAGCCTTGGCTATGAGCAATGTAGTTTTGGATAACATCCCAACTAACATTGCCAACAGAACGATAAAACTTGCCAGGACTCCAGAGGTGCTTATGTTCACGAAGAAAACTAAACCTTCTTCGAAGCATACGTGATGAAATGCCTTTGAATAATTGTAGTGTCTTGGAAACAGAAATCATCTTTGGACACTCAACGAAAAGATGGACATGTTCAGGCATTACCTGCATTTCATAAATTTTGTAGCCATAATTCATGGCTACTTGGCGTAAAGCACCCTCGCAAACTTTACGATAATAAACACTCTTGAACAAGTCAAGAGCATATTTGGTTTTCCAAACCAAATGGTAAGCATTTTGCCCAACCGCATGTTTGGAATGTTTCAAATTTAGTTTCATTTTCGTCGCCTCCGCGCGCCGAAAGCTAAAGCTATGCGAATCATATCTAGTGAGTCGCGCCGGCTTCGCCGCGCGCTCATTAATAATCAAAAATGTTACAAAAAACTAACGGAGGAAAAACGGCGATTCCTCCCAACACTAAACTGTTGGGTATCCTCGCCTAAGAATGTAATGAAACATATTTTTATGATGTTAATATTTCTAACAATCATAGTCAAAGAAATCCGACACCCCTAGTCACAGACTAGGGGCATGCTCGCCTACGGCTCGGTCGAATTTCTGACCCTTCTTTTTCCAATCATTGTGCTAATGGATGTAGGCCACCAGTGAAACACTGGTGGAAAAAGAAGAT
>JAHJGQ010000033.1 GCA_018824365.1 Nanobdellota archaeon | reverse complement strand
CTATTACAGGGATTGCCAACATCTATAAAATCAATGTTTGTTGGTTTATTGTTAACAATATTCTTAGTAGTATAATTATCATTAACAGTGAAGACAATCAGTACTTTTTTGTGCTTTAACCTCAATATCAGACCTTACTCTTACTTCTAATTCATTTAATCCTTCTGCAACAAAACGTTGTTGGTTTTCCAAATCTTGTTTTGTTATTTTATTTTTCATTTTCCTTATCTCCACGTTTAAAGCCCGTATGGCTTATTGCTTCTAATTTAGTTTAAAGAGGGCTACAGGCGGGAATTGAACCCGCACCAGAAGTTATCCACCTAGAAGTCCACAGACTTCTATGCTGACCATTACACTACTGTAGCCATAAAGAAATTAATGTGGGAGCTTTCGCTCTATGAATGATGAAAAAATAAAGAATTATCTAAAACATAATTTTTATTCAGAAAAATATCAAAGTTAAAACTAGAATAAACTTGGTTGACAGTGAATACAATCAACTCTTTCATCTTGTTGAAAGTCACAAATATTAATGACCCAACTTGTTTTAGTTGTCATATAATCCTATAAAATGTAAATTTATTTAAACTTTTTGCAAAAAAAGAGGGCAGCTGGGGGGAATCGAACCCCCTCCCCAGGTTGTCTTTAACGAAAATCAAAGAAAATAATTTTCGTTGCCACAGACCTGAATACTAACCGTTATACGACAGCCGCCATTATAATTTAAAAAATAAGAAATTCTTTAAAAATATTCCCTTCAAATCATCAACACTTTCTGCTTTCTTACAATCTTAACCTTAACCCATTTAGCATATCCTAAAAACTCACCGCCCGCCTGAACCGGAAAAGATTTACTGCTTCTGATAACAAATTCCTTGCCTTTCAAAGCCAAAAGAGGACTTTTCACCAAGCCCATCTGTGTTAAAAATAAGGACCAGATTCTCAAAAACTTATTGAAAATCGGTGAATGTGTATTTATACAAGCCATCCCTTGAATAAAACCATCATCATCATCTATTGAACCAAGCAATGATCTTATCCCATAACCAAGATAAGGTATTTTACCCAATATCAAGTTTACGCTATTCTTCCAATGATAGGTTTTTCCATCAACAATACATTCTAAATTATAATTAATCTTTTTTCCAAATGTAATCTCTGTACTCGCAGAAAAATAATCAGCAAAAGTATGATTTTTCTTGTTTTTAATGATTCTAGCAACTTCAGCATCCACTCCAATTTCCAAAAATAATGTTTGTATTTTTCCTTTTTCCCACTTCAATTCCAAAACATCAAGAAGAACTTCACGGAAAGGAAATCTTGAACGCAAATATTCAAATCTTTTGCCTTTGTAAAAATAACTATAAAAAGCATTACCTGCACCAAGAGGGAAGAAACCTAACGATCTTCCGCTTAATATAGTTTTATTCAAAGCACTTTCAAAAGAACCGTCTCCTCCTGCTATAACAATATGATTATACCCTTTAATCTTTTTATCAATTTCTTCAAACATGTCTTTCTTTTCAGAATGTAAATAAACAATTTTAGCTTTTCGTCTCTTAGCAAAAATCTTCAGCAAGTGCCGTCGATATGAATCACTATAACCTCCTGATTTCTTATTGGCTAAGATTAATAATTTTTCTCCTTTAACTTCCCTGCCTAATTTCTTTCTTGTCTTTAGGTTATTTCCATATACTAAACTATAATGGATCACAGAAAAAAAAGATAAAATTATTGCAATTACTGTTAGTATTAAAATTATAGTGTTTATTGCTAATGAATAATCTTTTAATCCGCCATAAATAATGAAATCTTTAATCATAAGAGCAAAGATAACGATGAATTGGAACAGAGTAATTATTTTTCCATATAATTCTCCTCTAATCACTACATCGTCACGTGAAGCAACCATACGGATATAACCTACAATACTGTCTCTAAGTAAAAAAATAAAAAAAACAATTGCTGGATAAGAACCTTTCAATGAAAAAACAAGTAAAAGAGATAATACAATTATCTTATCTGAAAAAGGATGAAGAAATGATTCAATTTCTTTTTTCTTTACTATAAATTTCATTATAAAGTCAATGGACACTGAGATGAATAAAAGAGAAAATGCAATAAATGAAGAAATCAACGTTTCTTGATAAATAAAATAAACTATAAAAGGAATTGTTACTATATGAAAAAAAGCGACCAAATTTGTTAAATTCATTAATTGATAGGAAAAGAAAAGCTAATTATAAAAGTTTTCTCAATTATATCACATCATTCCGCCCATACCAGGAGGCATGCCTCCTTGTGGAGGCATCATTGATCGATTTGAAGATCCACCCAAAATCACATCATCTATCCTCAAGATCATCTCTGCTACTTCCGCTGCACTAGATAATGCCTGTGTTTTTATCTTCAGAGGTTCGATAACCCCTTCTTCCCATGAATCCATTACTTTTCCAGAAAATACATTTATTCCTGCTCCTTGTTGATTATTATCATGTGCCGATCTTAACATAGTTAATACATCGATAGGATCCAGTCCTGCATTTTCCGCCAATGTTCTTGGTACAACTTCCATTGCTTCTGCAAATGCTTGTACTGCTAGTTGCTCTCTTCCACCTAAAGTAGCAGCATAACGATGTAATCCTTTAGCAACTTCCATCTCTACAGCTCCTGCTCCCGCTACAATAAAACCATCTTTTAAAGCGGCTGCTAAATCTCCCAAAGCATCAGTGACTGCCCTTTTGATTTCCTCTGTAACATGTTCAGTTCCGCCTTTTACCAATAAAGTGACTGATTTAGGATTATGGCAATTTTCTACAAAAATCATTTCCTCTTCGCCAATTTTTTCTTCCCTTACTAATCCTGCTAAACCTAAATCTTCTGAAGTTAATTCTTTCCAATTGCTGACAATTTTTGCATTAGTTGCCCGAGATAATTTTTCCATGTCACTCTTTTTAACTCTTCTGATAGCCAAGACTCCTGCTTTTGCGAGGAAATGCTGTGCTAAATCATCAATCCCTTTCTGACAAAAAAGTACTTTTGCTCCAGTTGATACAACTTTTTCAACCATCCCTTTTAAAGTCCTTTCCTCCTGTTCTAAAAATGAGTTCAATTGTGCCGGATCTGTTATCTGAATTTTAGCATCAATTTCTGTATTTTTTATTTCTAAAGCTGCATCCAATAAAGCAATTCTTCCATTTTCTATTTTTTTTGGCATTGCTGGATGTACTCTTTCTTTATCCAAAACGATTCCCTCCACAAGTTCACTATTATCTATACTATCTCCAATTATCTTTTCAACCTTAATGTCATCAAGATTAATCTTTACAGAATTATCATCATTATTCTCTGCAACTCTTTTTACTGCTTTAACAATTATATCTGCAAGAACTTCTTTATTAGTTTCTGCGCCTTTTCCGGTCATGGCAGTGATTGCAATGTTTTTTAGCAGTTCATTATCACTAATTGTAACTCTTTTAGTGATATTTTTAAGTAATCTTTGCGCTTCTGTTTCCGCTAATCTATATCCTTTAGCTAAAACAGTAGGATGGATTTCCTTCTCAAGCAAGTCTTCAGCTTTCTTCAGTAATTCTCCTGCAAGAACAACCGCTGTCGTAGTGCCGTCACCGACTGCATCTTCTTGTGTCTTAGCAACTTCAACAATCATTTTAGCGACAGGATGTTCTATCTGCATTTCTTTAAGTATAGTAACCCCATCATTTGTTACAATAACATCACCTATTGAATCAACAATCATCTTGTCCATTCCTTTAGGTCCTAAAGTAGTCCTAACTGTTTGAGCAACAGCTTTTGCTGCAGCTATGTTATTTCTTTGCGCATCCTTGCCGGTAGTTCTTTTAGTATCTTCTGGTAAAATAAATATTGGTTGAATATTATTACTCATTTTTAATTACCCCCCTCATGTGATAAATTAACCCTAATACCATTTTATAAATATTATGTAATAAATATTCTTTATGATAGAAATCATTATAGTATCTTAGAGTCGGCTTATTATATCATGAGATTTCATGGTTTTATCTTTAGGGAAATAGAGTTATTTTGGACAAATATCAGAAGATTTTTTCATAACCACAAAACATTATTTGATATTTTATTTTTATCTCTATATTCCATCGAGCAGGGGATACTTTTCATTTCAATTGTAATTTTTCCTGAGCAAACAACGAAAATTATTACGGGATTTATTATAACATTCATTACAACAATATCATTAGAAAAAATATGTATGGAAAGCAGATATAAAGAGCTAAATGATGAAATTACTGTAATTAAAGTTGAGTACAATAAAATTATGAACGAGAACAATGATTTAAGAAAAACCCTCGCTAAGAATTTAAAAAAGGACAGGTAAATTTATAAATTATAAAATATTAAGATTAATCATGTCAGACAAAGAATTAAGAGAATTATTAAAAAGAAGTGAAAGAGAAGCTAAAGAAAGTAGAGAAAGATTTGAGAAAGCTGTAGAAGCCATCAAAAAATTGATTTAAGATTTTCTAGTCAGAAATCCCGTTCACTCAACTTGCTTTGTAGTTGAGTGGACAAACGCACTTTAGTGCGGGGATGAATGACGTAATCTATTTCTAATTGTAGCTCATATGCTCTCCTGGTAAAGTGATAAGCTT
>JAHJGQ010000032.1 GCA_018824365.1 Nanobdellota archaeon | reverse complement strand
TAACTAACATCCTAAGTATTAAATATATAAATCTAAATATTGGTGAATAATGGCAGGTAATAATGGAAATAGTTATGGTTTTTATAATCTGGGAACAAGAAACAGGGTCTTAAATCGCGATGAGGAGCTAAGAGCTGCTAAAGATATTGAAGAGAAAGCTTCAGACCTATTATGGAATATTTTTATTTTAGATTATAATTTTCTTAATGATTACTTCTCTAAAGAAAGTTATTTCAATAATTTTTCAGAAAATCTATTAGGTAATGATAAGAAAGATAATGATAAACAAGATTCTGATGCTTTAATTACAATAAATAAATTTAGGAAATATCCTTTATTGGAGGAACAGCTCTTATTTTTACAGAAAAACAATAAAGAAGATAAAGCAAAGAAAGCTCTTGCTAATTATTTTCGTATTAAAGTTAACAATTGGGGAATCTTAAGGAAGATAAGTAACAATTATATCGAGAAGCTGGATGAGTACTCGTTTGAATCATCTAATGGTCCTTTAGATAAAGAAGAGATTGAAAATAGAAAGAACATTATTATTCATTATCGTAATCTTCTTGAAAGATCTGTCAACAAGCTGATTGAAGCTAATTTACGTTTTGTCATTCAATTTACTAAAAGATATTATCAAAGAGGTGCCCGCAGAGGTATTGATTTATCAGACCTAATACAAGAAGGCGCTTTAGGAATGCGTAGTGCGGCCAATAAATACGATTTCCGGAGGAAATATCGTTTCATGTCATATGCTTCCTGGTGGGTCAGACAAGCAGTTCAAAGATTCATGAATGATCAGTCATGTTCTGTCAGGCTTCCAGTACATTTTCAAGAAATTTATAAAAAATATCTTAGAACAAAATCTTTTCTGGAAAGAACTCAGGGATTTCATAATGTTACAGATGAAGAAGTTGCAAAAAGCATGGATGTTTGCCCTAATAGACTTAGACAGATCTTAAGTAGATGCGCTTCGGTTACTTCTATAGATGCTTATTTTAATGAAGGAGAGGATGAATATATGACCTATTCTAAAATAATTGCTGATGATTCTGATTCGTCTAAACCTGAAGAATTAGTCTGTCAGGCACAGTTGAAAGATAAAGTAGATACATCTCTAAAAAAACTAGATCCGCGTGAGGAAATGATCTTACGTCAGAGATTTGGCGTAGGAGGATATCCTGAAATGACTTTGGAAGATATCGGAAATGAAATAGACTTGACACGAGAAAGGATCAGACAGTTGGAATCTAAAGCTTTATCTAGGTTAAAGCATCCGTCTAGAGTTGATGAATTGTCAGGGTTAATATGAGGAATATTTTTAAATAACTCACCACTACTACTAAATCTATGGTATTTGATGATTATAAACACGAAGAGATTGAACAGCAGATACTAGAATTCTGGAAAAATAAGAAGATAGTTGAAAAACTTCGGGAAAAAAACAAGAAAGGCAGGAAATGGTCATTCTTACAGGGTCCGCCTTACACTTCTGGAAGAATCCATCTAGGTCATGCCTGGAATTATGCTTTAAAAGATATGGCTTTACGTTATAAACGGTCAAAGGGATTTAATGTTTGGGATAGGAATGGTTATGATGTACATGGATTGCCAACTGCACATAAAGTGATGGCCAAACATAATATGAAAACAAAAGAAGAGATTGAAAAGTTTGGCATTGATAAGTTCATCAAAGAATGTGAAGATTATTCTAAAGAGATGGCAGCATTTATGGACAATGATTTCAAAAGGATCGGCTGTACAATAGATTATGTCAACCCCTACATGGCTTTGACCAACGATTATATGGAAGGGGAATGGTGGATGATTAAAGAAGCCTGGAAAAAAGATCGCATTTATCTTGGAGAAAAAGTGATGACTTGGTGCGCAGGTTGTGAAACTGCCGTAGCTAAACATGAATGTGAATATAAAGTTCTTGAAGAGGATTCAATTTTTCTAAAATTTCCAGTAAAAAAGAAGAACAACAAGGATTATAATAAAGATAAAAATAAAAACAACAATAAAAACAAAAATAACAAAGAATTCTTGATTATCTGGACAACAACACCATGGACGATTCCTTTCAACTTAGCAATAATGGTCAATCCTGAACTTGACTATGTTAAAGCTAAAGTTGATGATGAAGTGTGGATTGTAGGAAAAGGTTTAGTTGGGCCGTTAGTACAATCTGTAGTCGGAAAGTCACTGACTATCCTTGAAGAATTTAAAGGAAAAGAATTAGAAGGTTTAGGGTATCTTCATCCTTGGGAGAATGATATCTCTAAATATAAAGAATTGAAAAAAGAGCATCCTAATGTACATACAGTAATATTATCCGAAGAATATGTTGATTTTTCTGCCGGTTCAGGTTTAGTACATTGTGCTCCTGGTTGCGGTCCTGAAGACCAGGAAGTTGGTAGAAAGTATGACATTCCTCCTTTTAACAGCTTGAACGAAAAGGGAGAATTTGATCAACAGACAGGAAAAAAGTTTATCGGATTGACAGCAAAAGCAGATGATCAGAAGTTTATCGAAGAATTAGATAAAGCGGGCGCATTAATAGCTACCACTAAAGTTGAACACGATTATCCTACTTGCTGGCGTTGTCATAATCCGGTTATTTTCAGGACAACAAAACAATGGTTCTTTAAGATCGAAGATCTGCGTGATGCAATGATCAGTGAAAACCAAAAAGTAAACTGGATCCCTAAAACACAGGCTTTTGATGCCTGGACAGCTAACCTTAAAGATAATTCTATCACCAGACAAAGATTTTGGGGAACGCCTGTTCCTCTTTGGAAATGTAACAATAAAGAATGTGATTATATAGACGTGATTGGTTCAATTAAAGAGTTGAAAGAAAAAGCAGGTAAAGTTCCTAAAAATTTACATCGGCCATGGATTGATGATGTTGTATGGAAGTGTAAAAAATGTTCTGATGTCATGAGAAGGATTCCCGATATCCTTGATGTATGGATAGATTCTGGAACTGCTTCATGGAACTGTTTTTATTATCCTGCAAAAAATAATTATTTTAAAGATT
The DNA here is from genome assembly GCA_018824365.1 of Nanobdellota archaeon. Classification (GTDB taxonomy): domain Archaea; phylum Nanobdellota; class Nanobdellia; order Woesearchaeales; family GW2011-AR9; genus JAHJGQ01. The sequence continues at coordinate 1,558 of JAHJGQ010000032.1, read as the reverse complement.
TCTTTCCTGCAGATCTGATTTTGGAAGCTACTGAACAAGTAAGATTATGGTTCAGCATGTTATCTATCTGTTCTCAACTAGCTATGGGAAAAAATTCCTACAAAAATGTCTACATGCACGGTATGTTAAGAGATATCGGTGGCCAGAAGATGAGTAAGTCTCTTGGAAATATCATCTCTCCTTATGAACTGATCGATAAGTATGGTGCTGATTGTTTAAGATATTACATGTGTCAAACTAATTCTGGCAAAGACATCAGTTTTAGCTGGGATGAATGTAAAACTAAATCGAGGAGTCTACAAGTATTATGGAATATCCATAAATTGTTGATTAACCTTTCCAAAGAAAATAAAATCAATCCTTTCAAATTAGATGGTAAAATCATTGAAAATGTAATGGATGTAGAAGAGAAGTATATTATTTCCAGGTTAAATTCAACTATTAAAGAAGTAACTGAATTGTTTGAAAATTATCGTCTTGATGAAACAATCATTCCTCTAGAAGAATTATTTTTGGAACTGTCAAGAACCTATATCCAGATGATCAGGGATAAAAGTTCTGTTGGAGATGATCAAGATAAAGAAGTATGTGTCTATACAATTGCGCATGTACTTCTTGAACTTATCAAGATGTTTAGTATCGTCTCCCCTTTCATCTGTGAAGCAATCTACCTTAATCTAAAAAATGAATTTGGATTGGGTGAAGAAAGCATCTCACATTACCTTTGGCCTAAATTGGTGAATAAAAAAATTGATATCTCATTGGAAAAGCAAATTAGTATCGCTAAAAATGTAATTCAGTCAGCTTTAAATTCAAGAGAAAAGGCTAAACTTGGTTTGCGTTGGCCCGTTAAAGAATTAGTTATAATAAGCAGAGATGAAGAAACCATTAATTCAATTGAAATTCTGCGTGATATTATCAAAAAACAGACAAATGTAAAATCTATCAGTGTCCTGGAAAGTCTACCGGGAATAAAAATTAATCTTAAACCTGACTTTGGAAAGATCGGTCCGGTTTATGGTAAATTATCAACAGAAATAATTACAAAATTGACTATTGATAGTCCGGAGACGATTCTTGGTCATTTTGATAAAGAGAATTGTTATAAGTTTAAGTTAGGAAATGAAAAGGTCAATATAACCCAAGATATGATTATCATTGAACGTGATGTTCCTAAGCTTTATCAAGAGGCAGAATTTAGAAATGGTTTTGTTTATCTTAACACGGAGAGAACAGAAGAATTAGAATCTGAAGGCTTTGCAAGGGAAATAATGAGAAACGTACAAAGTTTAAGAAAGAAGGCTGGAATGGAAAAATTAGATAGGATTGTTCTTTTCTTAAAAACAAATAAAGAGATGAAAACTGGTTTAGATAAATTCAAAGCAGAGATTGAAGAGAAAGTAGGTGCAGAGAAAATGGAAATATCTTTTGTCAATCCGGTTAAAAAACATCAGCATAACGGCGAGTTTAAAGTTAAGAATGAGAAATTTGCAGTATGGTTTGATAAAATTTAGAGGTTGATATAATATTTTTATAATCACTATTTTTTATATATATT
>JAHJGQ010000007.1 GCA_018824365.1 Nanobdellota archaeon | reverse complement strand
TTTAGTGTTTTAAATTAATTAAATATATAACAATAATTATTCATCTTCTTTTATTTTACTTAAATGCTAATTATCTGTCATTATAGAATCTTGTTTCTTAGGACTTCCACAGCTTTCTCAGTATCATTATTATTAATCTCAAAAGTAAACTTTATGTTCTTCAATGTATGAGAATAAAGAGGATCATAATAATATTCTAATAATATCTTAACTGCTTCAAGATGTTTCTTTTTTCCTAATAGATCTAAGACTTCTTGTTTTTTATTTTTACCAATAACTTTCCATAATTTATCTGTAACTTTTTTTATCTCCATGAAACTTTCTTTAGTAGTAAAATATTCATCTACTGCTAATTTCGCTCTTAAATCTAAATCTTTTTTTACAAGGATGTTTGTTCCTTTCATCATCGCTTTCCAAAAAAATGAAGGGATCTGTACGTCACCTATTTTTCTGCTCTCTCCTTCTACAAAAATGAATTTATTTTCATTCAGTTCATCTAATCTCTGTAACAAGAGATTCTCAAACTTTTTCTGTGAATTTGGTTTTAAACCGATTGCACCATATAAACTGCCTCGATGTTGAGCCAATCCTTCTAAATCTAAAGAATTAGAAAATTTAGATAATAATTGGGTCTTTCCACTGCAGGTCAATCCCCATAACAGAAATAATTTTGGTTTTAATTTATAATTGTTCAATCGTTCAAGAAGGTAATTCCTAAAACTTTTGTAACCTCCTTCTAACTGTAGAACTTTAAAACCTATTGATAATAATAGTGAAGAAATTATTCCAGAACGCATGCCTCCTCGTGCACAATAGACTATAATTGTCTTATCTTTATGATCTTTTACAGTGTTGTAGATATTTGGTATCTTAGAAGGAAATATTTCCATCCCTTTTTCAATTGCTTTTTCTCTCGATTGCTGTTTATAGATAATGCCAATTTCATGCCTTTCTTCATCAGAAAGAAGAGGGATATTTATGGCTCCTATGATGTGATCTTCAGAAAATTCTTTTGGCGTTCTTGCATCTATGAAAACGGCTGATTTAAGTTTAAATGCTTCTTCGATAGATATTTTTGTTATCATCTATTTTGCTTTTTTGTAGAATTTTTTAAATATCTTTGGGAAGTTTTAATAACTATTGCTCTTTTATAATAAGATGGCAAGATTAAAATTCAAAAAAAAATGTGGGATCTGTAGAGAAGAGTGGGTTTTGATAAATGACCGGGAATATCCGATTTGTGTAAATTGTCATATGAAACAAATTTTTTCAGAGGAAATCACTGAAAAAAAATATGATTTTCTTAATATCGATAAAAAAATATATCTTAAGTCAAGATTCCTTAGAAACATTCGACATTCATATTTAAGATATAAATCACTAACTGATAAACAGGTAGAAGCTTTCAAGAAAGCTGTTGAGGATATTAAGAAAGAAAAAGATTGATTTTTTGAAATAAAATCTCCATTCAAATATTTAATCTAGTAAGTTTACTGAAGTGAAGTTTTATTTAACATGAGAGTAATATAATCAATCCGAGTTTGAACATCTTCAAAGTCAGGATCTGTTTCTCTGACAATTACATAATCATTTAATGCATCTTGATATAAACCATGTTTTTCAAATGTTTTCCCTCGTAAATAACGAAGTTCATGGTCTTCCGGATCAATATTTAAAAGGGCGTTTGCTTTAACTAATTCGAAACGTTCTTCCCAAGAGCATGGAGCTCTTAGAATAACTTCTTCTGTCTTTAACTTTAATCTTGTACCGGAGTATTGTTTTTCTATGGATTTATCTAAATCCTTGGCTCCATCAAATTTTCCTTTAGACATTTCATTACAAAGCATATACAGTATATAAAAATGTTTCTTTAATAAGTGAAGAAAAAATGAAGAAATATATGCCCCCGCCGGGATTTGAACCCGAGTCGCTGCCTCGAAAGGGCAGAATGATAGTTTATCCTTAATTATCTTATGATAATCAAACCGGACTACACTACAGGGGCGTGATTTGTAAATTCATGAAATCTTTTATAAATTTTTGGGTTGGAATTAATGTGGGATATAAAGCAAAAATCTTATAAAAAAGATTGTAAATACTTCTTCAATGATCGAAAAAGTAATTTTGGGATTGACAGAACGGATTAAAATTATCGGAAATAATAATCAATTAGTAGAAGTTGTTGCAAGAATAGATACAGGTGCTACTTCTTCTTCTATCGATTCTAAACTAGCTGAAGAGCTTTCCTTAGGACCGGTAATTAGTTTGAAGACTGTGAAATCAGCTTCTGGAATCAAAAAAAGACCTATTGTAAAAGCAAAAATTATCATGAAAGGGATTGACGTTGAAGAAGGATTTACTTTAGCTGATAGAAGTCATATGACTTACAGGATATTAATCGGTCAGAATATCTTAAAAAAAGGAAATTTCCTTATTGATCCATTAAAAGTAGGATGATTATAAGAAATGTGTTAATAAAAATTATAAAATAAATATAATACAAAGATAAAATGAGGGCAGCAATTATTTCATTGGGTAGTCAAAGTTCATTAATGGTAGCTGAGGCTATGAAAAAATATTTTGAAGTAGTAGATGAGATACAACTTAAAAAAATTGAAGTCAGACTTGGTAAAGATGGAGGGATATTTTATGATGGTAAAGAGATGGAAATGTATGATTGTGTTTATGTGAAAGGTTCGTTTCGCTATGCTCATTTATTGCATTCTATTGCTGCTTTGTTAGAAGGGAAAATTCCTTATATGCCCCTCTCTTCCCGCTCTTTTTCTATCGCTCATAACAAGCTCTTGACTCATCTGATTTTAGAGCAACATAAAGTTCCAATGCCAAGAACTTATGTCTCTTCAACAGTTGCTGCTGCAAAAGAACTGTTAAAAAGAGTTAGTTATCCAATTGTTATGAAATTCCCAGAAGGGACGCAGGGGAAAGGAGTTATGTTTGCTGATTCTATCAGTTCAGCATCTTCATTGCTTGATGCTTTGGGTGCTTTGAATCAACCTTTCATAATTCAGGAATATGTAGAGACTGGCGGTTCAGATATAAGGGCTTTAGTTGTAGGTGAGAAAGTCGTTGCAGCTATGAAAAGAACTGCACAAAAAGAAGAAAAAAGAGCTAATATCCATGCCGGGGGTACTGGAGAATCAGTACAGTTAGGCAGAAAAGCGATTAACTTAGCTTTAGATACAGCTAAAGTCTTGGAAGCGGATGTTTGTGGTGTGGATATCTTGGAAGGGCCATTAGGTCCGGTAGTTATTGAAGCAAACATTTCTCCTGGTCTGCAAGGTTTAAGCAAAGTTTCAACAATAAATGTATCAGATGAAATTGCTAAATTCTTTTATCGTAAGACGGAAAATATAGTTAACACTAGCAAAGATAAAGCTGCAACTGAAGTGATGAATAATATAGCTGCTACAGAAAGTAAAGCAACCCAAGAAATAATTACCAATTTAATGTTTCGTGGCGAAAGGATACTTCTTCCTGACTGGATCACAAAGATTACTCATTTCGATGAAAGGAAAGATTATGTTGTGAAAGCAGTAAAAGGAAAATTAGAGATTGAAGAATTCAAGATTTAAATTATATATAAAATAGATGATAATAAAAT
>JAHJGQ010000031.1 GCA_018824365.1 Nanobdellota archaeon | reverse complement strand
TAAAGGTATTTTAATTACTGGTTTAATGCTTTGATATTGTTCTTGATTTTGATAATTTCGAATATTACTCATTTTAGATTATTTATTTAGTTTGTTTAAATAATTTTCCTTAAAAATGGGAAATCAACTATTCTCTAAATGAATTAGGAGTATTCAAAAAACGAAATATTTATAAAAAATGAATAGTTTTATTCAAAAAATGAATAATACATTACAAAAAGAGAAAATTGATGAACTTAGTCTAACAATAATTGAACTATTATCTAAAACTCCTTTTAAAGTTTTTACAATAGATGAAATTAAGAATAAATTAATTAAAAGTAAAATAAAAACAAATTATGCAACCGTTTATAGAAAAATTGATTCTCTCGTTAACCAAAGCATTTTTTTAAAAGAGAAATATGGTATGGCCAGCAAAATCCAAATTAACTGCTTAAACGAAAGAGTAGTTTCTTTGTTATCTTTAATTGAAATTAAAAAGTTTGAAAAATTTTTTGGAAAATTAAAAGGAAATATTTTGACAAGTATAAAAGAAATTGTTTCTGACGTGAAGGGAATTGGTGATTTCAAATATATTTTAATATTTGGCAGCTATGCTAAATGGACTCAGCACAAAAATAGTGATTTAGATTTACTTGTAGTCTATGAGATTTCCAAGAGATTATTAAACTTATTATCAGAAGAGCAATATGATAATTATGTAAAAGATATTAAAACATCCATAACTCAAATAATAAAGACTAGTGAATTAAGAGGAGGTCCAAATATTAATCCGATTATTGTAAGTGATGATGAACACAAAGAGATGATTATTAACAATGAAGAGAATATAGCAAAGGAAACATTGTTGAACCATGTTATATTAAAAGGCCATAATGAATATTGGTTAGACGTTCTGAAATCAAAATGATGATATCAAAAAGAGAATTAAAAGAAGAATATGAAAAGCTAATTAAAGAATATTCTCTTAGAATTGATAGTAATGAAACTAAGTTTGCAGATAGTTATCTTGAAAAAGCTTTGCATAATTTAGAGTTGGCAGGAGTTTTAGAATTATTATCAAAAAATGATGAAATTAAGAAAAACATTGGAATATCTACAAAGAGTGAATATCACGATTGGATAATTATTACTTCTTATTATGCAATGTATTTAGCAGCAACTTCAGCTTTAGCTAAATTAGGAATTAAATCATCTACACATAGATCAAGCATTATTGCATTAGAATATAGATATTGTATTGAAAAAAATTTGTTAAACAGGAAGTATATTGATATGATTGAAAATGCAAGTTTTGGAAGAGATGATATTCAAAAAATAGATCAAGCATTAAAAGGAAGAGTGAGTGTCCAATATACCGTTTCACAAAAATATGGAATCAATGAAGCAAAAAGAATATTAAAAGATGCAAGAGAATTTGTTAACAAAATAAGTGAGATAATCTAATAATCTTGTTTTGCTTAAAAAATTTCATCATCTTACACCATTAATTATATAAATCATCTCTTCTCCAGCTCTTAAATGGCTACGGAAAGGAAAACAAGCAACAAGAAGTATCTTCTTGCATTGTTTTTAACATTAGTTGTTTTCTCAGGAGGAATTGTTCTAGGAATATTTATTGAAAATGCCAGAGTTAACTATACACAACAAATATCTCTAGAAGAAAAAGTGAACTTACGCAGCTTACAGTTACAGCAAAATTATATTGATTCGGGCTTTGCTAATTGTAATACTTTACATCAGATTTTAGAACACAATATTGATGAACTTGGCGCAAAAATGGGTATGGTCTTAGAATACGAAAAAAAATCTCTCTTTAATGAAAAAGAGTTTAATCTTCAACTGCAGGACTATTTTCTTACAGAAATACAATTTTATCTGATCTCAGAAGAGATAGATAAAAAATGTCCAATTGATAATGTAAAAATTCTTTACTTTTATGATGAGAACAAATACGAAACTCAAGGAGACATCTTAGCATATCTCAAAAAGAAATTTGGTAGCAGATTATTAGTTTTTTCTCTAAATTCAGATTTTAAACAAGAACCGATGATCAATATCCTTTTAACCTCATATAATATCAAAGAATTTCCTGCAATTGTAATAGATAAAAAAGCGTATCAAGGCCATAGGAATGTTGAACAGCTTATGGAAGACATCTGTGATGAATTCTCAAATATGAAAACTGTTGCACCAGAAGAATGCAAATCTTTCAAAAAAGAGCTTGCTACAACAACTAAAAAGAACACAAATTTATCTTAGATTAAATCCTTTAGCAACCAATATTTTTCTTACAGAGTTATCAATTTGCTCTTCAGATATTTCTTCTCGTTCCACCGCATCTTTAATTACTTGTATCATATGATATATTTCATTAGGATCACGATCAAAATTAAGGATAACATCATTTCCTGCTTTAAATACAGCAACATACATCTCATCCAATGAACTATAAAAAATTTTTAAACCCAGCATATGGATCTCATCAGAAATGATCAAACCATCAAAGTCTTTCTTAATTTTATCGATTACTTCTTTTGAAACTACAGAAGGAAGATTTTGAGAATCAATCTCTCCTGAAGTGATTAGATGACTTACCATCAAAGCTTTGACATTTCTTCTTTCTAAAAGGTATTTATATGGATAAATATCTTCTTTATCGATTTCAGCTGTTACTATAAATTTATGTGGATCTTTAACTACAAGCGTTTTCCCAGGATAATGTTTTACTGTCGCAATTACTTGTTGTGATTGTAACCCTTGTGTATAAGCTTGAGCAAGTTCAGCAATTTTTTTCTCATCACCTGGAAATGTCCGACATTTCCAGATATCATCATGCAAATCGACAACAGGAGCAAAATTCAGATTAAACCCTAAGCTACGTAAGAATTCTCCTTCCTGAAAACCTTTCTCATAAGCTTCGCCAACAGTTTCTATTTCAGAAGCAGCTGTAAAATTTTTGATATTTGCAAAAGGAGTTATACAACCTTCTAAATCTGCCGTCACAAAAAAATGGATAGGCATACCATATTGAAAATCAATGATTGTATTATTGAAAATATTTGTTGTCTGTAAAGCAAACAGGTGTATGCCACCAACTTGCATGTTTCTCCAAGGATAATAATTGTCTTTTAAACCTGCAACAATAATCATCTGAGCAATCTTCTGCTCCAAAGTCATCGAATCTAGATTAATTGTTCCATCTATTATTTCTAATTGTGGCTGTTTTGGAATTAACCAGCCTTTTGCTTTAGCTACACTTAAACTGCCTAAAATAACAGCTACAACTAGTAGAATAACAAAAATTATTTCTTGAACTCTCAACCTCTTTTTTTTGCTTTTCATATACTCAAATTTAATAAATTGATTTTAATACTCACCAATAACTCTGTTGCCGGCAATAGTTGTAAGCTTTATTATTAAGCCAATATCCAACAGCATTACTATTAGTTTCGCACACCCAGCTTAACTCTAACCCACCATCATTAACAGATAATTCATCTTTATGACATCCTAACTGTTTTCTGGCTTCTAAACAACACCCATCTAAATCGTTCCATTGATTATATTCATTTTTCCAATTGACTACACATAAAGGATCTTCTTTGTCCAATACATATTGTGCCTTGCCTAAAGTAGGCAATTCAATCCCGGATAAATTAAGCAATAACAATAATATCATTAATCCTAAAGAAATATTGATTATTATCCAAATTCTTTCAGAAACCATCTTAATAGATATTATTTAAAAGAATTATTTAAAGTTATTGTTAGAAAAAGTCATTGTTAAAAAAATTTCATTAACATAAATATTTTATCTTTTTCTTTTCTTAATCTTAATAAAATCGCCCAATGTTAAAGAATCATTTTTCTTAGTTTTCAATTCATCAAAAGAAATATCTTTCTCTTTTTCAATAAGTTTGATATTAAGTATTCTTTCTAATCTTCTAGCAGTATCAACCCTTGGTTTTATCAATCCAGATTCCCATTTAGCTACAATGCTCTCTCTCTCATTAAGATGCTTAGCAAATTCTTCTTGAGTCATCCCTCTTTTTTCTCTAGAAGACTTAATCAAAGAAGAATAATTAACTACAATTCCAAATTCAATATCTTCTTTTTTAGATGAAGCTTTATAATATTGACCAGCAGGCAGTTTCCTTTCAGTTGTTTTTTTTACCCCATACTTAACACAGGCAGAGCAAACCATTAAATTAACACTTTCAACATCTGCTTTAATCAAAGTTGCTTCTCTTCCACACATCTCACAGATTGCCATTTTTTAGATAAATGATGAAACTTATATTAAAACTTAACGGCAATAAATAGTTATATGAAGGTTTAATTATTAATATCAAATAGTAATCGCATGATGACAAAAACAGCTTAATACTCTCCTAGTTCACAACAAATTTTATAAACCAACTATTTTTCTAAACATTAATGGGTGGATTATGTTAATTGAAGAAGAAAAATCAAGTTCTCAAGAAGAGAAGATAAAAAATAAAGAAGAGGAAGAAGATTTATCAATTGATTTCTCTGGAATTAAAGAAAAAGCTAAAAAATTCTTTAAAAATATAAAATCAGATCATTCTGAAGACAAAGAAAGTGAAGATCAGAAAAATGACGAGGATGAAAAAAAATCTCAAGAAGAAAATATAGAAAAGAAAGACGAAGAAGAGGATTTAGCGATTAATTTCTCCGAAATGAAAGAAAAAGCTAAAAAATTCTTTAAGAACATAAAGTCAGATAATTCTAAAGACAAAGATGAATCAGATAAAAAAAGTGATGAAGATGAAATTGGTTTAGATATAAAAAAAATTACTTCTTATGCAAAGAAAAATTCAAAGTGGTTGATTCCTTTAGCTTTAATATTAATAGCTGTTTTCTTATCTAGTTATTTCAGAATGATGCCTACATATCTGCCCGTAACTGATGATTGGGCAACAAACACTGTTTATAATTATTATCGAGGACAGATTGGAAACCAAATTAACCAACAATATCCCAACCTTCCCCAACAAAATAAGAATGTTTTGATTGAGAAAGAATGGCAGAAACAATTTAAAGAAAATAAAGAAATGATAAAACAGCAAGTTAAAACTACGTCTCAACAATATAAATCACAATTACAAGATGATTCAGGACAAACTTATTTGTTAGCAATAGATCCTTATTTGTGGTATGGTGAATCTAGGAACTATATTAATAATGGACATTTTGGTACGGAAATTGTAGATAGTAAAGAAATAAATTTTTTAAGGAATGGTAGAGAAGGAAGACCTGGAGAACCAGGAAGTGCTTTTCATCTTTATTTTGAAGTATTTCTTTACAAATTGGTTCATTTTTTTAGTAAGGAAACTTCATTAATGAGTGTTGTATTTTTAATTCCAGTAATTATAATAGGATTATCGATAATTCCTGCATTCTTAATGGGCAGAATAATCTCTGGAAATGTGGGTGGGTTTTTTGCTAGTATCATTGTCGCTACTAATACTGCTTTACTAAGTAGAACTCCGGCTGGATTTTCTGACACTGATGCTTATAACATCTTTTTCCCATTATTAATACTATGGCTCTTCTTAAAAGCTTTTGATGCTAAAGATATAAAAAATAAAGTAATTAATGCTGGTCTTGCTGGACTATCTTGTGGATTATATAGTGCTGCTTGGGGAGGATGGTGGTACGCATTTGGATTTGCTATAGCTACACTAGCAATATATTCATTTTATGCAATAGTGATTAATTTCAGAAAAATAAAGAAAAACAATTCATCTTTACTACAACTTAAAGATATTTTCTTTGTAGGAATTACATTCATCCTTTCTTCTGCTTTGTTTGTTTCAATATTTTCAAGCTTTAAAACATTTATAGATGCTTTCACAGGTCCTTTGCATATAATTACATTAAAAGAAGTTGCCACTGCATCTATATGGCCTAACGTTCTTACTACTGTTGCTGAATTTAATACAATTCCTTTAGAAACAATTATTAGCCAAATGGGAGGCAAGATATTATTTTTTATAGCTATATTTGGAATTATACTTACTACAACCAAAAAGAACCCAGAAGGAAATAGAAACGTAGAATATGCTATTTTTTTGATAATATGGTTCATAGGAACAGCTTACGGCTTTACTAAAGGGATTCGGTTTGGCATATTAATGGTGCCGGCTTTTGCAATTGCTTTTGGTGCTGGAGTAGGTATGGTTTATCAATATGCAAGTAAATGGTTAGCTAGAAGTATCAGAATTGATAAGAGATTGACAGAAACCATCATAATTGTATTGATATGTTTATTATTAATATCTTCCATAAAAGCTACTAGTAATACTGCAAAAAACGAAATTCCTAGCATGAATGATGCTTGGTATAACAGTTTAACAAAAATTAAAGATAACACTACTGATGCTATAACAACTTCCTGGTGGGATTTTGGCCATTGGTTCGTGGCAATTTCTGAAAGAAGAGTCACTTTTGATGGAGCTGACCAAGGAGAAAGGATCCATTGGGTTGGAAAAACTCTTTTAACTTCTGATGAACAAATTTCTGTTGGACTATTAAGGATGCTTAATTGTGGTCAAGAAAAACCACCTCATGTTCTGGAAGATTTTTTTGAGGGAGATACCATCAAGGCAGTAGATGTCTTAAATAAGATTATGATCTTAAATAATAAGAAAGAAGCAATCAAACTATTAAAAAAAGAAGGGTTAAGTAATCAACAAATTGCTGAAATAATCAAAATAACTTATTGTGATAATCTTATAGACCAATTTTACATTACTTCCGAAGATATGGTTGGAAAAGCTGGTGTTTGGGGACATTTTGGTTCTTGGGATTTTAGAAGAGCTGCCATGTACCAAGCAGTAACTAAAAATAAAGTTCAAGGAAAACAGATTTTGATAGATAAGTTTAATCTAACAGAAGAAGAAGCTGACAACTATTATTACCAAATTACAACCACTCCTGCAGATCAATGGGTTTCACCATGGCCAGGTTACCAAGGAAATGCTGGCTGTAATAAAGAAGGTGACAATTTAATATGTAACATTAATACTGGTCAAGGAACTGCCAGATTAGAAATTGAATTAAAGACAATGAATGCTTCAATCCAATCTAATAATGGTGCAGTTTATCCAAATAGTTTGGTTTATGCTACTAAAGATGGAATTGAAGAAAAGAAATTTGAAGGAAATTTAATGGGGGTTTCTGTTGTTCTTCTTCCAGAAAGCAACCAGATACTTTTAACACACCCATTACAAGCAAAAAGTATATTCACTCAATTATTTTTCTTGGAGGGTCATGGTCTAAAGTGTTTTAAGAAGTTTGATGATGTCAGACAATTTACTGGAGGAAGAATTATTACTTGGAAAGTCGATTTTGATTGTAAGCAGGAAAATAAAATTTATTTTCAGCCAAAAAAAGTAGAAAATAACACACAAATAAATGAAACTGAAGATTCATTAGAAAATAAAACAGAATTAAAAAATAATGAAACCCTATCACAAGAAGAAGTTCGTGCTGCCCACATTTTAATTTCGACTGAAAACAGAAGCGAGGAAGAAGCATTAGAACTCATTAAAGAAATTCAAAAAAATATAACAGCAGACAATTTTGCAGAATATGCTCAAAAATATTCAGATGGACCCTCATCCATAAATGGCGGAGAATTGGGTTGGTTTGAGAAAGGAGTGATGGTATTTGAATTTGAAGAGGCTGCTTTTAGTTTAGAAAAAGAAGAGATTTCTGAACCAGTAAAGACACAGTTTGGTTATCATTTAATAATTATATTAGATAAAAAATAAGAATATAAGTTCTCTCTTCCATAATTTTTATATACTGATTTTTTAACATTTTAACAATGAAAACTTTCGTAGTTATACCTGCTCATAACGAAGAAAAACACATTCAAAAGGTAATCCAAGAAACAAAAAAACATTGTGAGAATATAATCGTTGTTGATGATGGAAGTGAAGATAACACATACGACATAGCTAAAAAAGAAGATATCAATGTTTTAAAACACATTATAAATTTAGGTAAAGGTGCTGCTTTAAGAACTGGTTGTGATTATGCTTTGAAGTTAAACGCTGAAAAAATAGTGGTGATAGATGCTGATGCTCAACACAATCCCAAATTAATCCCTAATTTTTTAGACAGTTTAAAAAATGTTAATATGGTTTTTGGCTATCGTCAATTGTCAAAAAACATGCCTTTCATCTTAAGATTTGGTAATAGATTTATTAACAAAACTACTAGACTTTTATATAAAATAAATATTAATGACACTCAATGTGGTTATCGTGCTTTCACTGTAGAAACTTATAAAAAGATTCGTTGGAAAGCCTCCGATTATAGTATGGAGAGTGAAATGATTGCTAATGTAGGAAAAAACCACCTAACTTATAGTGAATTGCCAATTCAAACAATTTATGCAGACAAATATAAAGGAACCACTGTTTTAGATGGAATTAAAATTGTTTTTAATCTGTTTTTATGGAGGTTAAGAAAATGAGCATATTGGGAATTCAAATAGTGGGGATACTATTTGCTTTATTCATGTTTTATCTTACATTCTTGCATCGAAGAAGAAAGGAATTTACAATAAAAGAATATATCTTTTGGGCAGGGGTATGGGTTATATTTTTATTACTTGTTTTATTTCCAACTACTCTTGATTCTTTAGTAAAAAATGTGCTAAGCTTATCTAGAAGAATGGATTTCTTTATAATAATGGGATTTATGTTTCTAATTGGAGTTGTGTTTCATATTTATACCATTGTAAGAAAAACCCAAAATAAAATTGAAAAGATTGTTAGACAAATTGCAGTAGAAAAAGAAATGAAAAATAAAAAGAAAAACAATTTCCCTTCATAAATATATATTCACAATAACAGATTACTATGAAAACTAAATTATGGGCAATTGTTTTAATTATTATTTGTACTATATTTACTTCATCAGCCCAAATTTTTTACAAAATGGGCGCAAATAAACTAAATTTCAATCTTATTTCAATCATCACAAACTGGCAAATTTTTACCGGACTATTATTATATGGCCTAGGTGCAATTTTAATGATTATTGCATTTAGAGGCGGAGAATTGACTGTTTTATTTCCAATAATAACTTCTAGTTATGTCTGGGTTACTATTGGATCGAGTTATTTCTTTGAGGAGATTATAACTTCTTCAAGGTGGATTGGAATTTTTTTAATTATAATTGGTATTTTAATCATTATTATTGGAGAAAAATATAAAGAACTAGTTAAATTTGAGGAATTAATATAAAAAATGAAAACTCAACTATGGGCAATAGGTCTTATAATTATTGCTGGATTAATTGGTAGTTTTGGACCAATATATCTAAAAAGAGGTTCCGAGTTAATAAAACCAAACAATAAATCAACTATTTACAAAAATTGGTTTTTAATAATTGGAATTATTATTTATGGTTTAGCAACTTTAATTAGTCTCCCGGCACTTAAATATGGAGAACTTTCTGTTTTATATCCTTTCATTGGACTTAGTTATGTGTGGGTTTGTTTATTTTCCAGTTTTATGCTAAAAGAAAAAATGACCTTTTTAAAATGGATTGGAATTTTTACTATAATTGTTGGAATTTCATTTATTGGGATGAGTGCTTAGAATGAAAATTTTGTTTGTTTTAGAAAATTATCTACCACACATTGGTGGAGTAGAAATTGTATTCAAAAATCTTTCAGAAGGTTTAGTCAGACTGGGCCATGATGTTTCTATTATAACACATCGATTAAAAAAAACAAAAGAGTTTGAGTTGATTAATGGTGTTAAGATTTACAGAGTAAACTGCTTTAACAGCAGATATTGGTTTACTTTTTTATCAATTCCAAAAACAATTAAATTAGCAAAAAAAGCAGATTTGATACATACGACTACATTCAATGGAGCCCCACCTGCTTGGCTTGCTTCTAAAATACTAAATAAAAAATGCATATTAACAATTCATGAAGTGTGGGTAAAAAGATGGGATAAATTGACAGAAATGAATTGGTTTAGTTGTAAAATTCACGATTTTTTAGAAAGATCTATTTATTCAATAAATTTCGATAAATATATCTGTGTTTCAAAATCTACACAACAACAATTACTAGAACTTGGAATTAAAGAAGAAAAAACAGCTGTTATTTATAATGGGGTTGATTATGAACATTGGAAACCAGAAAGATATAGTGGTAAAGAGATCAGAGAAAAATTAAATTTGGATCAAAAATTTGTTTATTTATTTTCAGGGAGACCGGGAATTAGTAAAGGCTTTGAATATTTAATAAAATCTGTTCATTTGATCTCTAAAAATATTCCCAATTCAAAATTATTGGCAATTGTTAGCAGAGATAAGGCTTATAAAAAAAGATATGATT
>JAHJGQ010000030.1 GCA_018824365.1 Nanobdellota archaeon | reverse complement strand
TTTAGCCAGCAACTCTTTACGAAAAGGGCTCTGCTGGCATTAGCTTTTATTCTTCTTCAAGTTAAGATAAGAATTAGTTCTTGATAAATTGCACCCCTGGTCACCGCTTCGCTATAGACCAGGAGAAAGCTCAGCTTCTAGACCAGAAAGCTTTGCTTTCTCGTTTCGGCAGATTTTTCATGATTTAAGTTAATCTTCAATTAATAATTGTCCTAAACTTAATTGCTTTCTCCATTCTCCGGAGAGATAATCTTTCAAAGAACATTCTCTAACATAAATATTTTTTAATGCTATTATGTCGGTAGCCATATTATAAATCAACCAAGCTCTTTCTATGACTTTTTTATGATATTGCGAATGATTTAATGTTTCAGTGACTTTTTTTTGGATTCTATCAGCAGCATCTCCTACAGTTATCCCTGAATCGGTTTTGCATATCTTTTCGAGATTATGATGGATTAACTTTTGGGTGCGGGTACAGTGTTCTTTAAGTATAGTATTGTCCATTTTTATAATGTAAAGCTTGAACTTTTTTTATTTGTTTTACGTAAATATTCTACCATTGGTTTTATATATCGGATGCAGAAAACCTCTCCTCTAAAGAAACATATAAACTTTTTGGTTTTAAAGCCTTTTTTTAATCATTTATTGGTAAATTTGATATTTTGAGTTAATTTAAATATGTTGATTTCAGAAAACATACCCCACCGCTTGCGATGATTGGGATAAGATAAATCATTCGTGTATGTTTTCTGGACGAAAACCCGAGGCGCCCAAAGTCGATACAAATGTGCTTTTTCGCAGTGGATACCCACCCCTTGGGGTGACTGGGTTTTTCATTTTTAAACAAGTTAAAAAAAGTTTTTTTAAACAGAAATATTTTAACTAATTATTCATTCTGATTGGGATTAAAAACAAACTTTCCCTCATTTGTCATCAGTCCACTATTTAACTTTTCCCCATTAGCAACTTTCAGGACAAAATCAACAATATATCTGCTTAAAGCTTTGGAAGAATCATGGGCCATAGTAGAAGGTAAATTGTCGATGCAAAAATGAATTATTTCCTTAGCATTTTCTGTTTTAACAGAATAAGTTGGGTTTTCCCAAGTGGTGGGCCGGCAAGTTTGTACACCTCCTGCAGCGTCACAAGAAATGTCTATGATCAAAGCTTTATCTTTCATCAATTCTAAATCTTCCGTTTCTAAAACTCTTTGCTGTCCTGGATTCCAAACGACTGCGTTGACAAAGATATCAATCTTAGGAAGATGTTTCCAAATATAAGCATAATCTTTGCCTAAAATTTTTGTTCTGACAGTATCTTCTTCTTTTAAGATTAAAGGTGGACAGCTTAGTTGGGCTAAAACCTCTTGTACACCTTTAGAAACTTTACCATAACCAGCAATACAAACATTTGCAGTAAAATCTCTGGGAAAAACTTCTCTTACAGCTAAATAAGCTTCAGCTTTGTTAGGGTATTCAAACAGGGGTTTAATATCTTTGAAAATGTTATCTTTACCTTGCTCTTCAAGAATTTTTCCGTAAGTTCTTAACCCTTCAAACATTCCTGCTACTCCTGCTTCAAAACCTAAACTGACTAAACGATGGTTTCTATAATCTCTAATCTCTTCAAAGGCATAAGCAGTGATATTTTTTCTTAATAATGCATTAAGAAGTGTAGGATTTTGTCCTTTTTCTACATGTAAATAACCTAAGATAATTTGATTTTCCTTAAGAGTTTCAATCGGCGGCTCTTTAACTCTGATAATCATTTTTTGGCTGTAAGCTTCTTCGGTAGAAACAATTTTTGCTCCTGCTTTTTGATATTCTTCGTTAGAAAATCCTGCAGCCAAACCAGCATTTTTCTCGACAAAAACATTATGCCCGGTTTTAATCAGAATTCTTATATGTTCTGGTATTAAAGCTACTCTGTTTTCTTTGATTTTAGTTTCTTTTACTAGGGCTATGTTCATTTTATTATATTTTAGGACAATTCATTTTAAAAATTTTTGTAAAAAAATGAATAAAAAAAACTAAAAGATTGTATATTAGTCGCAGAAGCAAGTATACAATCTTTTACCAATAGTCGCTTTAATCCCATTTTCTACTAAATATAATACTAAATGAAATTTACATCAAATTACATAAAAAAACCAACACTTTTTTAAATAACTTAGAATCTCAACAGGAAATAGGGTATCTTAATCAATAAATTCCGGGCTTATAATTATAAATTAAAATGACAAAAGACGCTAAGAAAAAAATAAGTAAAATTAAAGTTAAGAAGAAACTTTGGTATAAAATAGTTGCACCTAAGTTGTTCGGTCAAAAAGAATTAGGAGAAACTTACTTGTCTTTTCCTGAAAATGCTATTGGCAGAACGATGCAAGTAAATCTTAAAGAACTTACTGGAAATATGAAAGACCAGAAAGTATATGTTAGTTTTAAGATAAATAAAGTTGATGGAAGTACATTAAGAACTTCAGTGTTGGGTTATCAATTAACTCCAACTTCTGTTAAAAGGATGGTCAGAAAAAATTCAGATAGATTAGATGACAGTTTCAGCTTTAAGACAAAAGGTGGAAAAAAAGTAATTCTTAAGAGTATTGTAATCACTTCATATAATACACAAAGATCTGTAAGAAGCCAGATAAAGAGCCAATTAAAAACTTTATTTGAAGAGGAGTTGGGAAAAAGTGATTTTGAGACTTTTATAACCAATCTAGTTAATTATAAAGTGCAGACAGGTATTAAGAAACGCTTGCATAAGATCTTTCCTGTTAAAGAGGTGGCAGTAAGATCACTTTTTTTGAAAAACTCTTCAAATGAGGCTGAAGTAATTGTAGAAGAGAAAGCCGAGCCTAAAACTTCGGAAGATAAATCTTTAGAAGATGAAGCTTTAGAAGAATCTCAGGAAGCTGAAGAAGATGTTCCTGAAGAGGATGCTTCTGAAGAACAAAGTGAAAAACAAAAAGAAACAAAAGAAAAAATCAACTAATAAATTTTTTTATTATTCAAATGAAATTTCTAACTTTTACTGATCTTCATGAAGACAATGTTGTTATTAAAGAACTAGTGAAACGAATTTCTAAACCTGACATTGATTTTGTAATATGTTGTGGAGATATCTCTAATTTTGGTTCTGGTCTTAAATATAATCTTAAAAAACTAAATTCAATAGGTAAAAAGATTTATATCATTCCGGGAAATCATGAAGAAAATTCGGTGTTGGATAATGCTTTAGTGGGTTTTTCTAACTGTATTAATTTTGATTGCCAAGCAGTTGAATTAGGAAATTATATTTTACTTGGTTATGGGAGCAATGGTTTTTCTCAGGAAGATGCTGAGTTCAGAAAAATATCTAGAAATTGGTATGGGAAATATAATGGTAAAAAGATTATTTTTGTTACCCATGGTCCTGCTTTTGGTAGTAAGCTGGATTTACTGGATAAACATCATGTGGGAAATAAAGATTATCGTAATTTTATTGAGAGAATTAAACCAAAATTGGTTATCAGTGGACATCTTCATGAAACTATTGGTGTAATGGATAAAATTAATGACGTTAAATATGTGAATCCTGGCTGGGAAGGTATGGTTGTTGAATTAAATTGACGTAGCCTGTTTATAGGCTGCTGCTGCTTGTGCATTTCTTTGTTTTAAGTCATTAGATAACTTTTTAGCTTGAGAAAGGTATGTTTGGTCTATCGCAACTTTTCTGTTCACCATCGTTGCCATTGTATCTCCTAAGTGTGTTTGTTCTTCCTCATGTAATGCTTGATTTTCTACAATCAGTTTTTCATCCTTCTTAATTATTTCTTCAACTTCTTTCTCCGCTGCTAGGGTTTCTTTCTCCATCTCTTGAATTACTGCAGCAAGATACTGATTTACTTTCTCTTCATAATCCAGTATTTTTGCATTTTTTGTAATCTCGGTGGATAATTTCTTTAAACTTCCAGAAACATCGTCTGTAAATACTACTGAAACAAGCTGTATTGTTGCTTGAACTCCTTCTTCAATTGCTTTTTCTGATTCATCTAGGCTTGTAAGAAGCTTGACGAAAGCCAACATTTTCTTCTCTACAAAAATATTATTCAAAAGTACATTTTTAAGTGTTTCTTCAAATCCTATATCTTGCTTAATAATTTCTTCATAAATTTTGAAATATTCATTCAGATTTTGGGAGAATGATAATACCAAAGCATGGATATTGCTGGCACCTTCAAATTTACTAATGGCTTCTTCAATTTTTTTCTGCTGCTGTTCAAGTTTAGAAAGCCGCTTTTTCATTTCCTGTCCTCTTTTGTTTAATGTCCTGTCATATTTTTTGGCAGCTCGTTCTAATTTTATAATCTCTCGAAGAAGTTTTCTTAATTGTTTAATCTCTTTTTTAAGTAAATTATACGTTTCCTTAACAGATTTGTTTAATATTTCAAGATTAATCTCATTTCTGTTTAGGATAACAATCTCTTTTCTAAGTTGAATGATAAGATTTGGATCTGCTTTCTTTCCTTTTCTTTCTTCTCGACGTAAATTTTTCTTTTTTGAGTTAATCAGTTGTTTTAGACTTCTGATATCTTGATTAAATGATTTTCTTTCCTTACGTTCTTTTTTGTTTAATTTATTATCTGCCTGTTGAGCGCGTTTAATTATCCTTCTAAGATGAGCAATAGAATTTTTAACATGTTCAGCTAATGAAATGTGGTGTTCTTCATTCTGTTGTTCATACGAAACTTGGTTTTTAAGATGATCATCTAAAGAAGTGAAATATTTATGGAAGTAATTTGCAGTTCGCTGGTTAATCTGACCGAATTTGTTCGCATTCTTTATTGAATTTGCTAAGGCTGCAACTTGCACTTCTTCTTTTTCTTCAGCTGCTTCCAGAACTTTTCGGTTCTCTACTTCTCCTTTTATATTGAGAGTTTCATTTTGTATTCCAGCTACGGCTGCAACAATTGTTTTTTCAATTTCAGTTGTAGTTGCTTCCGCTTCTTTCTCAATTTCAGCAGCTTTAGCGGTCTTTTTGATTATTTTTTTCTTAAGCTTAGATGTTTTAGATTTTTTCCCACCTCCAATTTCTTCAACTGCTTCTGCTTTTCTCTCTTCTTTTTCTTCTTTCTTTTCAATAGCTTGTTCTTCAGCTTCTTCTTTTTCCTCTTTTTTTTCCTCTTCAGAAATTTGAATGTATACTTTTTGCAGACCAGAACCAGTTTTTTTAATTTCTTCTATTTCTGCTTTTTTTTCAGCGCTTTTAGAAAGAAATTTAGCGATAAAAAATACTCCTATTCCTAGCCCAACAATCCAGCCAGCGTTTAGTAGAACATCTTGTATGGCCATCTTTTTATTTAGATAAGTTTATATTAATTA
>JAHJGQ010000029.1 GCA_018824365.1 Nanobdellota archaeon | reverse complement strand
TTTAGCCAGCAACTCTTTACGAAAAGGGCTCTGCTGGCATTAGCTTTTATTCTTCTTCAAGTTAAGATAAGAATTAGTTCTTGATAAATTGCACCCCTGGTCACCGCTTCGCTATAGACCAGGAGAAAGCTCAGCTTCTATATAAATCTTTCTAAAGTCGTCTTGTAGGGGGACACTTTTATTTATATACTTGTTGTGTTACTACTTAGTTGTAATAAACAAGCAGTTTCCTTTCTGCCTAATAAAAAAGGAGGAGATGATGAAAAATGACAATTGATGAAAAGATGGATAGAAAAAAACAAAATTTTGGATTTTGGAGTTATATTGTTGAAGGAGCAGCAAAAGGAGAAAAATGGTGTGTAACAGAACTACCAAAGTGCTTAGACAAATATGCTAAAAGTGGAGATTATCAAAGCCTCACAGATATTGCTAATCATGAAGAGCTCCCTGAACAGATAAGAAAATTAGCGGAGGAAAGAGTTGAGAAAGCAGCTAGAACTCTCGTTGATAATTCTGTTCCTTATATGGGTTTTTTGGGCTTAGGTTATGGTTACGCATGCTTGGGTTATAAAAGATTAATACTTTTATCTGAAGATGAAAGAATTTCTGAAGACATAAGAGATTCGGCAAAAGAGAGAATTAAAGAAATGGCTTCTGGTCTGATTGAAGGAATAACTGGACCAGTTAGAAATAGTTTGGATAATGCTAATGAAAGAATAAGCGAAGCTCAAAGATACTTGGATACACGCCTCAATGACAAACCAAAAAACATTCCTCAAGCATTATTCAACGACTATCCAAGATGCAATTGGGTGGCTAAATATATGAATGAAATTGGTAGTAATGTGGATTTACCATTAGGTACAGCTGGAGAAGCAATCGAGGATGTTTATGAAAGATTAAGCCTAGAAAAAGGTTATGAAGTACTTATAGAAATGACTGAAAATGAAAAACTCTCAGAAAATGTAAGAAAACACGCTATGAAAGAGCTTGTAAGTACACTGATAAAAGTTAAAAGCACTTACAATTCATTCAGTAGTATGCAAACCAGGTTAGACGAAGCAACAAGTGATCTAAGATCAAGTGCAACTCGTGCAAATAGATATGGATATAATCTCGGTTGTTTCCTCAAACATATAGAAAAAGATGAACTCCTTCCTGAAGTGAGAGAATTAGTTTAATTTTTTCTTTTTTTTCTTTCTTTTCCGATACTTTTTTAAATAAACTCTTCTCAAAACATCCCAATGTGGACGTGCCGGAGAGGTCAAACGGGATGGGCTTAGGCGGATGTCTTTCCGAAGACACCCATTAGCTTAGTGCTTACGCAGGTTCGAAACAGATTTCCTAAATCTGGTAAGAGGAAGATTAGGAAACTAACGAAAGCCCTGCCGTCCACACCATTTTTTAAAGAGGATTTCTAGATGTTTTAGAAAAAATGATTATTAGCTACTTTAGACAGGATAGAGAAGGCTTGACATATGTTGTAGAAGACCATTATCAAGATGTCAAACTAGGAAAAATTAATGATGGGAATATAACAGCTAAGTTTCCAGGAGTGAAAGCTGTATTGCAGTATGAAGTTTTTGATCCCTCTTCACCTGATTTCGATCAGGATGTACGAGAATATTTTTCTACTAAAGAGATATGTGACAAATTTGGAAATCAAAAAGACAAATTATCGGACATAGTCACTGCTGAAACAATAGCAGTGATTACAGCAGTCATCACTTATGAACAAGGAAGGGAGACATTTACTCCATTATATGCTAATGAATACTTTCCCGAAATGCTACAAATTTTAAAAGAAGATCCCACTATTGAAAGTATTTTGGTCGAACCTACTTTCTACTATGAAGTTCAAGAATATCAAAGGATGGGATTTGATCAAACAAGCTTCTTTGTATTAGATGAAGAAGAAAAAAGTATGTTCCCTATTTTACATTGGTTTAAGCAATAGATTTTTAAAATGGTAATTATCACATTCTAAAATGATTGAAGACATATTGATAACTGATGTTACAAGAAAAGGAGCAAGAGTACATCTTAACGAAAGAAAAGAAGTAGGTTCAAATATTTCCTTAGAGATAGGAAGTGCCCAGATCAGATGGCGGATAGGCGAAGAATATAATGAAGAAGGATTTCTTGTAAAAGAGCAAATAGAAGATGGTCAAGTTGTCCAAAAGAATGTTGGATATAAAACATTAAAAGAAAGATTTGGTGAAGATGCCGGCAAATTTAAGTATGTTATAGGCGTACAGTTATACGAGCCTAAGCATCTTTGAGAAGTTTAGCTGCTTTTCTGATCTTCTTGCCTTTTTTTCTCTTCTTCAACAGGTTTAACTGTAGGAAATAAAATTACATCCCTTATTGCATCAACTCCAGTCAAGATGACAGCCATCCTGTCAATACCAAAACCTAAACCGCCGGCAGGCGGCATTCCATATTCTATAGCATTAACAAAATCCTCATCCATGGGATGGGCTTCCTCATCTCCTGCACGTAATTCTTTTGCTTGTTTCTCTAACAATCCCCTTTGTAATATAGGATCATTTAATTCAGAATAAGCGTTACATAGCTCCATACCCATACAAAAAGATTCAAATCGTTCAATTAAGCGAGAATCATTCCGGCTTGGTTTACAAAGCGGTGTGCTTTCTTTAGGATGGTCATAGATATGCACCGGTTGAATTAATTTTTCTTCTACAAATTCCTCAAACAACAATTGCACTCCTAAACCCCAGCTAAAATCAGATTCATATTCAATCTTATTCTTTTCAACAATATTCTTAATATCTTTCTCGGATATCTTAGAAACATCAATATCAGCATAATGTTTAAGAGCATCAATCATGGTCATCCTTTTCCAGGGAGCTTTAAAATCAATAACTACTTCTTTCCCTTTGTATTTTTGCATCACTTTTGTTGTACCATTTATAGCGATACAGGCTTTTTCGTAAACCTGTTCAAGATACTCCATCATAGCATTATAATCAACATAAGCTTGATATATCTCCAACATTGTAAATTCAGGATTATGTGAAGGATCAACATCTTCATTCCTGAAATTTTTACAGATAGTGAAAACTTTTTCAAATCCTCCCACAAGCAATCTTTTAAGGAAAAGTTCAGGAGAGATAGAAAGATACATTTCCATGTCCCAAGCATTTATATGAGTGATAAAAGGCCGAGCATTAGCTCCACCATAAATTGTCTGTAATGCTGGAGTTTCAACTTCAATAAATCCTTTTTCTGAAAAATAATCCCTAATCACTTTAATCATCTCGCTTCTTTTCAGGAAAACATCTTTTGTTTCAGGATTCATTATCAAGTCAAGGTATCTTTGTCTGTATTTCAATTCAATATCTTTAAGACCATGAAATTTTTCAGGAAGCATTAACAAAGATTTACAAAGAATTTCTGCTGACTGCACTTCTATAGTAACTTCCCCCATCTTAGTCTTAAAAATAATTCCTTCTGCACCAATTATATCTCCCATATCGGTTTTCTTTGTCAGAATTTTGTAAAGTTCATCACCAAGAATATCTTTTGTAAGATATAATTGTACTCTTCCAGTTTCATCTTGGATATGAAAAAAACTCGCCTTACCCATGACTCTTTTTAACATAATTCTTCCAGCGATACTTACTTTAACTTTTGTTTTTGTCTCTTTTTTCAGTGTAGAATACATCTCATTAATCTCTTTAGCATGATGGGTCTGACTAAAAGTATAAGGATAAGGATCCACTCCTTTTTCTTTTAATTCATTTAATTTTTGCAGTTTGCTTGCATCTATCTCCAATTTCTTTGCCATGAAAACAAACTAAAAAGAAGAATTATATAAACTTTTTCAAACTATTAAGTATACTTCAAGAAAATTTAATTTATTTGCTTTAATAGCTCACTTAAAGATAAGTAATAGGTCTGCTTTGCCAATGGAGGCACATTTTTGGTAAGTTGAGCTTAAATTAAGTTGTTAAGATTTTACTTTGAGCCAAAAATAATCGTGCCGTGCAAGCTGACCTATTTTACACTTAAAGATTACTTTTATAAACATAAAAATTTTACCTTTGCACAAAGAGGTGAGTTTGATGATAATTACGAGCTGCGGCAATTCTATTGATATCGCTAAAGAAATCGCTAAAAAATTAAAGAAGAAGTTTTCTCCATTAACAATCTCTTCTTTTCCAGATGGAGATATTTATCTGAGATTTAATACAGATGTAAAAAATAAAAAAGTTGTAATAGTCCAATCATTCCAGCCAAATTCCGATATGTCACTGTTTGACATTATTTTTGCTGCTGAAACTGCAAAAGATCTTGGAGCAAAGAAGGTTGTTCTTGTTGCACCATATTTAGCATACATGAGACAAGATAAAAGATTTAATTCAGGGGAAGCTATCTCCTCAAGAATAATGGCCAAGTTATTGAACAATTCAATAGATAAGATTATTACTATCGATCCACACATCCATAGATATAAGTCGCTAAAAGACATATTTACTATTTCTGCTGTGAAATTAACAGCCAACCCTGTAATTGCAGAGTTCATCAAGAAAAAGATGAAAGATGTAGTTATCATGGGACCAGATTGGGAATCTTATCAATGGGCAGAAGTTATCGCCAAACAAATTGGAGCAGAAGCTACAGTATTAAAAAAAACAAGGTTTAGCTCAAGACATGTAACTGAAAAGATGATTAAACCAGTTTCAATTGAAGGGAAGAATGTTGTAATCGTTGATGACATCATTTCTACCGGACATACAATAGCAGAAGCTGCCAAGAAAGCTAAGAAAATGAAAGCAAAAAGCGTTACTGCCATAGGAGTTCATGGCCTGTTTGTTGAGAATGCCATTGATAAATTAAAGAAAGCCGGTGTTGACAGGATATTTACAACAAATTGTATTGAACATCCAACCAATAAGATTGACATTACACCTATCTTGCTTAAGGAACTCAAGAAAAATCAATGATTAAATTAAAGTTTAGTTAATTGATTTTTAGGATGTAAATAAAGCTTTAATACTTTATTTACAGTAAAAAATTAAAAAACATTTATAAATGGGAATAATTCCTAGGTAGTGATGAATAAAGAATATCCTGATTTTGAAGTATTAACTATAATGTTTATTGACATAGTAGGATATACTAAAACTACTGCTAGGCTTAGCCGGGAGAAGTTTAATGAACTACATGACATATTTGATGAACTTTCCATTCCAGTGTTTAGAAATTATGATGGAAAAATAATCAAGAAAATAGGCGATGCTTTCTTAGTATCTTTTAAGTCTCCAACAAATGCAGTACTCTGCGGAATGGAATTACAAAATACTTTTCAGAAATATAGTAAAGGAAAAAAATCCAAAGATGAATTAATGATAAGGGTAGCACTTCATACAGGAGAAGTCAGCATAAGGAAAAATGATATCTATGGAGATGCCGTAAATATAGCAGCCAGATTAGAAGGTATAGCTAAAGCTGGAGAGATTGTTTTTAGTGAAGCAGTTTATTCTGCAATGAATAAAAATGAGACACAATATATTCATCTGGGCTTAAGAAAATTAAGAGGTTTGAAAAGACCCATCAGGATATTTAAAGTAAAAAGCCATTTTGATGAAGTATTAAGAAAGAGAGCAGAAAGAAGAAGGTTTTGGAAAAAACTTAAGAGAAGAGTAAGATTTTTATTCATCAAGATTATCTTTTTAGGGATAGTTGGATTTATAATCTGGATATTGTTAAAATATTTGGTTAAGTTTTGAATTGAGTCTAAAAAAATAAATATATTGATTATTTAATTATACATTTCTGTTCACAAAACAAAATAAAGAATAACTGGCAGTATCAAGCAGCCCATCAAATGATTTTTTCCTACGCCCCAATATGAAGCAGCTAAACCTATGGCAGTTGAGGTAGCCAAAATGGTTAATCCTATAAAACCGTCAAAATAGAATGTAAGTAAAGTAATAAAAATAATAATACTTAAAACAATTTTATTATAATTAACTTTGACAATTAATTTAGAAAAAGCTTTAGATAACATCAAAGCTAAGATTGAAGCAATGCCCCCTACAACTAAAGCAACTGCTAAGAAAATTAGCATCTCTTGAAAACCAATCTTTCCCAATAGCTTGTTTACAGTTAGTATAGCTCCATTTCTAGCTTTATCTAAGACATAAGCAGTAGCAACACTGATCAACATATTAGCAGTATTAATCCCGCCAACTAAGGAAAGAAAGCCTTCATCGCCAACATCACCGACAACATTAGTAGCAACAATAGCTGCCTGCGATGAACCAAAACCCGGCAGGAAAGCGGCAATGAAACCAACTCCTGAAGCTGCAGTAACTGATTTAACAATATTTTTTTTTGTTATTGTTAATGGTTTTGTCAAATCTTGTTGTGGAATTATCGATTTTTGCATTAAACTAAATAATAAAATGGAAAAACCAAATAATCCTGACAAAAGCGGAAATAAAGGTTGTTTTAAATTGGGGATACTAAAAATAATCAGTCCTATACATCCAGCCAATAAGAAAGCAACTAAACTTTTCATTCTTTTTCCTTTATCTTTACTAATCATTATTATCATAATCAATGAAAGGATATAACCAATATAAGTCTTAACCAAAGGATAAATCTTTTCCATGCTTACAATAAAAATAGGAAATAGAACTATTGCTAAAATTAAACAACCTAAAGAACCAATCACTGTATAGACAATAGCATTATGTCCTTCTCCTTTGTTCAATAACCTATGTCCAGGCAGTACATTCAAAGCTTGAGCCTCATCTGGAGCCCCTAAATAAATACTAGGGATTGAATCTAGAAATGTATGTGTAATCGCTAAGCTGATGATAAATACTGCTAAGACTATTGGTGAAGTAATCGTCAATAAAAGTGGTGATAAAGAAATAATAAGTACTGAAATGAGATTAACATGGATTCCGGGAATAAGGCCGGTAATACATCCACTAAATATACCTAAAATCAAAGCTAGTAAGATCTCGACGAATACCATCTTTTAACCGTCTTTATAGTTTTTAGAGTTTGTAATAACAAATTTTGTGCATTAAAACACTTAATTTTGGAAAAATACCACTTAGTGGTTCATCATCTCCTTAAATCTTTTTGTACAATTATTTTAGGATAAATAATTTTAATTTTTTGTGAGTTAAGTACTGCCTAGAAATGTAGGGAGAGGATTGTTTAATTGTTAGATAATGGAAAATAGGAGGATTAATCTACATCAATCCTTGTCGGATGAATTTCCATTTTTTTTCTTTCTTTCAATTCTGCCTGAAGTAAAGTCTTTTGCAGTTCTATAATCCACATCGCACTAGAAGAGACAGCGATAATGATAATCCAATCTTTAATATCTAAAGCTACAGTTCCAAAAATATTCTGTAAAAATGGCAGGTATATAACCAATACTGTTAATACTGCAGCGAGTGCGATACCTCCCAGTACGTAAAAGTTGGAGAAAAAATTCTTCGAAAATATTGTTTCATCCCAACTTTTTGCATTCAAAGCATGGAATAGTTCAAAGAATATTATTGTTGCAAATGCGACAGTTTGTGCTTTTGGTATTTCACCACTCTTCATCATAAGTTCCCAAACGTATAAAGCAATTGCTCCAAGAACTATTAAAGGTATTATCTGTCCAATCTTAAAAATCAAATAATCGCTCAGTATTCCTTCCTTATGATCTCTAGGTCTTTGTTTCATAATTTTTAATGATGGCTTCTCAAAACTAAGCCCTAGTGCAGGAAATTCACTGGTAACTAAATTAATAAAAAGCACCATTAATGCAGTTAATGGAAGATTTGCTCCTACCATTACCGCAATTAAAATAATCAACACTTCGGCAGCATTTCCTACTAAAAGATAATAAATAAATTTCCTAATATTTTCATAAATGGTTCTTCCTTCTTCTATAGCATTTATGATAGTACTAAAATTATCATCTCTCAATATCAACTCAGAAGATTCCTTGGCAACATCCGTTCCGCGTTTGCCCATGGCAATCCCTATATCTGCTTTTTTAAGCGCTGGGGCATCATTGACACCATCACCAGTCATTCCTACGATATGTCCTACGTTTTGCAATGATTTAACTATTCTTAATTTATGTGCTGGTGTTACCCGAGCATATACTGAAATGTGATTAATCATTTTTTCAAAAACAGTATCATTTAATTCATCTAATTCTTTTCCAGTCATTACTATATCTCTTTCAGAAAAGATTCCTAATTCTGTAGCGATTGCTTTAGCGGTGAGCTCATTATCTCCAGTAATCATCACTACCTTAATTCCGGCCTCTTTACACTGCTTTATTGATTCTTTAACATTTGGAGCTGGAGGATCACGTATAGAAACTAAACCAACAAATACTAAATTAGATTCTACATTTTTTAAATCAAAAGAGCCTTTGTGTTCCTTAAAAGATAAACCTAACACTCTCAGACCATTTGAAGCATATTCTTTATTTTTTTCCAAGAATAAATTTAGAATTTTTTTATCTAATCTCTTGATTTTACCATTATCTAAATAATACTTTGCTTTTGTTAAAAGAATCTCTGGAGCTCCTTTAGAATAAACAAAGTGCTTTCCTTGATTAAGATGAATTGTACTCATGCATTTCCTTTCTGGATCAAATGGATGCTCTTTTTTTCGTGGGAATTTTTTATGATAATCCTCTGTTATCAATCCTGCTTTTCTAGCAAGCGTGATTAAAGCTCCTTCTGTGGCCTCACCATCAACAGTCCAGATTTTTTTCTCTAATTTAATATCTGCATTATTACACAAAACTCCAATCTCTAACATTTTAGAGATGGTTTTATGTTTATTAACATCAATCTTAATCTTCTCTTTTAGAAAAACCCCTTTGGGTTCATATCCATTACCTGTAACACCCACTTCTACATCAGAAGTAAATAGGTTCTCAATGACCATCTTATTTTGAGTCAATGTTCCGGTTTTATCTGAACAAATTACTGTACATGTTCCTAAAGTTTCTACAGCAGGTAATCTCTTTATTATTGCGTTACGCTTAGCCATTTTTTTTACACCAGTAGCTAAAGTTACAGCTACTACTGTGGGTAAGCTTTCTGGTATGCCTGAAACAATAACTGCCATCGAAAAAATGAGCATTCCAGTCCAATGTGTTCCTTGTAAAATACCAATAATAAAAACAATTACTGCAATAATCATTGCTCCAATAGAAATTTGTTTTGTTAATTTGTCTAGTCTCTTTTGTAGTGGGGTTGTCTCATCTTTAATGCTCTTAATCATACTGGATATTTTGCCAATTTCAGTATTTTCCCCTATTCCAACAACAACAGCAAGACCATCACCATTGGTAACGGTGGTTCCTGCAAATAACATATTAACTTGTTGTGCTAATTGTGTTTTTATTTTTAAATCTGTAATTGTTTTGTTAACAGAAACCGATTCTCCAGTAAGAGCTGCTTCTTCTACTTTAAGATTATTTGCTTCAATCAACCTGGCATCAGCACTAATTATATTTCCTCTTTCTAAAACTAATATATCTCCTATAGTTATTTCTCTAGATAAAATCTCAATTTTTTTGCCATCTCGTAATATTTTAGCTTTCTTAGGAGTTAAATTAATCAATGCTTCCATATCCCTAGATGCTTTATATTCTTCGAAGAAATTAAGTAAAATAACAAATAAGATAATAATAGAAATTACAACTAATTCTACTTGATGTCCAATAAAAAAAGAAATGATTGCGGCAACAGCCAAAATTCCTACAACAAAAGACTTAAACTGTCTTAACAATATCTTTAATGGTGTGTCTTTCTTTACTTCTTTGATTTCGTTATATCCGTGTTCTTTAATTCTTTTTTCAGCTTCTTTTTGTGATAAGCCTTTTTCACTAGAATCTAATGTTTTGAAAACTTCATCTAACTTCTTCAGGTACCATTTTTCCTGATTATCAGCCATTCAATCCCTCTTTTTTATGATAAAATAAAACTCTTTAGTATTTAGATTTTTCTAATCTTTATCTTTTTTAATGTAAAGATAAACGCCCCCAATAATAGAGGCAACACAAATAGCGAGCAGGATTACTAATAGAAAATTGATTCCTCCTGAAATCATAGCTATTATTGTGGCAATTCCATAAATGACCCCTATTCCAATTAATAGTCTTTTCATTCTTCAATTTTTCTTTTTCATTCTTTTTATTCCTCAGCATCGACTATCTGCAGACCTTGTTTTTTCAACGTCTCAATAACTCATTCGTAAATTTTATTTTTTCTTTTCTTTGCCATTTTACTCTTCTCTTTCCATTTCTTCCAAAAAATTTATACTTTACTTTTCTCGCTAACTAATGATTACTTTTTTTTATGATAAAATTTTAAATTGCTAACGTACGCATTCTTAGGCGCAATGTTATAAAAGCAACAAAACTCAAACCATAACCCAGCAGATAGGAAACATCAGCAATTAATCCTGCTAAACCATAAACTCCTTTTGTAATAGTATAAGTAAAGAAAATATCTCCTAATAAAATTCCACAGCTTGCTAAGAAAAAAAACAGCAAAGCTGTGCCAAAATGTTCTAAATCTGAGGAAAAAAGAACGACACTTAAAGCAAACGTTACTATCAATGAACTAATAATCGGATAAAAATAATTGAAAAAGTGTGCTTCTTTACCTAAGGTCACCCCAAATAATAAATATAAAACAAATCCTAATAATGCTCCGCCAATAATCATCATTGTTACAAATTTAGCATGATTGTAATTATGTTTAAACAGTATGAAAGCCAACATTATAAAAGAAATTAGGATAAAGATTGCTCCACCTGACCAGTAAACATCTGAAATACCTATGGATGATGCTTCTTTTAAAATAAATCGAGCTAAATAAAATGAAACTTCTCCGATAGAATACAACAAATAACCAATAATTAGAAAAAAGAAAATGAAATAATTTACATCACTAAAAAGCTCTTTTAATTTATTGCGAAAAAAACTTTCCAGAACTACAATTCCCGCCAATGCTGCTAATGTTGCTAAAATCACAATTAACATTGTCAAAATATTCTCTAATCCACCTATCATAACCATTAACAAAGAATATAAGCTTTTAAATCATAGTATAAACAAATTAAAAAGACTATACCTCATTAAAAAATATAAGTTTGTATGTACAATCTAAAAGTTTAAATATCCCAAATAATTCATTAACAACATGAGAAGAAAAATATTCAGATTAGGAGCTTCTACTTTAGTTGCTTCTCTGCCTTCCAAATGGGTTAAGCAACACAGCTTAAAACCTGGTGATGAATTACTAGCTTTTGAAAAAGAAAAGTCAATCACTTTTTCTACAATGAAAGATCTAGAAATAAAAGAGGTTGAAATTGATGTTGGAGAATTAAACCAAGAATTGATCAGAGAATACTTAACCGGAGCATATATTAGAGGTTATGAACAGATTAAAATTCTTTTCAAAAAGCAGGAAAGCTTAGCTTTTACTCAGGAAACAATAAACTCATTAATTGGATTGGCAATTGTAGAGCAAGGAAACTCTTATTGTGTAGCTGGAGAAATAACTGAAACTACTGACACTCAATTTGAGAATATTTTTAGAAGGATCTTTCTGTTGACAATTTCTATGGCAGAAGATAGTTTATCAGCCTTAGAAGAAAATAATCGGGAAGCGTTGAAAGGGATTAAAAGAAGAGACTTTGATATAGATATCTTCATTAACTTTTGTTTTCGGGTGTTAAATAAAAAAGGTTATAAAGATTATTTTAAAACTCAAATAATTTATAATATTTTGCAAGTTCTAGGCGAATTAGGTAACAATTATGGTAATTTAGCTGTTGATCTAATTAACCATGAAGAAATCAGTTTCAGAGAAGAATTAAAAATTCTTTACCTAGAGACAAATGGATCTGTTAAAAATTTTTACAACTTATTCTACAACTTCAAAAAAAATGATTTTATTGTTTTTCACCAGGAATGTAAAAGAAGAAACGATAAAATAAAATCTTTAAATAACATTAAGAATATAAAACCTGAAGAGATGACAATATTATATCATCTTAGAAAAATAAATGATAATTTGTATAATTTGTTTAGATTAAAAATCAATGAGCATTTTTGAGAAGTAGAAGTATATATTTTTCTTTTTCGTATATACCAGAGATCATAAATGTCAAATGTCTTTTCTTTTCTCAAGTTAAAAATTAAAGAGGTGAATCTAATGGCAAGAAAAGAAGAAAGAAGAGAGGAACGAAAAGAAGATAGGAGAGTAAGAGAAAGACGTGAGAAGTAAGTTTATGTTATTTTGTTAATATTCGGGTAATTCGGTTGTCCTGGAAAGGATGTTATCATATCGCCTCTGTCAAGTGTTCGGCAATTAGTATGGTGTCTGGGCTATAACTCATCATGCAAAAACTACACTTGTTAAGCTTCTCTATGATGCGAAGATGGAATTTAAAACAAACTGACGTTATGTTCGATTTGGTTTTGTTTGAGGAAACCTTCACCGAGCCCAGATGTCAGCTAAATTTTTTAACTGAAGATAAAAATGGTAGCAAAGAAAAAAGTAACAAGGAAAATACAAAAAGTTTCTAAAAAAATCAAGAAGCTTTTAGAGAATGGAAGAAAAGCTAGTAGTAAAGGTAAAGAATCTAAAGTTAAAAAATTAATTAAGCTTGCTAAGTCAAAGAAGAAAAAGCAAAAGAAATGATTTATTTTTAGTAAATATTAAATTTTAAAAATGTCCGACAATAGTCCTATTTTTTGTTTTTTCAAAATTTCTTAACAAATTTTTCATAAAGGCAGTATATTATTCAATGTAAATAATTACCCCATTAATTTACCAAAATATTTTTTGAAAAATTTACTGAGAGGGTTTTTTTTATTAACACTAAATTATCAGGATGTTACACCAAATCAACAAATTTACCGAAAAGTTTTTATAGTAAGATATATCTTACATTGATAAAATGGAAATCGCAATAACAAAGATGAGTTCTAAAGGACAAATAGTAATCCCTTCTGAGATGCGAGGAGATTTATATGAAGGGGAGAAGTTTGTAATCATCAAAGCAGATAAACAGATGATTCTGAAGAGTATGAAAGCTTTTGAGAAAAACATCGAAGAGGATCTCAAATTTGCCAAAAGAACTGAAGAAGCATGGAAAAGTTATGAACGAGGAGAATTTATCTCAAAATCAGCAGATGATTTCTTGAATGACCTTGAAAAATGTTGAAGATAAATCATTCACCTAAATTTCTTGACATCATCCGTAAGATCAAAAACAATGCCGATAAAGAGAGAGTCAAAAAACATATAAAGAAGATTATTGAAAATCCTGAGATAGGAAAACCAATGAAGTTCACTAGAAAAGGAACAAGAGAAGTGTACATCGGCTCTTTTCGGTTATCTTATTCTTACTTTAAAGAAGAAAACAAGATCATCTTTCTTGATTTATATCACAAAGACGAACAATAAAGATTAATTTACTCTAAAAAGAGAATCAAAGGTAATTAAAATAATCCAATAAACAAAATTCATCCATCTAACAAAAACGTTTATAAAAGCTATTTCTTTCCTTTAAGACAATTAAAAAGGAGGTGCTATTTTTGATAGGTGCTGATGGCGATATGTTCTTACAATTAGGTTTAGTAGTTATTGGTGCCGCGGTTCTAGCTTTTGGTTTAAGATTACTTAAACAACCTCAGATCTTAGCTTATGTTTTTGCAGGAATTCTTATTACACCAGTATTCAAGCTGATAACAAATACAAGTGTTATTGAATCTATGTCAATTATTGGAATAGCTTTCTTATTGTTCATCGTCGGCATTGAGATGGATATTAAATCTTTAAAAACAGTAAGCCTTGTTTCCAGCTTAGGAGGATTAATCGAGATAATTATCTTGTTTGTGTCAGGTTACTTCATCTCGTTATTACTTGGTTTCTTGCCGTTAGAAGCTGCTTATATCGGATTGATGATAGCTTTTTCATCTACGATGGTTGTAATGAAACTTCTTTCAGATAAAAGAGAATTAAACACATTACATGGACGAATTATTGTTGGGACATTGTTAATACAAGACATCGTAGCTATTTTTGCCATATCGATACTAGTTTCAATTAATGATTTCAGCTTCTTAATGTTTGGAATTGCTTTTATTAAATTCATTTCACTTTTCTTATTAGCTTATATTGCCAGTAAATTTATTTTTCCAAGCGTATTTCGCTTCGCTGCCAAACGACAAGAACTATTGTTAATATCTTCATTAGCAGTTTGCTTTATATTTTCACTTGCTTTTCAGTATGTAGGTTTTTCTATTGCCATTGGTGCTTTTATAGCTGGCCTAACTCTAGGCAATTTGGAATATAATTTTGAAATCATTGGAAAAGTTAAATCATTACGTGATTTCTTTTCATTATTATTCTTTGTATCTTTAGGGATGGGCTTGTCACTTGCAGTAATCAAAGATATGTGGATTCCATTAATAGTATTAATTATTGTCCTTATTATTTTTAAACCGATTATCATCATGTTAGTTTGCTCACTTTTCAAGTATACAAAGAAACCTTCCTTTTTTACTGCCAATTCACTAGCTCAGATGGGGGAATTCTCACTTATTCTAGCCGCACAAGGCTTGGTCTTGGGCCATATTTCTAAAGAACTATTTTCGCTTACAGTAATCATAGTGTTAATCACAATAACTATTACTTCTTACTACATAAAACATAATCAGTGGATTTACAGATATTTACAACCATTACTCAAAATATTTGATATTTTTACAACAGAAGGGCTTGAATATCTTCCAACAGGCATAAAGCCAAAGATAATCCTTTGCGGCCATAACAGGATAGGGTATAGTATTTTACAAAATTTAAAGAAAGTTAAGAAAAAATTATTAATCGTTGATTATAACCCAGAAATAATTTCTATGATGGTCAAAAAAGGTTATCACTGCATTTATGGAGAAGTGTCAGACGAAGAGATCATTGAACGTATGAACTTAAGAGAGATTGAGATGCTGATTTCCACTGTACCGGAGACAAAAGATAATTTGTATCTAGTCGGAAAAGTTCGTGCTGTTAATAAACATGCAAAAGTTATTGTAACCGCAAGCGAGATTGATGAAGCTTTGAAACTTTACGATAAAGGTGCTGATTATGTGATCCTTCCTCATTTCTTAGGAGGGGAGCATGCTTCTAATCTTATAACGGAACTAAGAGCAAGAAGAGTTAAGATAAAAGAAGAAAAAAAGAAGCATATTGAAGCGCTTAAAGAAAGGAAAGAAATAGGACACGAGCACCCTAAGAATGAATTTTAAGAATTTGGAGTTTTGCGGATTTTCAAGTTTTAAGTATAAAATACTTTGTCTGGTATTCGAAATTTAAGCTTATTTTCCAAAAAACGCAAAACATCAGTAAGATAAGAAACATTAATAAAAAACCTTCACTTCCTCATAAACATGAACTTTCAAAATATTCCTCCTGTAGAAAATAGTAAGTATTTCTTAGATTTGGCTTTCAGTAAAGCTAGAGAAAAGGGGAAATCAAAAAATCTTAAAGGCAATTGGTTACAGATAATAAGAATTAAAGAAAGCCTTAAATTAGACATCATCAAAGATACTATCGTTCCTCGTTTAGAAAAGATACTTCATACTTTTCCAGGAACCGCCGATTTGCCTCAATTTTATATTAAATTGATAAGATTAACATTAGATTATTCTCAGTTAAAAAAATCGTTCGGAGCAGTAAACTGGGCTATCAAAAGAATACGTTCTCTTCAGAAAGAATATGTAGGAAATATCACTCGTACTAAAGAAAGAGACAAGATCAAAGATTTGTCTAAACAATTTTATGGAAGGGTTTCTTCAACATTAAAACAGATTGACCCCAACTTAAAATATCTTGAAGAAAGCCGTAAGATAATGAAAAATTATCCAGATATCAAAGAAATGTTTACTGTATGCATCTATGGATTTCCTAATGTAGGGAAAACAACATTGTTAAATAAGCTTACTAAAACAAAAGCAAAGACTGCTGAATACGCTTTTACAACAATATCAATCAATGCCGGATATATTGCAAAAGACAATATTAAAGTGCAAGTTCTTGATGTTCCAGGAACTTTAGCAAGAAAAGAAAAGATGAACATTATTGAATTGCAAGCGGAATTGGTAATGACAGATCTTGCTAATTTAATCATTTACGTCTTTGATTTAAGCGGCCACGGTGGTTATTCTATTAGAGAACAAGAACAATTATTAAAAGAATTAAATCAATTAGGTCTCAAAGATAAAATTTTAATATATGTCAGCAAAACCGATCTGCCAGAAGGAAAGCCAAAAGAGGATTTTAAACACAAATATCATTCATTAGAAGAACTTAAAGAAAAAGTCATCAAATCAGCTACAAGAAATAATTAATTTAGGATTATGAATTTATGATTAATTTTTTAAACTTAAATAAGATACCATTAAAAAGATGAAAGTCGAAACAGAGTTAGAATTAAAACGATCTTCCGATTTGAAGATTAGAGGTGAGAAGACACTGATAATATTTGCAATTTCATTGATTCTTATTTTTTTCATAGGTTTCTCTGATAAACTGAATATTTCATTTATCAAAGGGGGATTGATAACTGGTGCAGTAACTGGAACCGCTAATTTTATCGAAGATAATGTCACACAGCTGTTTAACAATTATAACAATTATTTCATCATCATCATAACACTATTATTCTTACTGACAATAATCCTCTTTACTTTTTATCATCTAAGAAAGCCTAAATTAAATGAACCTAAATTATGGCATGCTGAAATAACACCCGAAGAAGAAAAAGAACCAATCTCAAGCTGGACTTCTAGAAAGAAATTTCCTCTTGAAGAAGAATTAGACCGGCTAAATGAAGAATTAAGTGACTTAAGAAAAGAAGAGCCGCCACATTTATCTAAAAAAAATGTTAGCAAAAAAGTTAAAGAGTATAACATTAAAGAAAAACAGTTAGAAAGAGAGCTTAGAGAGATCAATGCTAGGATGCAGGGCTATTCTAAACCAACAGTCATTGAAGCTTCAGGACAAAAACACATTCTTGACAAAAAATTAGCCAAGATTGACAAAAAAATTTCTGATGTTGATTCAATGAAAATTAAAGAAGCGAGAATCCTAAGTGAGATACCTCAACAAAAAATTATTGATAAAAGTGATTTAGAAGAGAGGAAACTTAGTAATGAATTCAAAAGTATAAGTTTAACTTTAAGTAAAGGTATTAAAAACCCAATTTATTTTATTAAAGACCTTTTTCCCAAACATAAAAGTAAAAAAGAAAAGTTGGAAGAAAAAGAAGCTGTTCGTTTAGTTAAAAAAATTGAAAGAAAAGTTGAAGGGAAAAATCCTAAAAGAAATGAACTTTTTGAGATTGAAGAGGAACTTGTTAAACTTAAAAAGGAAATAAAGAAAAGTTAGTTTTAATTAGCTACAACTTTACAAGAGCAAGGTAATTTTTTAGCAGATCTTGATAAAGCTTCTTTTCCTATTTTAAAATGTTCTTTATTGATCCTAAGTTCTAAAACTGCCTGCCCTTCTTTCATCCTTGCAGCAGAGCTGATAGATTTACCATATGACTTCTTCATACCAGTACTCATCCTGTCAGCTCCCGCACCTGAAGCTAAAGGGTTTTCTCTTAAGACATGAAATGGATAAACCCTTACGCGTAGATGAAAGTTCTTTCCAAGAGATTTCTCTAAAAACCTATTAGAAACTAATCTTGCTGATTCCAAAGCATTATGTCGGATATTCATACTTTTACAAACATTCAGCTTAATCACTGTATCATATTCTTTTTCTGGACTGCCCATATCAAACTTAATAACTTTCATGTGAGGAAATCCTCCTCTGACATAATTCTGTTTAGTATATTTACTAATCCTAGTATAAGGTCTTTCTAACTTTTGATATGCTGCAAATTTACGTAATTTTGCCATTTTAACTCAAAGAATTATATCTATTTATAAAGATTTCTGGTTTTAGTTAGCTTAAAAAATTAAATATCTAAAGGAACCCACTTGCCATCAATTAGTTTCCAGTCAGACGGCATATCTGAACGTACTGAGGAAAGGACATCATCAATATTGTCATAAACTTGATCTGCCCCAAGCATACTACATGGTTTTATTTTGTTTGACTCAGGAGTACATTTTTGTTGTTGCTTATGTGTCTCACTTTGGGTTTTTGGAGAGATATTTGACGTTGATACGCTTTTTCCATCTAACAGATCATATATCTTCTGATGATCTATATTCTGATTAAAATCTTTTTCATTTTGTGGCAATAAACCTGATCTATGTTGTGGTTTAAGACGAGGTATAACTATTTCCTCTAAATCTAATGGTTTATGTTTATGTTTCTGTTCAGCAGCTTCTTTCGCTCTGTTAACTTCAAGTTGTTGTTTTTCAGCCTCAACTTGATGAGCTTTCTTTAATTTCTTTTCCATTGCAATTTTAGCTTTAATATCTCTTTGTGATTCCCATACTGATTTTTGCAAATTCCAAGAATCTGTTCTTATTTCGCTATCAAAATCAAACTTATCTTTTGTAATTTTATTAGAGTAATGAATATTAAGTGCATTAGAACCAATGCTCACTACCATTTTTGGAGTTGTTAAAGATCTTTCTCCACTAATTGTTTTAGATTCTGTTTTAGATTCTTCTTTCTTGACAACATGATTATCTTTTAACCCATCGTAAGCAACTGATGAAGAAATTCCCTCGTCAACATGAAGCGGATCTTGTTTTAGTAGATTATAGGTATTTAATCCTGCTGCTGCCCCTAACACTCCGAGAAAAATCGCTGCTGAAAGAAGTTTTCTTTTTGAACGTTCTCTGATTCTGCCCCAATAAGTTTTTTTAACTTCAGGAACAGAAACTGTACTGGAAGGCTTAGCTATTAAATCATCAATACTGGACTGATAATTTTCAACTCTAACTCTCGGAATATGATCAATTTCAAAAGAATCTTCAAATATTGCTGTTTCTTCTTCTTCAGTAAGACTAGCTTTTCCGTTTATTATAATTTCTGGATTAGCATCGTTTCCTTTTTGTTCGAAGACATCTTTAAGTACTGCAATATTTTCTTGAGCGGTAAGATAAGCTTCTCCGATTTCTATCTCAGGAGTATCATTAAATTCTATTAATCTACCAACCGGTTTTTTAAGAGATGTTTTTTGAATAGATTGTTTTTTCTGAGCATTCTGAGTATATTTAACTTCAATTTCTGGTCTGGATGTAGAAACTTCCAAAACATTAGGGTTAGATGAATCTGATTTTAAATCTGATTTTGCCCCTAAATTAACATATTCTTCTTTTCTTGAAGAATCTTCATTAATTCCAACCCATTCTTTAAAATAACCCCATCTTTCAGCAACTTTCTCCCCTAATGATTTTTTAGGTTGCTCAGGAGTATGATTTTTAAGTTTTTCACTAAGAGTGCTAACAACAAATTCTAATTTAACTTTATCATCAATTGTTTCTGAACTGGAAAGATCAGCTTCTTCTATTGTCTTTGCAGCTTCATGATCTTTTTCTACAAATATCAATTCTTCATCAGTAAGCCCAATAGATTCTTCTCCGATTTCTACCTCTGGAATGTCATCAACAATCTTTGGTACTGTATTATCATTTACAATTTGAGCATAACTATCTCTTACAACTTCAACATGTCTAAGACTTACTTCCATTACACTCTCAGGGATTACACTTTTAGGGATTATACTTTCAGAACCACTTACAATTTGAGCATAACTGTTTCTTGAAAACTCAACATCTTCATCTCTTAAACTAACCGGCATTACGCTACGGCGACTATCGACAAAACTATCATGATCATAAACAGAATCTCTAACTTCTCTAGCAACAAAAGGTATATTATCCTCAATGTTATCAATGTTATCTTCAATATTAACATTCGGAACATTAATAATTACTTTTTCTTCAGGTGATTGTTCTTTTGCTTTTTTAGGAGTATAAAATGTATCAACGGCTGCTTTGAAATCTTTCGTTCCAGTTGGTGAAATTAGCAAGATTCCTGTTTGAGTAGTTTCTTCAGGATGATTTTCAGAAACAATATAATCTAAAGTAGGTGTATTTGAAGTAGTAGGCGTATCAGAAGCTACATTAGATGCTTCTGTCTTTTGATCTTTAACTTCTTGATCTTTAACTTCATTAATTCCTTGATTTTCTACTTTTGAAGCTTTATGTCTTAGTAGAAGAGGAGCATGTTTGAATATTTCTCTTGAGTTTTTTAGGATGTTAGAAAGATATGATCTTAAATCATCAACTTTCCCATTTTGATAGATATTAACCCATGCTTTAAGAGCAACACGATGATCATCAGGAAGATAATCCAAGTTATCCATAATAAATTTCCAAAGCTTCTCACTCTTGTATCCATTATTCTCAATGAATATTTGGCTCTTTTCATAAAAGAATATATTTTCAGCAGTAACTTCTTTTTTACTCTTACTTTTATACCAGTTTTCCATTCCCTGGATAATCTTATCAAAGTCTGCTTTATTCTTATCAACATCAGGGATTTCATCTTCTCTTAACTTAATACCATATTCTAAAACATGTTCAGGAAGTTGATAATTACCAATAACAAAATTACTTTTAGAATAGCGTTCAGTTAAATTTTCGAGAGCTTCTTTCTCTTCTTCAGAAAGCAATGCTGAATTTACTCTCATAAAGTTTCTAACAGATCCAACAATATTTTCCTTATGCGAATCTGCAAGATTATCTATAGACTTTAGCACTTGCACTAAATCTTCTAACGGCGACCTTTCTATACTTCCTTTTTCATATCTCTCTTCCATTCTTCTGAAAGATTCACCAAGTTTTGAAAAGATCTCGAAGCCGGTTGAATCAAATTCTTTATAATCTTTAACATTTAAACAAAGATATTCAACTGGGTTAAAAATCTCAGTTTGCAAGCAATACTCTTCTAACCCGCTAAGTATTCTTATATGAGAATCAGAAAGGTTTTCAGAACTGCCACTTTCTAGAAATTCAGTTAATTTTTTTGCAGCTTGTTTTCGTAAATAATCATCATTAAGCAATTCAGCTTTTGTAGAAAAAAGATTAACAAGATTATTCACGGATTTTTGTTCGTTTTCAGTCTTAGCATCTTTCTTTATCTTTTCAAGAGAATCTTTAAGTTCTAATCTAAAAATAGTAAGAAAAGTCTGAGGAAAATATAGTCCTAAATTATCAACTATCTGGGAATTATCATTTGCAATAGTCATCTCTAATTCTGCAAGAGTGTATAAATCGAAATCTGAAAGATTTTTTCCGTAAATGTC
Organism: Nanobdellota archaeon; assembly: GCA_018824365.1. Taxonomy (GTDB): domain Archaea; phylum Nanobdellota; class Nanobdellia; order Woesearchaeales; family GW2011-AR9; genus JAHJGQ01. Next base: position 31,772 of record JAHJGQ010000029.1, on the reverse strand, counting down.
AATAAAATCACTTATTTTTTTTACTACATTATCTTTATTTTTATGGAGATCTTTTTCTCGATAAAGTGTATCAAGTAAATCTCTGATAGTGGTTTCCTTTAAAGATAGGCCTTCGTATGTATCTTTTATTCTTGTTAAGATGCTTTCTACTTTTCTATCAATTCTAGAAACGTCATTTTTCTTATTGCTAATCTCCAGTAAGGCTTCTGTATAGAGATCATGTAGTTCTGGATCTTCTTTAAAAGCATCTCTTCGTAAACTGAGAGTAGCAACCCCCCTTCCTAATTCAACCCAATTATCATAAGAAAGACTTCCATTAGAAACATTAAGAATTTCTTGTGCAGTTTGAAGATAATCCCTGGGTGAATCTTGTTTTGGATTTAAAGAACTAAACTTACTCCATAAATCATACAATAATGTAGCTGAATCTCCTATGTTCTCTTCTGATTTTCCAAGATTTCTTTCCACTGACATAAAGATAGACCCATATAAATTATATGTTTATTTAAACAATAAACACTGATTTATAAACTTTTCTAAAATTAATCACCCGAGAGTGGTTAACAATTAATTGGTTGTGAACATGAACAATTCACCGAAATTAATATTTTAGAATGCTTACTTGCCCTTTTCTTTTACCTTTTGGAACTTCTTTGATTTCTTCCCCTAATTGCTTTTTAACACTTTCTGCAATAGCTCTTCCCAAAAGTTGAGTTAAAGTCGTAAAATCGGCTTTCTTAACCTCACCAATGTCTTTAAACCCATGGGAGTAGAGTTTTCTTGCTCTGATTCTGCCAATTCCTTTTAATTTTAATAATGTAAGAAGTTCTTCCTTAACACCATGTTTTATTCTTACCCTTAATTTTCTTATTTCTTTTACTGCTTCCTTATAATCATTCAACTTAGCTAATTCTTCAGAAGCATACAATAACCAATCTGCGGTTTCAATCTTTACTCTAATTTCCCCCGGTCTTATGCTGAATTTCTCTAAAAGAAAATCCTCATCTTTTTCATTTATCCATTCTTCAAAAAATAATGTTGTTTTGATGGAATTCATAAATTCATCATATTCTAAATCATATACACTAGGTTCTTCTTCCAAAAGTAACTTATAATTCTTTACCAGTTCCTCTTGAATAAAATCTTGTTCTTTACTTTTTATCCTTAGTAATGGCCGCAATTCTAGAGTATGACAGATCATCTGAAGTAAAGAAAAAACGCTTTTATTTTCATTAAACTTACCCATACAATCAAGTAAATGTCTTGCCGTCAAAGGATCAAGATAAAGCTCTGAAATCCTTTTACCTAACATAGTTGATCTTAATCTTTTCTCGTTTTTATTTTTTTTATTTGTTTTTTTTTCTTCTAATTCTTTAGCGATGACAAAATCTTCTCTAATTAAATTAGCTCCATCAACACTACTGCCAGAATTATTAACATAATTTTTATCAGAATTTTTATCAACAATATTAACATCATCAAAACAATTAATAGTTACAAAACCCCATTCTTCAAGAAGGACAAGCATCTTTTCCATAATCAGTTCTAATTTATTCATATCCTTAAATTGATGGGCCCAAAAGGTTTTGGTGAAGAATTCTTTCATCGAATTACTGTCACGGATTATTCCGGAAGAAATAAGTGATAACAAATAAGTACGTAATACCGGCTCAACTGCAAGTTTAGAATATATCTCTTCAGGCTGTCCGCAGATGTAACGTTCATAGATCTCTTCTTTATCAGAATCACTATTAGCTATAGATATTGCTTCACCATATGATTCGAATTCAGGTCTTCCTGCCCTGCCGGCCATCTGCAAGTATTCTAAAACCGGAATCCAATCCATGCCCCATCTTCCTGAATATCTTTTTAATGATTTGATAATAACACGGAAAGCTGGAAGTGACATTCCTACTGCTAAAGTTGGAGTACAGCAGATTATTCTTACTGCTCCTTTTCTGAACTCTTCCTCAATAAGATCTTTTTGTTTCTGTAATAATCCTGCGTGATGAAAAGCTATTCCCTTTCTGATACAATGTGACAATCTCTTACATTGTTTAGTTGGGGTGGAAGCTGCTTTTAGAATTTCTTTTTCCAATTGAGGAAATTGAAAATTTGTCAGTTTGGAAATATCTTCAGCAGTCTTTTCTGCAGAAGCTCTTGATGGTGTAAATACAATTGCCTGTTTATCTATGCTAATTGTTTCTAAGACTAACTTTTGTATATCGTCCATGAATTACCAAGAAATGAGGTATTTTATTAAATTAATGTATCAATAAAGGCTATTAATCAATGTAACTAATCTTTTTCATTTACACTTCAACAAAGTATTCTCATACAACTGCAATAAATCCTTTGCCAAAGGTTTATCTTCTTTTCCAGCAATTAAACCTGTAAAGAATAATTTCTCAGCACCGGCATTAAAAGCACCATCCACAGATTCCCCGGCATTGTCTTCAGTTTTGAACTCCACTTCAGTGACCCAGATGGGTTTTACAATTCCATTCTTAGCCATGAGCTTTTTGAAATCTTTAACATTTAATGTATCTGCATCCCCATAATTAATATAATGGATGTTGGCAATATCAAAATAATTTCCACCCTCCAACTGAAAAATCTTGTTCCAATAAGCAATCATTTCAGAGTCAATACCAGCTGCTCCACCCTGAACAATTTTACAATCCGGACAAGTTGATTTTATTGTTTCATAACTTACTTTTAATATTTCAACATATTCTTTCTGAGTTCCTTTATAGAAAGTTAAAGAAGGAGATTTTAAATCGGGCTCGTTCATTATTTCCCAGTATTTTATAGGTATTACTAAACCAGGCATGTCATCTATTCCATCACCATCATATCTATCTACTAATTTTAAGATAAAATTCTTGTAATCTTCAATATTACAAGGAGCGCATCTAGATTTAGGAATACCATCTTTTCCTCTGGGATAAAATACATCTTCATTTGAAATTTCACATTCTTGAGCATGACACTCCTCTTGGTCCCATTTTGCGTAAGGCCATACTGTTGCCAGAATTGCAACATTATTTTTCTGCGACTCTTTTGCCCATTCGTCAGTTACTTTAAAATTTAAATCATCTTTTTCTTCTTCTATCCATTCCCAGATATAAGGTCCTGGGTGCGGCCTTACCCAGCCACCACCTATTGAAGCAATTAATTCTGTTTCCTGAGGAATAGGTGGAAGAGAACCTATACAGTTCTTAACTATCGAATCAGGTATTTTAATCTCTTTAGTAATTTCTGTTTTGATTTCTCCTATAACTTTCTGCTCTTTTTCTTCATGATCATAAGAACAACCTATAATTAAAATCAATATCAAAAAAGAAATAATTATTTTTTTGATCATACATCTGGAACAACTAAACTACTATTTAAAATCTACTTAAAGAACGGCCTTAAAGAACTATCAATATATAATAGCAAAATAAATAACATATAACCAGCTTAAGATTCCATGTAATATCGCCCAAAGTATTGATTTATGTTCAACATAAGAAAGAATCATCGCTAAGGCTGAACCCATTGAAATTCCACTACTGATTACTGTTCTTCCATATCTTAATTTTCTCATGTTTAGTTATAAAATGCAAGAGATATTTAAATATAATGGGTTCAGATATGATGAGTTTAAATCTGAGAAGTGTTTTTTGATTTTTTTTAATATTTTTTTTTAATTAATAATCTTCATAGAAAATCAACTTCTATCTCTAATTGGTCAACGGTAGGATATTCCATTACTATTGCCGGCTTTAGATTTAATTTATGAAAGTAATCTTTCTTCTTCTTGATTAGATTTTTTGCTACTAATATTCTTGGTTTTTCTTTGTCAAGAGAAATATCTTCGTCTTTTAACTTTAATTTTGTCTTTATCTTTGCTAGTAATGGTTTGAGTTTTTCGATATAAAGATACTTATCAATTTCAGCCAGTTTTTTCCGATATTCAAAACCAGGGGTAAGTTCAGGAAAATATAATGCTCCCCTGATTAGCATCCCTTCTTTATCAACAATATCAAAACTTTTTTTCACACCTTGAGATTCTCTTTTAATTCTATTGGCAAGCTGTACTTTATCTTTCAGTTTAGCTGTACATAAATGAACTTTTAGATTGCAATCTTTCTCTTTAACATATTCAATCAACTTTAATCCCAATTCCAATGAACCTTTAACTGCATAACTTAACTGACCTTTTGTCTGAAAATTCATTTCTAACAATTTTGATTGTTTATTGTCAGCAACTTCTAATTCGTTAAGATTGAGAAAATCTACTTTATCACAAACATAATCTATTAATTTTTTTGTTTCTTTTTCTTTATCTGGAATTAAAGGAATTTCTACCCCTACGCTCCAAGACAACTTTTTTGCTGATTCCAATCTTTTCCAGAACTTATTATTGTCTAAATCTAAATGAAAACGGATCTCATCCAAACCTGCTTGATATAATTTTTTCAAATTATCTTCATCAACTAGGTTCAGAGAGGTGTAAAGATGAACATGAAATTCTTTGCCAAATTCTTTTTTTAACAGAGTAATGTATTCAAGAGTTCGGTCTAATTTTGCTAAAGGATCTCCTCCAGTAATACCAGCTCCTTTTGCTTTCATCAACTTTGCTTCTTTAATGACATTATTAAATTCAGTAACTTTTCTTTCATTGGCAAAAATTACATCTTGTTGATATTTTTGATCAGATACCGGACAGAAATAACATTTTCTTGGACAAATTCCTGTGATAAAGAGTACTAATTTCTCTCCTTTAACACAATACCGGCATCCCTCGGGCAATTGTCCAATATTGTAAGAGTAATACTTATTTTCTTGCATTACTATCTAATTTTAGAAACTGTTTTTAAAATTTTGTTAAAAAAAATGAAAGTTAAAAAGAAACATTAAACGAAAAAAAATATTGAAGAAAGATGAAAGTTTAATGAACAACTGTTTTCACATAGAAAGACATAGGCGCATCAGAGATCTCTGTAACCGCTGGAGTTTCTGCAACTTCTTCTACAGGAGTAATATATTCCTCTCCGGTTACTTTAACGACCCACTCTTTTTCCACTTTCTCAGAACCATCACTTACTTTTACTTTAATTCTCTTCTCCCCTGGAGAAGTGAAAGTCCTTTCAATAGTATCAGTACCAGTAACTTTCTTTTGAATCAGTCCAAAATTCCACTGATAACTGAGTTTATTATTATCATAATCTTTTGCAGCAAGATGGAAAACAACAGGTTCTCCTACTTTTGTACTTACTTCTTCGAGAGGAAGATAATCCAATATTTCAGGTTTTTGATTGACATCTTTCACAGTTATTTTTACTGGATGAATCACATCAAATTCTTCGTCAGAAGCAATAAATTGCAACCAGATAACTTGTTCTTCATCATTGAAATATTTATCCATAAAAGAGAGAGATTCATTCGAACGTTTTACAACATTATAGTCTGGTGTCCAGGAAAATATTCTCTCATTAAACGAGGCCCCATAAGGAAGGTTTTCTAAACTTATTGAAAGTTCATCATCATCAGGATCTGCTGCACTTACCCTAAAACTAATGGTTTTACCTTCATCTACTTTTAATTCATCTTTTTCAATATTGAAATAAGGCATGCTGTTTTTCTTATTTACTATAATGTTAACTGGAATGGTATCTGAAATGCTTCCATCAGTTGCCGTTACATAAACAATATATTCTCCCCGATCCCCATATCCTGTTTTCCATTCTTTACTTCTTTTCTTAAATGGTTCAGTAAAATGATATCTTACAATATCTCCATCCGGATCATAAGAAGTTGGACTTAATAGGATATTTTCATTTTCAGTAGCAATTACATCTTCAATCTCTTCTAATACCGGTCCCCTATTAACATTATAGACAACCAAAGATAAAGATTTTGAGATACATAGTTCTTTTCCGCAACTAGTGGCGGTCAGAGGTATTTCTTTTGATTTTAAAATCCTATTTTCCAATCTGAGAGCATTAAGAATGTTGCTAAAAAAACCACTTTTCCTTCTTATAAAATCATAACCAGGAGACCAAGTAAATTCTTTTTTTTCCTGATCTAGAACTGCACCTTCAGGAGCATTTTCTAATTCAATAGTTATTTCATCTCCGTCTAAATCAGTGGTATCGATAAACCAGGATAATTCTTCTCCTTCTTTTACTTCAATCTTTTGAGGTAAAGAGAGTTCAGGAGCTCTATCAACATCATTTACGGTAACTTCTACAACTTCTTTTACAGTAAATTCACCATCAGAAGCATAGACATTAAACTTATACTTGCCTGCATCTTCAAAATCAGTCTGCCAAACTCCTTCATCATCAAATTTATCGGCGAAAGAATAAACTAATAAATCACCATCCAGATCAACATCAGGATAATCTATTACAGCTTTCTCATCCTCATTTACAGTTATCGGTAAAATATTTAATTCAGGTTTTCTGTTCACATCTTTTACATTTATCAGCCACTCTTTGTTCAGTTCGTTGATTCCATCATTAATCGTTACTTCTAAATTATGTTCTCCAGAAGATTCAAAATCAAAATAATATTGGCTTTCTTTTTGCTCGCTTATTGCAATCCCATCAAGTTTCCATTGATAGGTCATCTCATCTCCGTCTTTATCAATGGCATTTACTGAAAATGATAAAGTGCCATTCTCTACTAAATTTACAACATCTGATGCTGAAAATGAATTAATGATTGTGGGCGGCTGGTTAGTGTTAAGAACTTCTATTTCCATACTTTCTTTAACTTTAAATTCATCATCACTTATGATAAACTTTGTTACATAACTGCCTTGATCGTCATAATCAGTCTGCCACTGACCATTTTCATCAAAAGGCTTATTGAATTCATAAGTAAGAATATCGTCATCAGGATCTGAAACAAATTCTTTAATATCTACAAGCTGCTTTTCCTTAATAGTTATCTTTTCTTCTGTTGCCTTTGGCGGCTGGTTTTTATTTTCCACTATTAGATTAATTTTTTGTTTGGTTTGGTTAATTCCATCAGAAGCAGTTATCTCAATCTCATATTCCCCGGCATCATCATATCCAGTCTGCCATTCTCCGTTTTCGTCTAAAGGTTGTGAATAATAATAAACAACACTATCATTATCACGATCTATTGCTTCAGGAGTAATCTTAACTAAATCTGTCTCTTTTGCATGGAAAGTCTTTATTGCTGCAAAAGTACTATTTACTGCAAAAACAAGAATTATAAGAACCAACAATAATTTTAATTTTTGCTGAACCATTTTTATATTATTTTAAATTTTATCTTATATTATTTTTCTTATATTGTTTTACACTTCATCCAAAAGAACTTATAATAAGAAAAAAAAATTATAGACCTCAATCGGTCTATTTAAGAGACATTGAGACATCAATAATTTCCGGAGGAGCATTGATATCTTCTACTGTAACTTTCATCTTCTTTGTAACTACATCTTTACCATCGTTAGCAGTAATTGTAATTACATATTCTCCATGGTCAGTATAACTGGTTTCCCAGACACCATCATTACCTACTGGTTCTGAGATAGTCAAGTTAATAACATCACCATCAAGATCTGTAACTAATGGTTTAATAGTTAGTGTATCTCCTTCTTTAATCTTAGTTGTATTCTTAACATTGGTTATTACTGGCAATACATTAACATCTTCAATGACAAGCTTAAAAGATTTTTCTGTCTCAAGTTCTCCATCACTAGCAACAACTTTAATCTGATATTCTCCCGCACTAGTATGATCAGTCACAAAAATTCCATTTTTAAGAGGTTCAGAAATCGTAACTGTTACAGGATCTTTGTTCGGATCAGTAACTGAAGGTTCAAAGGTAACTGTTGCCCCCTCTTTAACTTTTAGATTAGTGATGTTGCTTATCAGAGGAGCAACATTGACACGGTTTACAACAATCATCAATTTTTTCTTTGTTGAAAGTTTTCCATCTGTAGCCGTCAATGTAACAACATATTCCCCTGCATCACCATATTCAGTTTTCCACTCACCATTGTTATTTAAAGGAGAAGTGAAGGTATAAGTAACATTATCTTCATCAGGATCGGTCACTTTAACATTCAATTTAACTTTTTCATTTTCATCTACAGTGATGGTTTGCATACTTGTATCTTCACTACTAGCTTTTTTAGGATTAACATCGGTAGTGGTTTTATCAGCTGTTTCTTCAGAAACTGCATCTGTTTCAGTCGAATCAGTTGAATTAACATCTTCTTCACTTAATTCAGGAAGAACTACATCTTCTTCAACATTTAAATCATTTTCCGTTGTATCTTCAGTATTCAGTTTCGTGGTCTCTTCATCAAGAACTTCTAATTCTTCTAAATCATCAGCGGAATTATCTTTAACATCTTTAACAGAATTATTTTCAAGATTCAAGTCTTTTTCAATTTGTGCAATCTCGTCGACTAAAGCTGATTCATCGACTTGAGATTCCTTCGGCGTATCATATGCTTTATAATCAACACAGCCTACAATGAAGACAAGTATTAAAACAACTAACAAACCAATTACAATTTTTCTCATAATAAATTACACCCCCTATGTAAAGTAAATATCATGAAAAATCTGCCGAAAGTGTTCTTCCACTCCCTAAAGAGCCAGGGTATGAAACGAAAACTTTCTTTTTTGGCAGATTTTTGTGATATTAATAAATCTTTGATTTATTGTACAAAAAATATAAAATATTTTTATGTACCAAAAATTTCAACCTAAAGGTTGAAGTATTAAACCCTACCAAAAAATTCCTGTTGAAATTTTTTAGTATAATTAAACTTTTTTCTAAAGAGACCCCCATCCCTTTAATTTTGTAAGCATTCAAGAATGACAACCGGTATTTAAAGATTTATACACAGAATAATATATTCTTTGTAATATAGCTTATGTATTGGTAAAAGAAATAATAGAAAAATAAAAGTAATAATTGAATAAGAATAATAAGCTCAGCCTAGGAATCATCAACCACTGCGCTGAGACCGAAGCCTCATTGCATCACCCTCCAAGGAGAGCGCATGGTGTTCAGATTTATCCTCTGAGCCAATTGTTGGATGTGAAGAAGGCTAAGTTATATAAATTTTGTTAATTGTTTAGAAGGAGTGAATTTTGAATATATTAAATTACAAAAGCACAGAGAGAGAAGAATAAAAAAATTAAAGAGTGGCCCCGCCGAGACTTTCCGAGCCATAGCGAAGGAAAGTACCGAACGCTAGTGACTGCATTTGAACTCGGGACCTCACGATTTCTTTGCTTAAATAAGCATATCAGTCGTGCGCTCTATTGCCCAAGCAAGTTAGCTATTCTAACAAGTACCAGGCTAAGCCACGGGGCCATTAATTAGCAGAATTAGGATTTATTTTTAAAGATTACGGCTTCAATATGCTAATAAATCAAGTGAAGATTAAAACACTGCTGATAATAGTATTTCAACAGAATTAAAATATAACTATTACTGCTTAACCACTAACCCGATAATTTCAAACAATAATCTGTTCTTTTCGTTGCATTTGCCATCACATTTAAGTATTTCTTCCCATTTGGAAGAGATAGCTACTTTGTTAAAATTCTCTACCTCGTGATTCACCATTGTTAACGCCTCAGAGAATTCTACTACATAATCAGTATTCCAATATTTGTCTATAATCAGAAAATTAATTATGAAATTAGAGTATACCAAATCATCTTTTTGACCCTCCTGAGCAATGATTGTTATAAACTCAAAAAAGTCATCAACAGTTGATTTTCCATTTAATTTCATACCAAAACTTTCCCATGCATTAGCTACAGCAAAATTATCTATTTTTTGAACTAAAGAATTTATCTCAGTTATCTTTTGTGCTTTAGCAACAGGATTATCCATATCATCATTAAGATCGATTAAACTATGCAACAATTCAGAATAAGTTCCTAATATGATTTCCTGATCTACTTCCTTACTTCCATCAGATCCTTCTGAATATCCTTCTAAGTTATCTAAGCTGTCTTGGTTATTTGAAGGCAATACGGACTTAGAAGTACTTTCATTGGTTTCACTGGTTTTAGAAGTTTCTTCGCTTGCTTTTGAAGAGCTCGATGTTTTGCTCAATGTTTTTTCACTACCACTCATTTCATTAGCACTAGATTCCCCGACATTAGACATTTCATTTAATCCAGCAATCTGAGCTCCAGTAACTGCATCGCCTAAAGAAGAGGTTTTAAAAATTATAAACACGATAAATAGCAAAACTAGAGAAACTGATATGAACACCGTATAATTAAACTTTTTTTCTTTAGAAGAATTATTTTTATTGTTTGTCGAACCACTTTCCCTGAAATAATTTGACCAAGAATCATCCTCTTTTGTATCTTTATCCATTAATATTTGATAAATTTTAAAAGTATATAAACTTAATTATAATTCACAATACAATTTCATAAATATTACAAAAATCATAAAAATATGGGTTCAGAAGATTATTTGTGGACATACAATTCATTTTCAGAACAATTTATAAAATAACAATACAAAGTAATATCCATGTTTTATACCATCCTTGATTGCTATACTGATGAAGCTTCTGGATTAGGAGTTCCACCATACTTAGGAACTTATCCCAGATATATCTATGGGAAGTTGAAGAGTGAAGGACATGATGTTGCTTATCTCACAATTGATGATCTCAGATTATGGAAAAATCATGAAGGGATTAAAAAAGAACCTAGTGAAAAAGAAAAAACAAATATTTTTATTTATAATACAACCGATAATGATGCTGAAGAAGCTCTATCTAATACGGATGCGTTGATAATAATAATCGGCATTCAAGTACCGGGAAAATATCTTACGGCACAACCAGGAATATTAAAAGAAGTTACTCACTTAATCAAAGATTTAAAGATGAAAAAGATCCTTACGGGTCCTGCTCTTCAAGGAACCCAGTTAGAAGGTGGAAAATTCTTTGAGAAGATTAATCTAGACATCTTTGATGAAAAGAATGAATTTAATTTCTCATTTGAAGAATTAGATAATTTCATTACTAAGTCTTCAGAGATACTCAAACATATTCCTGATAAAAGAGTTATCGAAATAGAAACAGGAAGGGGATGTAAAGTAGGAAAATGCAGTTTTTGCACTGAACCACTTAAAAATTGTTTCCTTAACCGTAATAAGGAATCAGTAATCAAAGAAATTAAAGCATTTTATGATCAAGGAGCAAGACATTTCCGCTTAGGCAAACAGGCAGATTTCTATTCTTCTGACAGGCCTATCGAAATGTTAAAAGAGATTAGAAAAAAATGCCCAAAAATTGAGGTGTTACATATTGACAATGTTAATGCAAATTCTGTAATCACACCATATGGAGAAAAAATAACAGAAGCAATTGTAAAATATTGCACTCCAGGAAATATTGCTGCTTTAGGAGTAGAAAGTTTTGATTCTGATGTAATCAAAGCAAATAGATTGAATACATCTCCTGAAACTGCAATTAAAGCAATTAAGATAATCAATAAGTATGGAGCAAAACGGGGAGATAATGGTATGCCTTGTTTTCTTCCGGGAATCAACATTATCTTTGGACTGTTAAATGAGAATAAAGAAACACACAAGAAAAATATGGAAGCACTGCAAAAAATTATGGAAGAAAATATTCTTTTGAGAAGGATCAATATCAGGCAAGTAGTTGTAATGCCCGGCACTTATCTTGAGAAGCATAGGGGAAATAAATTCTTAAGAAAAAATAAACAATATTACTGGAAATGGAGAAATGATATCAGACAGAAGATTGATTACCCTATGTTGAATAAATTAGTTCCAAAAGGAACAATCATTTCCGATGTTTATACAGAAATGTATGATGGAAAAACCACTTTTTGCAGGCAGATGGGAACTTATCCATTAATAATCGGAGTAAAAGGAAGAATCCCATTAAAGAAGAAAGTTTCCGTAAAAGTTGTTGATTATATGTTAAGAAGTATTGTTGGAGAAGTTGTTGAGTAAAATTTTTATAATTGCTGTTCTTTTTATTTATTATGGAAAGACCAAAAGTGGGTGTTGGAATTATTATTCTTAGAGATGATAAAGTCTTAATGCAAAAAAGAAAAAATTCACATGGAGATGGCACTTGGTGTTTTCCAGGAGGTCATCTAGAACTTAATGAAAGTCCAGAAGAATGTGCTAAAAGAGAAACATATGAAGAACTTGGAATTGATATTAACAATGTTTATTTTGCTACGATAACAAATGACATTTTTACAAGTGAAAGAAAACATTATATTACTATTTATATGGTTGCTGATAGTTTTTCTGGTGAACCGAAAATTATGGAACCTGATAAAAGTGAACAGTTTGGATGGTTTAACTGGAATAATTTGCCACAGCCATTGTTTATTCCAATTCAAAATTTATTAAAACAAAGATATGATCCCACCAAGAAAAAATATCAACATTACAAAGGGAATTATTATCAATTTATTGGTGAAGGTAAACATAGTGAAACATTAGAAGATTTTATTGTTTACAAAGCCCTTTATGAATCAGAACCAGGAAAAAATGTACTGTGGATAAGACCAAAATCAATGTTTTTCGAGAATGTTATTTTCAATGGCAAAGAAGTTCCGAGATTTAAGTTTGTAGGTGCCAAACATGCTATTAAATAACGAATTTACTTTGGAAAATGCTTTAAAGATCATTGCACCATATAAATTGATAAAGCAAATTAAGATAATTCCGGCAAAGAATGGCAAATTACAAGAGTCTTCAACAGGCCAATTATATTGGAGAGAAAGCCCAGAACTGAATGATTTTATCTTCAAGAGATTAAAAATTTCTGCTAGAAAAAATACACAAATATGGGATGCCATATCTTTAGGATTAGAGAACGCTTTCTGGAGAGGCAATAAGAACAATCCACAATTAGAAGTCATAGTCAGAATTTTTCTAGGAAAGAATGGTAAAATAATCCAGATAAAAGATTCAGGAAATGGTTTTGATTATGTTAAAAAGATTAAACTGCTAAAATCAGGCGGTAATTATGCTTCTGGTTTGGGCAGAGGTTTGAAAGCATTGAACAAAGTTGATTCAATTTCTGCAGGATATCAAGGAAAAGGCAATATTCTTAATATAGTTGTCAGAAGTGAATAGTTTTTTAATATTAGCTAATTTTCTTAACAAAATCGGGGCTGTAGTGTAGCTTGGCTATCACCCACGGATGGGGTATTTAATTACAGAAGTCGTGGAACAGGAGTTCAAATTTATGAAGTTAGTCATGGTACGAACGTCTAGTGAGTTTCTTCGCGGCCCCATTTACCATTCTAGAATTATAAAATAACTTTTTAAAACAAAATCAATGTATATCTACATAAAGAGGTGAATTTAAAATGACTCCATTAGAAATAATTGCTGTAATTTTCGCTGCCATAACCTTAATGAAGTTTATAATAATTGGAAAAAATCCGAAAGTTCTGATAAAAACTGCTGAAGGTATGGCTAAGAAAACAACTTTTTTAACAATATGCTTACTAGCTATTTTCGTAGTTGTCGGTTACTATGTTTTTTCAACGATAAATGTTGTTGACATTTTTGTAACAATGATGCTTGGTGTGATGCTAATTGGGATGATGTTAGTAATGTATCCAAAAGTTTATCTTAGTCTAGCAAAGAATATCCTTAAAGAAAGACAAAAATTGTGGTTATTAATGTTAATCTGGGCTTTTCTTGCTGGCTGGACACTTTACGCAATATTTGTTTAAATTATTTAATTTTTTTAATTATCTTTTTCTTTAGGCTCTGTAGAAACCCTTCCGTTCGCACCCTCTTTTGATTAGCTAATTGCTCCAAAGTTGAAGTTATTTCCGAAGAAGAGGGTATGGCTTGTCTCACGAATAGTCTTGTGCTCACTCGCCATTTGGCAGGGGTTTCTACAGAGCCTTTTCTTTAACAAAATATTTAAAGAAAGTTTAGAAATAATTATTATGGTTAATAAAAAAGTTATAGCTATTTCAGGATTGGCTACATGTACAATAGCTCTGTTCTCTCTTCCATTATCGCTATATGATGACGGAAAATCTGTGATTGAACATAACGAAAATAAAAGAATAGAAAAAATCTTACCGTATGTCCAAGAAAGACTCCCAGGGACAACTTTATATGATATATCAACATCTCCTACTACTTATAATTCCAAATGTATTGAAAGTGAAAGTAATGAACCAATTATAGTTCATTTTCAAGAGAAATCTATTGGAACTATCTGCCTACAAAGAAAAATAGATGAAGAAAAAATAAGAGAATTATGGGAACAAAGTACACCCGTTGTTATACCCTATGAATACACTAAAGTCACAGTAACAAGTTGGTATTAATTTATTTCTATTGTATGTTTATAAAATATGGACCGACCGGGATTTTCATTGAAGATTTACTTATCTTCTAAATTGAACCCGGGACCACTCGATTGCCAACCGAGTATTCTTTAGTGCCGCTTATTAAAGCGTACCACTGAACCATCGGCCCATAATTTTAATGGGACTGAGTGAGTTTACGAACGAATGTCACATAATCTCTCAAATGGATTTCCATTTGCCATCTGAACCATCGGCCCATCTTATTTCTTTGAATTACAATTTTATTTAAATAATTAACTCTCTTCTGCCCAAAACATTAATAAAACTAAACTATTTCCCTAAACTTATGATAGATGTGATTAGGAAAGAAATTCTTTATGATATTAGCCAGGCGATTGATATTCTAGAAGTCAAGGAAGAAAAAGACTTGAATGAACTGGAAAAATTAAGCGAACATGCCATTGATGATGTAGCTTTACATAAAGATACTGATTTAATTACCATTACAGTGCTTATTTATTCTATCTACAAAATAGTCCACAATTTGTCTGAAGAAGATTATAAGAACATAGTAGCAGAATTGAAATTTACAAAAAAACATTTGGAAGAAAATCAATTAGGACGTTATAATCAAAGTATTAAGAATTTATATAACCTTATTAGAAAAAGCGATGCTAAAATCAAACAACATCTGCAAGATGTCATGCAGGCTGCAAGAATAAAGAAAAGTTCTTCTCTTTTGCAAAAAGGCTTATCCATCGGGCAGGCAGCAGGACTTATGGGTCTTTCCAATTGGGATTTACAACCCTATGCTGGTAAAACCACTTATTTTGAGCAGCATCATGAAAGTATTCCTGCAAAAAGAAGAGTGATCAATGCAATGAAAATTTTTGGTGTGTAATAAAAGTGGCAGAAAAAATATTATTTTTTGATATTTGCAGAAAGCAAGTCCAAAAAAGAGGCATGAAAATATGAAAATACTCTTTTTTGATACTGGCCCCATCATCACTTTAGTGATGTCAAGATTAATCTGGATACTGCCAAAATTAAAAGAAAAATATGGTGGAAAATTCTACATAACTCCTGCTGTAAAGCGCGAGTTGATTGAACGTCCTATGACAATTAAACGTTTTGAATTTGAAGCATTGCAATCTTTAAAACTTATAGAAGATGGTGTTCTAGAAGTTTATGATAAAGTTCCACAAAAAAAAGTAAACGAATTGATTAATTTAGCAAATAGTTCATTCAAAATAAAAAGTAAAAATCTTGATATCATTCAGTCAGGAGAAATGGAGATAGTTGCCTGTGCCTTAGAAACAAATGCTGATGCAATAATCATGGATGAAAGAACTCTTCGCTTGTTTATTGAGAATAACAAAGAAATGGAAAAACTATTAGAGATACGTTTCAAAAAAGATGTGGTTGCTGACAGAGAAAGAATGGATAAGTTCAGCCAACAATTGAAGGGAACAAAAATTCTTAGATCGATTGAATTAGTAAGCACAGCTTATAAGATGGGTTTGTTAGATCAGTATATCCCTAAATTGAAAGGGGGCAGAGAAATACTTATAGATTCAGTTCTTTGGACGACCAAATATAATGGTTGTGCTGTCACCCAACATGAAATTGAAGAGATTAAGAATTATCTTCTTGCGGATAAATGAATAAATAAATGATTATTGTCCTGAAAATTTAAGAAAAAGTTTTTAAAGCTTTTCTTATTCAAAAACAAAAGATGGTTAAGAAATGTATTGTTTGTGAAGAAGAAGCAAAATATAAAATTAAAGATACTTCTGATTATTATTGTGAAGAGTGTGCTAAAGAGAATTTTGCTGATATTGATCTTTTAGTAAAAGTAGAAGAAGTTGCAAAACAATTAAAAGAATTCCTTAAGAAAAAGATGCAGCATATGGGTAAAGGAGAGGAAGAAGAAAAACAAGACAAGGAAGAAATATTAAATGCACAAGACAATTAAGATAGGTAAAATAAAGACTTCTAAAATAGAGTTGATTGATATAGCTAAAGCATGGATTGCTATTTCTATTGCTTTTGCTTTTGTCCTCGGTGGGTTCAGCCTCATAGAAGGAAATATTTTAGGAATACTTTCATTACAATTTGGAAAAATATTTGTCATATCTTTATTCACAGCAGGACTGGGGTTTCTTCTCCATGAATTAGGACACAAGTTTGTGGCTCAGAAATATGGTTGTGTTGCTGAATTTAGGGCTTTTGACCAGATGTTATATTTAGCAGTAGGATTAGCTGTAGTGATAGGATTTATTTTTGCAGCGCCGGGAGCTGTGATGATTTCCGGAATGATTACAAGAAAAGAAAATGGAATTATCAGTTTAGCAGGTCCAATGGTTAATTATACTCTTGCTTTGATTTTTCTGGGGATGCAATTTTTATATCCTGCTATGAATTTTATTTCTTCCATTGGATTTTTTATCAACATGTGGTTAGGGTTATTTAATCTTATCCCTTTCGGTAATTTTGATGGTAAAAAAATTTTAAGTTGGAATAGGTATGTTTGGTCAGGGATGGTTATTTTTGGAGTTTATTTTCTGTTTTTTTATTGAAATCAATACATCACACTTTCTTTTATCTCGAGAAACAAGCAAACATTTATATATAAGTTATACTTTCTTTTTAAATCAGAGGTGTTTTTCTAGTACAAAAAAGGAGGTAAGAGATGGTTTAATTCTCTGATCTTCTTAAAAAAAGAAGGTGATAAAACTGAAGCAACACATCTTTCAGGAAGTGAAAAAGTTCAAAATCCAAAGGTGTTGTAAGGGTTGCGGTGATAGGATTGTTGTCGAGAATGCAAACCGCTACTATTGTTCTAAATGCCGAGGGTATTAATTATTATTTTTATTTTTTTTATTTCAGATGATTCTTCTTTGTAAATCATGAAAAATACAAAGTATTTTTATGTACCAAAAATTTCAACCTAAAGATTGGGGAATTAAACCCCACCAAAAAATTCCTGTTGAAATTTTTTAGTATAAAGATTATAGAAAGATTAAATCATATATTAAAAGAGTGGGAACGGGGGGATTTGAACCCCCGACACCTAGATCTTCAGTATCACTCGCCATTAAGCGACTAGTGCTCTCTTCCCCTTGCCTCAGGAAAAGACAATCCAGGTTGAGCTACGTTCCCAATAAAACATCAAATTCAACTGTTATTTATATTGTTTTTGGTATAAACCATTTCTTCCTATCTTTTACATCACAAAAAATTATTTATAGTAAATATCTTCAACTACTTCTAAAGGTAACAGATGAACAAAGCCTTCTTTATAGATAAGGACGGGACACTTGTAGATAATTCTAAATATCCCTATGAAATTCCCTCTGACAACTTATTAACGAGTGATGTAATAGAAGGCTTATTTTATCTGAAAGAGAAAGGATATAAACTTTTAATTATTTCCAATCAATCATGGATTGCCAAAGGAAGGATGACTTATAACCAAGTTACCGAAATATTCGAAAAACTTCTCAAGAAGTTAAATATTTTAGGTATTAAGATTGATGGTTATTACTTTTGCCCGCATAAATCTTCTGATAATTGTAATTGTAGAAAACCTAAAACTGGACTTGTCATGCAGGCTGTTAAAGAACATTCCCTTAATTTACAGGAATCTTTTTTTGTTGGCGACATGGAAGATGATATTCTTACTGGAAAAAACAGTAAAATAAAAACTATATTGGTCAAGACTGGTTGCGGTAAAGATTATTTCAGTAAAATTTCTCCTGATTATACAATAAAAAATATTAATGAAATAAGAAAAATAGTATAAGATGACTCAAATGAATCAAAAATTTCGTATAGAGAGGGAAGATCTTGAAGATAGGTTAAAAATTAACCTAAAAGAAGATATATCTCATTTCAAAACTGTAATCCCTTTAAGAGATATAAGAATAATAGAACATATGGCTTTTGTTCGCACAGAAATACTTGAAGCTTTAATTAAATCTATTCCCTTACGAAGGGAGGAAGAACTTATCTTTCCTTACTCTAATTCTCAAATTCAAATCTATGGGGTTGAACCAAAAGGTATAGATGTAGGTCAGACCTTTGTACAATCTTCTAAAGTATTGAGCATTATGAAAAATATGACCGCTGCATTTGAAGCTTATGCTACAAAAGGCATTTCTAAAATGCCTCCAGCACAAATTTATGGAAGAGATACTCAAGATAATCCTGTAATGGCTTTTTATATTCCCCCAATAATCGAACATCATAACGGAGGGGGAGTTCTTCTTGATGGTATGCATAGAAGTTACATATGTTCTTCTGCAGGAACAACCGTTAACGCTATACACATAAAAAACATTGGCAATGCATTACCATTTTCACCGATAACTTGGAAAAAAGTTTCTTTAGTTGACGAAAAGCCACCAATAGATGAAAGATATAAAAATTTACAGAAAAACTTATTCCGTGATTTAAGTTATGTTGGAATTGACGGATAAAACTTTTTACCTAAACTTACCCCAAAGTATTTTGCATGATTGTTCCTGCAAATAAGTTAAATAATAACATTACAACACCAGCAATGAAACAGTATAATAATGTACTGTAGATTAAATTTTTTCCTAATTCATAGCGCGCCCCTAATTTATCTGCACCATTCTCAATCCCGCTGCTTAGAATAGTAAGTATATAAGCTATCTGAACGATATAAATCCCTACAACTATCTGAAAATGGAAAGTGGGAATGCCAATACCAAAAATACTAAGCATGTCTTCAAAGCCGCCACCGCCTGCTTGTTGACCAGCAGCAAAACCACCCAATTGTGCACTTAATTTTGTCAGGATTGTTGAAATCATCGAAGTTATTCCAATAACTATTCCTGCAATAGCAGGGGTAAGGAACTTAACCTGTGCTTTCATGGAAGAGATAATATCGGACATGAGATCTTTCAATCTTTCTTCTACACGATGAATCTCTTTGATATAACGCGACATTGAAAGCAACGATTGAGCTGCGATTCTTGGACCTTTCTTTATACTTTCTACAAGAACTTTCATTGAAGATTTTATAACTTCAGAAGGAAAGCTTACAATTGCACCAACTTTTGGATCAAATAATGACTGCTCCAAACCCATGCCTAATTTAGTGATGTTTTTCTCTGCTAAATTAAAGAAATCTCCTGAAGTAGATCCCTGCATTGTTGTAGCAACTTTAGCAAAGGCAATCTCGGCCGGAATACCGTCCCCTAATCTGTTTCCTAATTGAAACAATGCTGAGGAAAATTCATCTTCCAGCTCTTTTGTCCTTTCTCTAATCTTGATCACATTCTTAGAACGTAATGAAAAAAACATACCTATCGAAACACCAAGACCGGCAATGACAAGTAAAGAAAGGATAGAAGCACCTATACCATAAGGACCAACTTTTTCAGTATCCTCACAATCTATCCCGCTTTCTGGAGGACAAACATAATCTAACATCTTTAAGTTTCCTTTCTCATCAAAACTGAAATCAGGAACATCTAAAGCATGCATGACTAAAGGACTAAAGCCAATCAACATAGCAACAACAAAAACCATAATACTAAAATATAAAGGATTTACACTGATGGTAAGTTTTTTTCCAAGAGAAATATTTACGTTCCTGAATTTCTTGATTCCCGGTTTTTCTCCAATATCAACAGCACCATAACCTGCCGGTCTTTTGGATAAGATTACCCTACCTAAATAATAGACCGAAATA
The DNA here is from genome assembly GCA_018824365.1 of Nanobdellota archaeon. Lineage (GTDB taxonomy): Archaea > Nanobdellota > Nanobdellia > Woesearchaeales > GW2011-AR9 > JAHJGQ01. Next base: position 11,693 of record JAHJGQ010000029.1, on the reverse strand, counting down.
GGTAAACTTATATTATAAAGCACTGAAATATAGATTGCAGTGACAAAAGGGTTTGAACCGGAACCCATGAAGCTAACCACAAGAGGTAAAATCACTAAACCTAAAATTGGTAAGATTACTCCTAACATGTGTAACATGGTCATTGGAGATTTAAGTGAATGTGCATAATGAAGCATGTTTTCATATGTTCCATTAAGAATGACGTCTAATGATTTATCTAATAATGCTAATCTCCTCTCTTCTGTAGATTCAAACAAAGAAGATTCAATCAAATGGAATGATTCTACAAATTCTTTGTCCCATTCTTTCCAAACACCCAAGTACGCTTCAGCAGATCCCCTGATAGTACTATACTTTTCTGTTTCTACATCCCAAAGAATTTTTCTTAAATCTAAAGATAAAGGCGGTTCTAGATGATCTGCAGCAAAACCAATCGCACGTTCTAAATTAGAAGTGTGTCTCATATAAGTAACCAGATAAAAAATACTTTGCACCATCTGGTTTGAAGCTTTCATCCTCCAAGTATTGGCCATGAAATCTGGTATCTTTTGTAATGCTGGAATCATCAGCATTCCGGCAAAAAGAAAGAAAGCTACAAAGAACATCATTTGAAAAATGGTAAAAAAGATTAAAGATCCCAAAACTATAATAATTATTGGAAGAAGAAAAGACAAAGCGATTACACCAGATGGTTTTACATTAAGATGGCATACATCTAAGTTCTTCTGGATAGCAGTAGATTTTTTTTCATCTACTGTAAGCTTAAAGACTTTATCTGAGAAATTACATGCTTTTTCATAGATAGAATAATGTGTAGGGTATAGTTCACTCTTAAACTCAGTATATTCTTTTGAAGTTATTTTTGACGGTTTTACAGACTCTTCACCAAATTCTTCTTTAACTCTTTCTTTATATTTTTCTAATAGATTCTGGTATTCGTCTTTCTCCATCTAATTACCTCTCTTAAAGATTAAAGAAGTGTTGTTTAAAAATATTCTGTTTGGATTTCTTTAGTGTTCAGGGTTTTTTTTGCTGCAATTCGTTTATTTCTTGATCAATCTCTTCCTTTTTCCAGGCAGTTTGAGAAAGAGTTTTCCTCATCTCTTCTTCAGAAGTGCCCATCTCTTTTTCTTTCTTGATCCATTCTTTAAGTTCGTCAAGGTTTGATGCTGGTTTATTTGCTTGAATAAAATGGACAACTATGATTATTGTTATGATTATCAATATCAATCCGGACATTCCTGCGATTGCGTAAATGTTATAGTTTTCCCATAATTTTTGAAAGGTAGATTTTGCTGGCTGTTGTGGTACCGGTGGTAAAGGCATTTCAGCATAAGAAGGTGGTGGTAATTGGGCTGAAACTTGTACTGGTGGAGGGCCGGAAGGAATTTCTATTTGACATGATTTTTGTAAAGATGGTTTTAGTAAAGAAGTCTTACAATAATGTTCGTCAACACAAGTCCTGGTATTTGTGCCTAAGTAACATTCTGACCAAAGTGAGCAGACCCATGATTCTTGGCATTGTTCACAATCTTGAATCTCTTCTTTTTGAGATTGACAATTATTTTTATCTACGCAGGTTCTTGCTTGTTTTAAACTGGAGTTGCAGTATGACCAATATGTACAGCCCCAATCAGAAGTACAATGTCCTCCGCCTCCACCGCCACCGCCAGTTGTGGTTGTTGGTGGTGTTGTTAAACAGCCAGAAGAGTTTACACAGAAGAATTTTTCTGTTTGTCCGTTAGTACAACTGGCTAAAATTTTATATTTTCCTTTAGCTGAATTTGATAAGGTATTGTAACTGGTATTCCAATCATCACTGCCGCCTTTAATGTCAGTTAAAGCATTGCTGGGATTAAATATTTGAACTATTGAAGTTTTTGTACAATCAGTTATAGAAATATTTACTGTTTCATTGCTGCTATATTCATCTTTATCTGTGGTAATGCCTACAGCAAGGACTAAGGAAGTTAATAATACGAATGTTACTATGTATATTATTATCTTTTTCATTTTTTAGTAATCTATTATCATCTGAGCATAAACTCCCGGGTTTTCCTCTTTATCATAAACAATTACCCTTTTTCTTTTTACTTCAGTTTTTGAATAATCAACTATTTCAACTTGAGTTTCTCCTTTATTCAAACCAGTTATCTGTTGAGTTTTAAGATAAAGGACTTTATCATCTTTATCGTATAGAACAGTAACAATGGTTAAGGGAGTATTTGTTAGATTAACGGTTGCGGTTACTATTGTTGTGAAGTTATTTCCATCTGCATCAGTTAAGTTTATTCCTGATCCTTCTACAGTTATTCCTAAAACTGCTCCACAATCAGGATCAATATTATCTGTTAAACCATCACAGTCATTGTCAAGATTATCTTTACAACTTGTTTCAAGAGTTTCTGTTGGAGATTTAGGAGTACAGCTGTTTGTTTCTTTACCATTACTACAAGAAGTTGTTCCAGTTGATGCACATACTCCCTTGCCGCAAGTAGTTGGTTGGGAAGTGAAATCTTCATCTTTTGTGTTATCACAATCGTTATCTAAACCATCGCAGACATCTGTGCTTGGTTGAACATTTTGAGTACATTGTTCATATAATCCTGCTTTACAAGTTTGAGTTCCTACTGAGCATACTCCTAATAGTCCAGTAGAACAAAGTTGAGTTATACTTTCATCAACTTGATTATTGCAATTATCATCAACGTTGTTACATACTTCTGTTGCACTTGGGTTTATGTTGGAATTGTTGTCGTCACAATCTCCACCACAGATTTGGTTATTAGATCCATCACCATCTAAATCAATACAAGGAGGCATGAGTGAACAACTACTAGGAGTTCCCGAACAAGTATAGCCCTGTTCAACAATACAACTTGACGAACAACCATCCCCATCATTAGTATTATCATCATCACATCCTTCAGAACTCCCTTTTATACCATCACCACAAACCCAATCACATTTTCCGTTAATACAACTCTGGCCCAAAGTACTACAATTAACAATACTCTTATAACCAGTTCCCCAATCATTACAATATTGTAATAGTTGTTGATCTTGTGTACAACTAGCTATGAATGCATTACACACATTTATTTCAATTAAACAACTAGAGCTACAATTATCTCCATTTACATTGTTACCATCGTCGCATTGCTCAGAACTCCCTTTTATACCATCACCACATTTCTCATCTAATTCACATTTCCCTACTGAACCAGCATCAAAAATACTTTTAACTTCTTGAGCTGAAAGAGACTCATTATATATCTCAACCTCATCTATTAATCCTTGAAAATAATTTCCATTAGAACTTCGCCCAATATTAAAATTAATTGGAGATGAACTTAAAGGAACATTATCTTTTAAATCTATCCCTCCAACCTCAACACCATTAAGATAAATTTTACCCATGCCTGTTAGTTCATCATAAGTAAGAGCTACATAACTCCATTGATTTGATGTGATAGGAACATTTTTTCCAGGAATAGGTGTAGAATATTCACCTTTACGGACTATCCCCCCCCTTAAAAGACCACTATCAGTCATATACAGATCTACTACTGTTCCTTTAGAAACAATCCTTTGAAAAGTATTTGTCACAGTTGGGTTTATCCAAGAACCTATAGTTATTGAAGAAGGATTTAAAGAGGGATTATTCTCAATTTCCAAATAATCTCCATTACCATCAAGACTAAAAGCTTTCCCTATTTTTCCGTTCACAAATTGAGTATTGCCCCCAACTTTAGTAATAGCATTCTTGCCAGTTTTATCTTCCGTACCATTGCCAGACCACCAACTTATTAACCCAGAATTAGGATTAATACATTGAGGTGGCTGAACAACTTCAATAGTTGCATTCTGTACAGTAAGCGGGATTAAACCTGAATTGGCAAGGTCATAGACATCAATAAAAGTAAAATTTAAGCTGGTTTCACCTAAAGTATTTGCAGTGAAATTTATCTCTGCAATTGTTTTTTCTCCAGTTATAAATTTACTCGGGCTAGGAAGAGCAGCAAATGTAAGATTGACTTTTCCATTCTGGCAGTAAGACTCTTTAATAAGAACTAAGTTAGAAGGAAAAATTGTATCTAAAGAATTAAATAGATATGAACAATCTGCAGTTAGAGCAGTATCATCATAAATTAATTCAAAAGAAACCATTGAAGAATTCTTCCCTCCTAAATTAACCTGAACTGGAAGAGTAAATATTTCTCCTACTTCAATAGTATTACTATTTGAGTCAATAAAAAAACCAGCATCATTTATTTGAGGTGTAGTAAAAGAAATAGCTTTTCCAACAAAACGGTCTGAGAAAAATAACAACATAGACAAAGCAATAATTGCTACAACAGATATAATAGTAATAACAAATTGTTTATTCACCTCACCAGCAGTAGTTATTGGAAATGGTTCATTAGAGTGAGGAGGCAGTTTCTTATACACCCTCTTTTTTCTCTTAGTTGTCACCTTTTATTATTTCCCCTTCTTAGATATTAAAATAAGTTTTCAGTGCAGTAGCGATTGCTGAGAGTTTTTGTAATAATGATGCGTTTTGGTTAGTAATAATATTTAATAAATTTTCAAGTAAAGATTTGTTTGGTTGTGAAGCTAAGGAAAATTTGTCTAGTTGAGCTTTCTCATTTGCAGAATCTGACGTGGTGATAAATTTACAATATCCCTCAACACAAGTTTTGCCTCCAGAACAGGATCCACAATCTTCAATCCCTCCGCAACCATCATAAATAATACCACAAACCTCTGCTCCACTCTCTGCTACAATTTTACAAGTAGTTAATTTACAAGGATTAACTACAATTTTTGTTGATGTTGGTACAATAAAAGTATGACCAACAAATTGAGTTGGAGGATCAGCAACCATTGCATATGAAATGCCAACTGATTTTGTTTTAGCAATTGCTGTAAATAATAATCTTTTGTTATTTACTCCAGGTATTAGACTTTGAAGAGAAACTTTCTTAAAAGCCCATCCACAATCTGGACAGATTACGTTATTTATTAATTTTGGATAAAGTTCCATTTCTACCGGATCTGGATAAATTTCTCCATTAACGCCGCCATCAACAAACCCAATTACATCCGGATTAACTATTTCCATTAATAAATATGCATCATTTAAATTATATCCACTATCATTAACATAAACATTTACTTTTAACTTCTCACCAACCATGAAAGTATCTTGCGGTTGATCGTCTAAAGTAGTAGTTTCTATGGATAAATTTATCTGACCAGCTAAAACAGAAAAAGAATTTACTAATAAAAAGATCAATGCAACCATGATAATTGTTTTTTTCATTTTATATATTAAAATATTCTTTAAGAGCATTAACAATTGAAATTAATTTCTCTGTTGTTATTTTATTACTATCGGCAATTATATCCAACAAAGTTTTCAGTAAGGTTTTATCTTTAAATGGAGCTTGAGAAAACTTATCTATTTGATCTTTATCTTTTTGGGAATTAGATGTAGTTACATATTCACAAGTTCCGTTTACACATGACTTTCCTTCAGAACATATCCCACAATATTCTGCTTCTCCACAACCATCATTAATAATTCCACATTCTTTCCGTTCTTGAACACAAGTTGTTAATGTGCATGAGGTTATTGTAATACTAGTTGATTTTGGAGGATTATAAGGATGGTAATTAGGTCCATTAGTGAATTTGGCATCAGAAGCATAAAATCCAGAAGTACCAATTAATTTTCCTTGGACAAGTGTTTTAAATAATAATGTTTTACTACCCGTACCAATTTTATCTTCACTTTCTTTCATGAAAACAAAACCACAAGTAGAACATTTGCTATTATTAATTGTAGTCATAATTACTGGATATGAATAAAAATCTCCATTTTCACTAACATTTTTAAAAATAATATAATTATTTGAAGTGGAGAAATTGATATAAGTTAAAGCAGGATTACCTTTTATTGATAAATAATCATCATCTATATATACATTAACATAAAATTTTTCACCTAAGTTAAACGTATTCTGGGATATGTTTTCCAAAGTTGTTGTTTCAAAAAGAATATCAATTGCACTAGATGCAAATACAGAAACAGCAGTCAAAGAGAAAAATACAATAGTTATAAGAAATAAAACAAACTTTCTCTTTCTAAATAAATCCATAAACACCACACACACTCCTTTTATATTATCCTTAAAATGAACCTTTCTTCATTTATATAGTTTCCGTCTTAATCAAGAAGAAATAACCATAATATTTATAAAAAAACTTAACGATTGTTAATTAAATGAAAGAAATATACTTAGATCATGCAGCTACAACCTATGTAAGGGAAGAAGTTAGACAAGCTATGGATAAATATTTCTCTGAAGAATTTGGTAATCCAGGAAGTTTTCATACCACCGGCTTAAGGGCAAAAGAAGCTTTAAATCAAGCAAGACAAACTGTTGCAAAACTTATCAATGCTTCAAAACAAGAAGAAATCATCTTCACTGGCTCTGGAACTGAAAGTATCAATCTAGCTATTAAAGGAATAGCCAGGGCAAATAAAAACAAAGGCAAACATATCATCACGACAAAGATTGAACATGAAGCTGTTTTGGAAACTTGCAATTATTTAGAAAAATATGAAGGTTTTGAAATCACTTATTTAAATGTTGATAGATACGGAAGAGTCTGCTCAGATGAATTAAGGAAAGCTATCAGGGAAGATACTATCTTGATAACTATCATGTATGCAAATAATGAAATCGGCACAATACAACCTATTAAAGAATTGGCTAAGATCGCTAAAGAACATAACATCTATTTCCATACAGATGCCTGCCAGGCAGGAGGTGCTTTAGATATCAACGTTAAAAACTTTAACATCGACTTGATGACCTTAAACAGCAGCAAGATATATGGTCCCAAAGGTGTAGGAATACTTTACATAAAATCAGGAATTAAGATCCATCCGATAATCCATGGCGGCGGACAAGAATTCAAATTAAGAAGCGGAACTGAAAATGTTCCTTCAATCATTGGCTTTGCAAAAGCTTTAGAGTTAGCGCAAACAGAAAAAGAGAAGGAAAATAAAAGACTGATTACTCTAAGAGATAAACTTATCAAAAAAATTCAGGAAAAAATTCCTAAAACTATCCTTAACGGACACCCAACAGAAAGATTACCCAATAATGTTAACATTACTTTTTTAGATATAGAAGGAGAAGCGATGATGTTGTATCTTAATGAGTATGGAATCTGTACTTCTTCAGGCAGCGCCTGCACTTCACAATCATTGGATCCAAGCCATGTTATCTTAGCTTTAGGGCTGCCTTACGAAGTAGCTCATGGAACTTTGCGTTTCACTTTAGGTAAACAAACTCAAGAGAAAGATATCGATAAAGTATTAAAAGTTCTCCCAGAGATAGTTGAATCGTTAAGGAAAATTTCACCAGTAAGATTGAAAGTAGAAGAGGTTCTTAACTAAAATGGTAGACGGAATTAATCAAGATCAAAATTGGTTTTATTCAAACATTGTAAAAGAACATTTTTTTAATCCCAAAAATATTATCAAAGATGATAAAGAAGCACAAGAATATGATAAGATTGCTGACGGAATCGGTGAAGTTGGTTCTCCTGCATGTGGTGACATGATGAAAATGTGGATTAAAGTAAAGGATAACATTATCAAAGAATGTAAATGGAGAACTTTTGGCTGCGCGACAGCAATTAGTTCAACATCGATCCTTTCAGAAATGGCTATTGGCAAAACTTTAGAAGAAGCAAAGAAAATAACTCCGCAGGATATTGTCAAAGCTCTGGGCGGTTTACCGGCAAGAAAGATTCATTGTTCAGTTTTAGGAGATCAAGCTTTAAGGGCTGCAATCGAAGACTATGAGAAGAAAACAAAAACCTTGCCGAAAAAGGTTTATGAAAAATGACAATCCCAAATAAACATCCCCAAGAGATTGAAGTGTGGTATGTCCTTCCGGCAATCAGGAAAGAATTAGTTGTTGCGCTCAAAGAAAAGGGTTTTTCCCAGAAAAAGATTGCGAATTATCTTAACGTTACTGAACCAGCCATTTCTCAATATACAAAACAAAAACGTGCTAAAGAAATTAATCTTTGTGATGATGTTAAAAATTTTATCAGAAAAGCTTCAGAAGAGATAACAGATAATAAAAGTGCTTTTCAACAGATACAAAAGATAAGTAGATTCATCAAAAGTTCTAAAGCGATGTGTCAGATCCATATGCAGTTAGAAAGCCATCTAAAAAAATGTGATGTTTGTTATAAGTAATGTTTATGATAAATGAAATTTAATTTTTTCTTTCCTAAAACTTTCCAAGATAAACTTTAATGCTTCATCAGATTTATCAATATAAACCATAGCGCCGCCGACATGATAATGGCCGCCGCCTGAACCATCACCAAACATTTTACCTATCACAAAACAAAGTTTATTTATATCTACTTTACATCTGTCTTTATGAAAGATATTTGAACCAATGCTTACCCTTACTAACTTCTCATTAAAAACTTTTAAATTTATCCCATAACTTGCTTCTGGATATTTCATATAAGCATAGAACCTATCAGAGACACCTCTAGTAAATTTAATATTCCTATCATCCTGAACTACACACTTAGATTTTTCATCATAATAGATGTATTCATCAACATCCTCTCTCCACAGTTCATAACTTTTTAATTGTGCAATGTAAAACATTAAAGGGTTTAACTGCCATAACTCCTCTGTTGAGAAAGGTGTTTCTCCCAAGTTTAAATAAAGGATTGTCTTGAATATCTCATCGTCAAGAATTCTGTCCCGAGTGTGATACATAGAACCGACCATATGAAGTTTCTGTAAGAATGTAGGAGAAGCATAATTGTCTTGTTTATAATAACATAATTCTATGTCTTTTTTTGTATAATCAGCATCATCTATCTTATCAATCGCTTTCTGAAATTCAATTAATTCTTCGGTTTTTTCTAAACCTTTATCAAAAGCAATTTCTAACAAATAACCACAACAACTAGGCATCTTTTTCCAATAATAATTTTCAGGGAATTCTTCTTTACGAAGTTTAGAAGTTAAATGGTGATCAAACCAAGAAAAAACTTTCTTTTTGGGTTGAGGCAAGTCTAAAACAACATCATTTTCAGTAAGCTCAAACTCTCCTAACTGTACTTCTTTAGGCTGCAGACCAACCACTTCAATTCTTTTAATCTCTTCATCAGTTAAGTTCTTATTAAATAAAATGTTAAAATTTCTTTTGACAATAAAAGCGGAGCATAGACCGTCAGTACAATTTCCATGGGTAATGATTCGATATTTCAATTTATAATATTTAATTTATAAAATCAAGTTTATAATTTCATCTGTTTTTTCTTAACTTCTTTTCTTAGCCATTCTTTAAATTCAAAATAAATATGATCACTATCCAAACTGCCAAATTTATCTTTGATTTTACTAGAGATTATATGAAACATATCATTTGCTTTGATAACAAATCCAGCTTCAAGTATTGATTCATCCTGAACTTCATTAAAAACATCAACAACTGCCTGCTTGCATCTTCCTCTTAATTCAATATTATTCCATACTGCATCCCAATCACCAGCAAATTCTTTTACTCTTCCTGCCATCCTTTTAAGTATAGCAGAATTTCCATTGATCAAATCGTCAGTTATCTCTAACTGATCAGTCTTAGGATTATAGACCATCAAATCAACAAATGCACCCTCTTTAAGAGGATCTTCATCCCATTCTTTGCGCACTTCAGTTACACGCAAGATACGTTTATACTTTTTCAATCCAGAAATAACCGGATTGGTAACAACAATAATATCAATTGCTTTAAATGAAGTTTTTGGAACTCCGATATCATTGACAACCCTATCATAAACACCATAAGGGGTATCTGCGTGTATCGTTCCAGCAACAACGTTAGCAGCTGCTCCAACACGCATCGCTTCAAAAAGTGCTACAGCTTCCTTTGAACGAACTTCTCCTACAAAAATTGCTGAATCTCCCAGACGCAAAGTTGACCTTATTCCAATAGAAGGATCTACTTCAGAACCCTCTTTTGAAGCCAAAGCAGAAGCAACTTTTAAAGATTCAATATTATAACCAAGAGCACGTAAAGATTCTTGCGGAAGTTCAAAAGTGTCTTCGATAGTAATTATTCTTGCTCTTCTTTGTATCTCTACTAAAAAACTTCCCAGTAAACTGCTTTTCCCACTGGACCTTGTTCCTGCTATAAGAATTGTAGCATTATTATCAATGATAAAATTCAACAGACCAGCTGCAAGAGAACTCATGTAACGTATTTTCGGCTGCAGGTAAAGCGGGAAAGTCCATGGAAAATCCCTGTGTCTTCTAAAAGAGAAAGCCAATCCTAAAGGGCTTAATGGAGCGGTGAGAGCAGATACCCTTGAAGTAAATCCTTTCACTTTAAGTTCAGTATCTAAAATTGGATCTGCTTCATCAAAAGGTCTTCCAGAGATAAGTCTAAGTTTCGTAGCCCAACTATCAACTTCTAACCTAGTAGGGTAAATATTTGTATAACAATCCCCATGATCTTGATGAACGATAAATATTGGCAGTTCACCATTTGGAGAATTGATATTAACATCCTGAACTTTTGGATCTGAAAGAAGTAATTCAATCATTCCAAAACCGACAGTATGCCTTAACAAAGCTTGTGCCATCAAGTCAATTTTATCTTCATCAAAATTAATGTTTTTATGCTGCATAATATCACTGATCAAATCTTTACCGATGTTAAAGAATACTTCCCTCATCCTTTGCGGATCAACAAATTCTTCCCTAGTTGGTTTATGTTCAGACATGATTCTTTTTGCATCATCAAGCAATTCATATTCTTCTTCAGTAAACTTAAATTCTGATGGTGTCAAGTGGTACATTGTTTTGATATCATCATCAAAAGAAAAAATATTCACTTCACATGAATCTTTATCAACGCTAAAATCATAACTTTCCAAAAGATTACCTTCTGGAAAAGCTGTAATCAATTTAGTGTACATAAAATCTGGTCTTGTAGTAGGATGGAAAACATTTTCATAAATTAATCTATCTCCTACTTTGTACCCTTTTGTATGAGGCATCAATAATTTGATAAGTTTAATCTGTTCGATAATCCTAATTGCTTCCTGCATCATAGCTATATACTTCTGTTGACTAAGTAAATGGCGCGGATTGATAAGATTATTAAGTTTTATTTTTTCACGTGTCTCTAGACGTTTCAATTCAACAAATGCCGCCAAGGGATCTTCTTTTAGAAGTTTTGAAATTAAACGTTGAAATTGTGCGTAACTTCCCCGGATATATCTTTCATGAAGCGGATCGACAACAACCTTTGAATAAGTAAAACGTTCTTCTTTATTCAAGCGCTTGTAGACTGAAGTCAGTTCTACTAAAAGATTTGCCTGATCATAATCATATTCATATTCACGCTGCTGAGAAAGAGTAATCTGTGTAACACCATTTACTTGTAATAGCACATCAACTGTTTTACCCATACATAGATTACTATACTCAATAGAAGGGGGAAAAGTACACTTCTCACAATAAATCTTTAAGATTTTGTTCTCTCCTTCGTGGAAAGTTTCAAAATCAAAACAATTCTTAGATTCTTCCAGCACCATCTTTTATTATTTTATATTTTATTATATTTGGATTT